>DBFOLV010000016.1:0-22361 GCA_048430825.1 Collinsella sp.
CCCCTTCGACTCGAATTCTTGACGGCCTGAACAATCGTCAATATCGGTCGGAGGGGTGGCTTTGTAAAGCCGTTTGTCTCCACCCGCGTAGCGGGTGGTTTAAAGCTGGCCGCTGCGCGGCCAGCAGACTAAAGTCTTGAACGAAAGGGCGCTGACCTTCTGGTCGCGCCCTTGAAGTTGAACGTCAGATTGTCCAAATGCGGCCCGCGCAGCGTCGGCCCGTTACGGCGTTTGGTAAAACGCCGTAACTAGAAACGGTTACCGCGGAAGCCGCCGCCGTTGCGGCCGCCACGGTCGCCACCACGACCGCCGCGGTCGTTACCACGGTTACCGCCGAAGCCACCACGGTTGCCGCCGCGATCGCCATAGCCACCACGGTTGCCGCCAAAGCCGCCGCGGCCGCCACGGTCGCCGCCACGGTCACCAAAGCCGCCACGGCCACCGCGATCGCCACCGCGACCGCCGCGGTCACCGCCACGGCCACCGCGATCGCCAAAGCCGCCGCGACCGCCACGGTCGCCGCCACGGCCACCGCGATCGTCACGACCGCCGCGAGGACCGCGATCCTCGTCCAGACCCATGGCGACGAGCGGAGCGATGACCTTATCGAGAGCGGCCATCAGCTCGGTGGCCTCCTCGTAAGAAAGCTCGGGCAGGAGCTTCTCCTTCTTGTTGGCAAGCTCGACCAGGCCCTCAGCGGCATCCTCGGCAGCGAAGACGACGATCTTGCGCATATCGCCCTCGGCGTCGTCGATGCGGCCGACCAGATCGGCAGCCTCGGCCTCGGCCATCAGGCCATCGAGCTCACGAAGGCGCATGCCCAGCAGGTCGGACATTTCCTTCTGCTCCATCTTGGGCTTAAGGTCAAGGAGCTTGATGGCACGCTCGATGTTCGCCATGCGCTCGGCCTTGGCCTCCTCCTCCTTGGAAATAGCAAAGCGACGGCTACGCAGCAGACGGGCGGCCTTCTGCATCTTGTCCATCAGCTCTTCGTCATCGTAATCAACGGCGGCCTCGGCAACCTCGGCCTCCTCCTCGGCGGAAACCTCGTCAGCAGCCTCAACCTCGGCAGTTTCGGTCTCCACGGTCTCGACTGCCTCAACCTCGGCAGCCATGGTCTCGTTCTCGGTCTCGTTCATGATCTCTTCGTTCTCGGACATGAGACTCCTTCTTGGCCCTCTCGGGCATCATCGCCCCATTCGCGGGGCCCGTCGCGCACTCTTTGCGCTTTAAACATTCATGCCTCTCGGCAAAACGTCCATTAGTTTATGGTGTCGCCATCCAATCTAGCTGCAGAATCTATGTGCACACATTAATGCGACATGTGCGACTCGCGACGAGCGTACACCAGCGACGTCGCGAACCCGACCACGGCAATTACAGCCGCCACACGCACGGCAGCTGCAAATCCAATCGCCTGGGCAACGTCGGTCGCAACGCCAGCCGCACCGACAGTCGTCGCAGAACTCGAGAGCAGGCCGATAAACAGCGACGGGCCAAACGATGCGGCAATCATGTTCCACGTGTTGAGCAGTGCCGTTCCGTGAGGATGCTCAGCAACAGGCAGCGTCTCCAAGCCGGCCGTTTGCGAGGGGCTCAGCACCAAACCGACTCCGGCATACACCACAACGGTCAGTGCCACGACGACGCCGATGTTCATGCTTGCCGCCGTCATCGAGATGGCAGTCTGCCCCACGGCAATCAGGGCAAAGCCGATCGGCAGCAGCGGCCATGCGCCACGGGCGTCCATCACGCGTCCGCCCACAATCGAGGTCACGGCGTTGCAGGCAATCGCCGGCAAAATGAGCAAGCCCGCAATAAGTGCGGTCATGCCGTATGCGCCCTCAAAATAGAGCGGCAACAAAACGCTCATCGAGAACGTCGTCATCATCGACACCACCACAAGCAGGCACGCAGGCCAAAAACGAACGCTCGCCATGGAACGCACGTTAAGCACCGGATGCTCGAGCTTGAGCTGACGGGCCGCAAACAGGCCGAGCAGCACAGTGGCGGCGAAGAGCGTCACGATGCCGGCAATCAGATTGGTTGAGAACTCGCCTACGGAATACACAAATGCCGTAATACCGGCAGCGAGCAAAACAACCGACAGAATATCAAGCGTGGCGTTCGAACGCTCTCCGACATTCTGAACAAGCTTTACGCCCGCCGCAGCGACCACAATGCCGCCCACCAGCGGCACTACGAACACCGCCCTCCAGCCAAACAACGTGCACATAAGACCGCTGATCACGGGTCCAAACGCCGGCCCCAGCGTAATGCAGGCACCGCCCAGGCTCAGATACAGACCAAGCTTCTCGCGCGGGGCGCAAGACAGCACCACGTTCATCATGAGCGGGAACAAGATACCCGATCCCGCGGCCTGCAAAATACGGCTTGGCAGCAAAACGCTAAACGACGGAGCGACCAGACACAGAACTTCGCCGGCGACCATGCATCCGCATGCGAAAAACAGCAGCTTGCGCGTCGAGAAACGGCCGGACAGGAAGGCCATGATGGCCGTAAAGATCGACGTCACGATCATGTAGCCCGAGACGAGCCACTGCGCCGTGGTGGCACTCACCGAAAAGGCTGCCATAATGTCGTGCAACGCCACGTTAATGATGTTCTCGTTAAACGCGGCAACAAAGGCTGCAATATACATTACGACGAGAATCGCCGCAGTGGCCGATGGCGCTACTTGAACTTGTTGCTGAGATTTGCTCCCCATGCATTTCCTTCCTCTTGGAACGACAGTCGCATCGCCCCAGAGGAACAGTCCAGGGCGAAAAATGAGCCCTAGACTTACGCCAGACGCCGTACACGACGAATCTGGCAACATGGTCCAACATCGAAAGATTGTAACGCGGACGCACAGCTTTCCTTCCGCGCTATTATTAAAAGTCCACGAAAGCATAAGACATGAGGAGCCCGCCATGATTAAGCCCATCATGAAATCCGAGTTCTTTTTGCGTCTGCCTTCCGAAGACGCGGGACCCGACGATGCCGCAACCGGGCAGGATCTCCTGGATACACTCCACGAGCATGAGCGCGAGTGCGTGGGCCTCGCCGCCAACATGATCGGCGTGCGCAAACGCATCATCTGCGTAAAGGACGGCAACAGGACACTCCTGATGTACAACCCTCAAATTCTTGAGCAGGTCAATGCCTATCAGACGAGCGAAGGATGCCTCTCGCTGACCGGCGAGCGTCCCTGTACCCGCTATCGCCGCATTAAGGTTGAGTATTTGGACGAGAACTTCGTTCACCGCATCAAAAACTTCTCGGGCTACACCGCCGAGATCATCCAGCACGAAATCGACCACTGCAATGGCGTCGTTATATAGTTCCGCGAGTCAAGGAAAATGATCTGTTTTCCTCCGTCCCTAATGGACCATGATAACGACGCAGGCTGAGTATACGACAGCGAGCGAGCCGCATTTGCACCAAGGTGACGTGAAACGAAAGGGCGCTGACCTTCTGGTCGCGCCCTTGAAGTTGAACGTCAGATTGGTGTGAATGCGGCTCGCGCAGCGTCAAGCGGTCCGCCGTTCGGTAGAACGGCGGAACTAGTTACGCTTGGCGGTAATGATCGAAGAAGTCGGCGAGGTCTTCGAGGGACTCTTTGAGTACTTCCATGCGCGGCAGGTACACGATACGGAAGTGGTCGGGCTCAGCCCAGTTGAAGCCGCCGCCGCGCGTAATCAGGATCTTCTTCTCGTGCAGCAGGTCAAGGGCGAATTGCTCGTCATCGGTGATGTTGAACTTCTTCACATCCATCTTGGGGAAGATGTAGAACGCCGCACGCGGCTTAACCACCGAGATGCCGTCAATCTTGCTGAGTGCCTCATACACAAAGTTGCGCTGCTCGTAGACACGGCCGCCGGGACGGATGTAGTCGTTAACGGACTGATGGCCACCGAGTGCCGTCTGAACGATCGACTGAGCCGGCACGTTGGAGCACAGGCGCATGTTGGAGAGCATGTTGATGCCCATGATGAAGTCGCTCATGCAGCGCTGGTTGCCCGAAAGCACCATCCAGCCAATACGATAGCCCGCGATCATGTGCGACTTGGAAAGGCCGCTAAAGGTAACGCAGGGCAGGTCGGGAGCGAGCGAGGCAATCGAGACGTGCTCGTAGCCGTCCATGCACAGGCGGTCGTAGATCTCATCGGCAAAGATCATCAGCTGATGCCTGCGTGCAATCTCGACGATGCCCTCGAGCACCTCGCGCGGATAGACAGAACCCGTGGGGTTGTTGGGGTTGATGATAACGAGGGCTTTGGTCGCGCTCGTAATCTTGGACTCCATATCCTCCAGGTCGGGATACCAATCCGCCTGCTCATCACACAGATAATGTACGGGATGACCGCCAGCAAGGGTTGCGCACGCCGTCCAGAGCGGATAGTCGGGGCTGGGGATCAGAATCTCGTCGCCATTGTCGAGCAGCGCGTTCATCGAAAGCTGAATGAGCTCGGACACGCCGTTGCCCGTGTAGATATGCTCCATCTGAACGTTGGGCAGGCCTTTGATCTGCGAATACTGCATGATCGCCTTGCGCGCGGAGAACAGGCCACGCGAGTTGGAATAGCCTTCGCAGTCGGGCAGCTGCTGGCGCATGTCCTTGATGACCTCATCGGGCGTGCGGAAACCGAAGGGCGCCGGGTTGCCGATATTGAGCTTGAGGATGCGCTCGCCCTCGTCCTCCATACGGGCGGCCTCGTCGACGACGGGGCCGCGCACGTCATACAGGACGTTATCGAGCTTGGTGGATTTAGAAAAAGTACGCATGGTGGTGCTCCTTGCAATTTGAGCTGAGGGATGGGGTTCGGGCTTGGAATCGTTGCGGGGTGATGATGCCTCGCCTTGATCGGCGTCGCCGGCAAGCAGCCAGGTAACATCGACCTCCATAATACGGGCGAGCAGCTCAGCCACATCGCGCCGCGGGATCGTCTTGCCGCTCACATATTGGCTCATCTGACTCTTGCCGAGTTTTTTGCCGAGCATCTCCGATGCGCGGATCACGTCCGACTGGCGAACGTCGCGATCGGACATAGCCTGTCGCAGGCGATCGCTAAACGTCTCTTGGGCCACTAGAACCTCCTTGCTGGCAAAGTTCAATTTATAGAACACGAATTGAACCTGGGTTCAATTTAGGCAGCAGTATAGCGCGGCGCATTATCGGGAAGTTCAATTTCATAAGAAAATGCGCCGGACTCTGAGATTTGCCCAAAGCGGACAATGACACGCACACGTTTAGAGGTATTCGAGGAAACGGGCGGCAGCAAGCGAAACATCGGCCGTTCGATATATGGCGTTGATCTGCCGATGGGGATGCCCCTCGAGTGGGCGCACGGCAACATCGAACTGGCAGCGGCGCAAGATGAGCGCGGGAAGAATGCTCACGCCCAGGCCGTCCTCGACCATAGCCATAATCGCATAGTCATCCCAGGTCGACAGCTTAGAGCGCACCGCCAGGCCTGCGCGGCGAAACAGCGGCGTAATCTCATCATCGGTGCCTCGTTCTAGCAGAATAAACTGCTCGTTGGCTAAATCGGCAAGAGAAACGACCTCCGCCGTGGCAAGCAAAGAGTCCGCCGGCACTACCGCCATCAACTCGTCGCGCACCAAAGACCGCGATGCCATGCCGTTTTCTCGGGGTTCACGCGGGATAAAGCCCAGATCGCAGCGGCCCTCTGCCACCCATTGTTCAATCTCTGAGTAATCGCCCATCAGCAACTCGTAATCGACGTCCGGGTGATCGGCGCGAAAGCGCGCAATCACCGGCGGCAGCACGTGGGTCGCCACGCTCGAAAACGTACCGATGCAGATTTTACCGCGCATGAGCCCGCGCATCTCATCCACCCGTCGCTGCAAGCGAACGAATTCCTCGCATAACGCCTCAACCGCAGGCATAACTTGCCGTCCATCGGCAGAAAGTACTACGCCCTCGCGACTGCGGTCGAGCACCTTAAAGCCCCAGTCGGCCTCGAGATCGGCCACCATACGGCTCACGCCCGATTGCGAATAGCTCAGGCGCTCGGCAGCACGCGTAAAGCTTCCGGCGCGCACCGTCTCCAGCAGCACCTGCATCTTTTGAATATTCGTTTCCACGGCACCCCTCAACCTTTACATGCGTTTTTATCATGTTTGCCATGCATTATATTCGCTTTTCTTCTATTGCCAGTTCACCCATAGTGAACATGCTCGAATATAGAGGGGACGGAAACGCATGAACAACGGACTGTTTACGTACTTAGCAGCATTGCTATTGTTTGGCTCCAACGGCATCATCGCCGCTGCCATTGCACTGCCGAGCTCCGATATCGTGCTACTGCGCACGTTTTTGGGCGCACTCTCGCTTGTCACCATCCTCGCCATCACCCAACGCAATAAGCTGCAAGCGCCATCCCGCCCCCGCGAAGCCGCAGCCCTCCTCCTCTCGGGAGCCGCGCTGGGCGCCAGCTGGATTTTTCTGTTCCGAGCCTACCAGACGATCGGCGTCGGCGTATCCTCGCTGCTGTATTACTGCGGCCCCATCATCGTCATGGCGCTCTCCCCGCTCATCTTTGGCGAAAAACTGACCGGCGGCAAAATCGCCGGCTTTATCGCCGTTGCTTGCGGTGCTTTTCTCATTGCAGCGCAAGGTCTAGGCGGCAATATGCCCATTGCGGGTATCGCCTGCGGCATCGCCTCGGCATTTTGCTATGCGCTGATGGTCATCGCTAGCAAGGGTGCGCCACACATCGAAGGCCTCGAAAACTCCACGCTCCAGGTGAGCGCCGCCTTTGCGACCGCGCTGGTCCTCACGCTCATCACGCAGGGCGCTCCCTCATTCCTGTCCGCCGGTGCCGCCGCCAGTATTGATTGGCGCGCCGTCGTCATGCTCGGCGTCGTCAACACCGGCATCGGTTGCCTGCTCTACTTTAGTGCTGTCGCCAAGCTGCCAGTCCAGACCGTCGCCGTCGTCGGCTACCTCGAGCCGCTTTCGGCGGTCGTGTTCTCGGCCGTCCTTTTGGGCGAAGCCATAACACCGGTCCGCCTGATGGGCGCCGCACTTATCATCGGCGGCGCGATCTTTTGCGAACTCGCCGGCAAACGCACAGGCGCCAAAGCGGGCATCGCCCAGGCGGCACGTGCTTAAAAGCCCCTCTTCAGTTTCGAAGCAGGAGCGCGTCTGCGGTTATCACATTGCAGCAAGCTATTTAACGGATATGCCCTGCTTTGAAATGCCACCTGCGTACATGAATAATCCCCAGCTGAGGATTATTGTCTAAAACACCCCGATGTGCCAAACTGCTCTTATATGTATAAAGATGGCATAATGGTCTACTGCCCTTGGCAGAGGCCAGATGTCCAAGGGAGTCCACGTGGCACACAACAAACTGGAGGCAAGCCCCCAAGACCAGCGTGGTCAAGGCGGGCATGGAGCCATTCCCCTCTCCGCTGGCATGCTGCTCGTAACGCTCGGCGTCGTCTATGGCGACATCGGCACGAGCCCCATGTACACCATGAAATCAATTGTCGCCAACAACGGCGGCATCGGTACCGTCAGCGAGGACATGATCTTAGGAGCGCTTTCGCTCGTCATCTGGACCATGACGCTCGTGACCACGGTCAAGTACGTGGTAATCGCCATGAAGGCCGATAACCACAACGAAGGCGGCATCTTCGCCCTGTTCAGTCTCGTGCGCAAGGTGGCGCCGTGGCTGATCCTTCCCGCCATGATCGGCGGCGCGGCGCTGCTCGCCGACGGCATCCTCACCCCCGCGGTCACGGTCACCACAGCCATTGAGGGCCTGCGCACCATCGAGTGGGGCCACGCGCTATTGGGTGACGGGCAAACCAACGTCATCATTATTACCATCATCATTATCTGCGGCCTATTTGCCATGCAGCGCGCCGGCACCTCGTCGATCGGTAAGCTATTCGGCCCGCTCATGACGCTGTGGTTCCTGTTCCTGGCAGGCGCCGGTCTGTTCAACATGCTCGGCAACCTGTCCATCTTGCGCGCGCTCAACCCCATTCGCGGCATCATGTTCCTATTCTCGCCCATCAACCACTCGGGCATCATGGTGCTCGGCTTCGTCTTTCTGTCGACGACCGGCGCCGAGGCGCTCTACTCGGACATGGGCCACGTTGGCAAGGCAAACATCTATGCATCCTGGCCGTTTGTTAAAGCGGCCCTTATCCTCAACTATCTGGGTCAAGGCGCTTGGCTGCTCGCCAATAACTCCAACCCCCAGATGCTCGCGATGGATATCGTCAACCCGTTCTATATGATGCTTCCCGAGCCCCTGCGCCCCTTTGCCATCGTGCTTTCAGCCGTGGCGGCCATCATCGCCTCGCAGGCGCTCATTACCGGCTCATTCTCGCTGGTATCCGAGGCCACGCGCCTCAACCTTATGCCGCATCTGCGCATCCACTACCCCAGCGACACCAAGGGCCAGCTCTATATTCCGCTTGTCAACAACATCATGTGGGTCGGCTGCATCTTCATCGTGCTGCTGTTCCAGAACTCCGAGCGCATGGAGAGCGCCTACGGCCTCGCCATTACCGTGACCATGCTCATGACCACGACGCTTTTGACGAGCTATATCGCCGGCATCCTCAAGCACAAGCTGGGCGCCTGCGTCTTCGCCCTGCTCTTTGGCGCCATTGAGCTGTGCTTCTTCGCCTCGTGCCTCACCATGTTCTTTGACGGCGGTTACGTCATGATCTTCTTGGCCGCACTGCTGTTTGGCCTTATGTATGTGTGGCGCCGCGGCACCGCCATCGAGCGCACGCAGACGATTCTGCTGCCCGTCTCCAAGTACATCGACCAGCTCAACCGCCTGCGCAATGACGAGACCTACCCCGTGCTCGCCGACAATCTGGTGTTCCTCACCAACAGCCCCGACCCGCTCACGCTCGACCGCGACGTGCTCTATTCCATCCTGGACAAACATCCCAAGCGCGCCAAGGCATACTGGTTCATCAACGTGCATGTCACCGATGAGCCCTATACGCACGAATATTCCGTTGAGACCTTTGGCACGGACTTCCTCTTCCGCGTTCGCCTGGACCTGGGCTTTAAGGTCAACCAGCGCGTCAACGCCTATCTGCGTCAGATCGTCGGCGACCTGATGGCTTCGGGTGAGCTGCCTCCGCAGCATCACACCTACTCCATCTACGAGACACGCGGCAACGTGGGCGACTTCCGCTTTTGCATGCTGCGCAAGATGCTTGCCCCCGAAACGGACATCAACCGCAATGACCACCGCGTGATGGCCATCAAGTACGCCGTCCGCCGCGCCTGCGGAAGCCCGGCACGCTGGTACGGTCTTGAGAACTCGGCCATCATCATCGAGTACGTGCCGCTGTTTGCCCGCATGCGCCCGGCCGTTAAGCTCGTGCGCACCCAGGTGCCGCTCGAAGTTCAGATTGAAGAGGCCGAGGAAATGGAAGTCGACATCTTCTCGGACGACTTGGTCAACGGCAACGAGGCCGGTAGGGACATGAACGTCGATCCCACCGAGCTGCTCGAGAGCGTCGCCGATACGCCCGAACAGCAACAGCTCGACGGCCTCGAGAGCGAACAACTCAACGACGCCAACTTCTAGCGACGTCACAAATTCAACGACAGCGGCCCTGCACCTCACGGGAGATGCAGGGCCGTCTTGTATTGCAGTAAAGCTAGCGGCTACGAACGACGCGGCTCGGGAACCACGAGTCTATCGGGGCTCGCGCCCTCGGCATCCATCAGGCTCACGTAGCGAATCGACGGATCCCCATACATCGCGTAGTAATAATTGCCCGTGCGCGCGCTAAAGCATCCGGTGTAGATAGTCTTCTCGAACTTGCCATCGCCCATCCTGGACGCTCCCTCGATCATCACCACGCCCTCGAGCGAGCGGAACATGCGAACGACGTTTTCGGTCTCGCTCTCCTTTTGCGGGTAATTGGCATTGAGGTACGCCGCCTTTACAAAACGGCTCGGCGAATAGCAATCGCCCGGAATGCCGCGCATGCCGGCACCGGCTCCATAGGGCTTGAGCTCGGCGCCACGCCATGTCGCCGTCTGCGGAAAATCGCTTGTGGCGGTGATATAGGTGCGCAGGTTTTCCATGTGCCACGGGAAGGTCGGCTGGTTGGCAAGGGTGTCGACCGGATCGTCGTATACATGCAGGCCGTCAGCCATCATCTCGACCACGATGCTGCGTTGGCTGTCGCCGATAATCCAATGGAGCAGCGACACGCCCAGCCCCTCTCCGGCAGATTTGGCGACAATCACCGTGTCGCGCAGCGCGGCCTCGACCTCGTCGACCGTCGAGAACGTCGCTGCCACCCACAGGGGGAACTCATAGGCCGCGATATTGGTCTTGCCGTCGACAGGGTCCTCGGCATACTCGGCATAACCCGGGAAATTGAGACCCGCCACGGCGAGGCCCGCATCGTTACCGCAATCGAAAAACATGGGATAGTTCTTGTAATCGATGCACATACCGATCACCGCGTGTGCCGCCGACGCATCGTCGATAAACGAATACGGAATGTGAAACCCGCGCGGCATCACGCGAACCTGTTGGCCGTAGTCAAAGCTCCAGTCGAGGTTGCGGCCCAAATACATGTGGCCAGAATTATCGGTAAATCGAATACTCGTGCACATAGCGCCTCCTAGCCTTACGTTCTTGCTAATTTCATTGTCTCCAAACAAAAAGGCGCTAAACACAAAAGCCCGGACATGACAACAATGTCACGCCCGGACTATTCAAGCAGGATAAACTCAACCAAGTTAACCCCGCAGGTCGTCTAAGGGGTCAAAGTGCCGCAGATTGCCACGAAAGAGGAGCGAAGCGTACTTAAGGTACGCGAGCGACGATTGAGCGGCAAGGTGCGGTGCTTTGGTCCCCTTAGACCAACTTTCCAAGACAGTGGTCGATCATATGCTGGACCATCTGCGCCTCGAAGCCGACGAAGTCCTGCTTGCGCTCGCGCATCTTGCCGTCGACGATCACGTCATAAGCAACCTTGCACTTGATATAGCGCGTGGACTTGGTGACCTCCTCGTGCGTCAGGCAGCTCTCCTCCATCTTGCTGGCGCCCAGGCCAAACACCAGACGGGGGTTGTAGAGCACGTGGGGCTCGCCGGCATCGTCCAGGTAGACGCAAACCTTCTTGGTAACGCCAATCTGGTTAGCGGCAAGGCAGCCGGCATCGTCGAGCGACTTGATGGTATCGATCAGGTCCTGAGCAACCGACTCGTCCTCGACGGTCGCAACCTCGCAACGCTGGGACAGGATAGCCTCGTCGTGGCAAAGCTCTTTAATCATACGTTCCTCCATAGGGGTCGTTGTATCCGCTTAAGTATACGGTACCCACACATTTTCATGCGAAAAATACCGTCCGTCTGCTACAAAGCGCCGAACATCAACATGCGAGGAACAACAGCGTCGTAAAGGGGCTATAGTGGGTGAGTTCGTGTCAATCGGCCTAAACTCGGGGCCGAACAAGGAAAGGGTATGCATGGACGAACTATTTCACGTCAGCGAGCGCAAGTCCACAATCGGGACCGAACTCCGCGCTGGACTGACAACATTCCTGGCGATGGCCTACATCATCGCCGTCAACCCCGCGGTGCTCTCGGGCGCTGGCATCGATGCGGGAGCGCTCGCCTGCGCCACCTGCCTGGGCGCCGGCATCATGACCATCTGCATGGGCATCTTCGCCAACCGCCCGCTCGCCTGCGCGTCGGGCTTAGGCGTCAACGCGATGATCGCCGGAATCACCACCACCGTCTGCGGCGGTGACTGGCACGTGGCCATGAGCGTCATCTTCCTTGAGGGCGTCGTCATCTTGCTGCTCGTGCTTTGTGGCCTGCGCGAGGCCATCATGGACGCCATCCCGGTTGTCCTGCGTCACGCCATCTCGGTGGGTCTGGGCCTGTTCATCGCCATGATTGGCCTGTGCGATGCCGGCATTATCACCGCTGGCGCCGGTACACTCGTCGGTCTGGGCGACATCACCTCCCCCACCTTCATCGTCGGCATCATCTCCATCCTGGTGACAGTCGCCCTCGCCTGCCGCAACGTCCCCGGCTCGCTGCTCATCGGCATCGTCGTCGCCGTCATCGCCGGTATCCCCCTAGGTGTGACCCAGGCTCCGACCGGTATCATCGCCCCGCTCGACTTCTCGAGCATCGGTGGCCCCATCGCCGACGCCGGCGGCGTGCCTGCCATCGTCAAGGTCCTTACCGACCCCGCGCTCCTCGTCATCTCGTTCTCGCTGCTCATGAGTGACTTCTTCGACACCATGGGCACCGCGATGGCCGTGGCCAAGCAGGGCGAGTTCCTCACCGACGACGGCAACGTCGAGAATATCAAGGAGATCCTGATCGTCGACTCCGCCGCCGCTGCTGTGGGCGGTTTCATGGGCGTCTCCTCCATCACCACCTTCGTCGAGTCCACCTCTGGCGCTGCCGACGGTGGCCGCACGGGCCTCACCTCCGTCACCACCGGCGTGCTGTTCATTCTCGCCGCGTTCTTCTCCCCCATCGTCACCATCGTTTCCAGCGCCGCCACCTGTGGTGCTCTGGTCTACGTCGGCTACCTCATGATGAGCGAGGCCTCCGAGATCGACTGGTCCGACGTGTCGCAGGGTTTCCCGGCGTTCATGATTGTCGCCGGCGTGCCCTTCACCTACTCCATCTCTGCCGGCATTGGCCTGGGCTTTATCACCTACGTGATCGTCGCACTCTTTAAGGGCGAGGCCTCCAAGATCAAGCCGCTCATGTGGATCGCAGCCCTCGCCTTCCTCGTCTACTTCTTCGTGGCGTAACGGCATAGTCTGCTAAAGCAAAACAACAAGGCGCGGAATCGCATCGAGCGGCTCCGCGCCTTTCTTTTAGCGTCTGCCCCCGTGCCAGCGTGCGACAATTGAGGCTGTCAATATCACAACACCGAGAGAAGCCTGCCTTGGAAGCGCATCATAAGCAGATAACCGTTTATTCAGAGCGTGCGGAAGGCGCGCCCGTCATCTATCTCCCCGTGGTTATGGGCGACGGTAGTGAAGTCTACGAGCGCTGCCGAGAGCTCGACTGCCCGCCGTTCACCCTTGTCGCCATTGGAGGGCTCGATTGGAATCGCGAACTGAGCCCCTGGGCATGCGATGGTACCGTACGCGATAGCGAGCCCTTTGGCGGACAGGCTGCTGGTTTTCTTGACGAGTTGTTGAAGCAGATAATCCCCCAGGCCGAATCATCGCTCCCGCAACCGCCTGCCTGGCGCGGCGTTGCCGGCTACTCGTTGGCGGGTCTTTTTGCACTGTGGGCACTTTGGCAAACAGATGTCTTTGAGCGCGCAGCGAGTGCATCGGGGTCGCTGTGGTTCCCCGGCTTTATCGACTACGCGCGCGAGCGCACGATGACGGCTACGCCCGACGCCGCCTATCTGTCGCTCGGTAAAAAGGAAACCAAGACGCCCAACCGCATGATGCGGCACGTACTCGACGATACGCGCGCGATGGAAGAGCTGTTTATCGAGCGCGACATCCCAACAACGCTGGAGCTCAACCCCGGCAATCATTTTGCCCAAACTGACCTGCGCATGGCGCGCGGCATCCACTGGATACTGACGCATTAAAAATGGCGTCCACGCGTACATGCGCATGGACGCCATTTTTTGATTTAGCTGAACACAACTACTATTCGACAGTCTCCTCGAGTTTAGATACGGCGGGCGTCGAGGATTGGGACATGGAAGTCCTTTCATGATGGAAGGGCGATCAGGCATATCGGATAACCTGCCCGATCGATACGATCCGAACCATTGTACGTGATACGCCATGTCTCGCACGCGCCGTCACCTGCAAACGGTAGCGTTACTTCCAAACGCGCTCGGCAATGCGCTTGACCAGCGCGATCTTCGCCCACTGCTCGTCCTCGGTCAGCTTGTTGCCAATCTCGCAGCTGGCAAAGCCGCACTGGGGCGACAGGTACAGATTCTCGAGCGGCACATACTTTGTGGCCTCGTGGATACGTTCGACGATAACGTCTTCGTCCTCAAGCTCAGCCGCCTTTGTAGTGACCAGTCCCAGCACCACCTTCTTGCCGGGGGCAACGTACTTGAGCGGCTCAAAGCCGCCGGCGCGGGGTGTGTCGAACTCCAGATAGAACGCATCGACATTCTCATGTGCGAACAGGTACGGCGCGATGGGGTCGTAGCCGCCCTCAAAGGCATAGGTGGAATGGTAGTTGCCGCGGCACACGTGCGTGTTGATAACCAGATCGTCGGGCTTGCCCTCGATGGCGGCGTTGTTGAGCGCCACGCCCAGCTCGCTTACCTTTTGCAGGTCGACCGGGCTCATGCCGGTCTTGGACACAAAGTCGGTATCGCAATAGATGCCCCAGGTGCAGTCATCAAACTGGATGTTGCGGCAGCCTGCTGCGTACAGGTCGGTGATCACCGTGCGATAAGCGGCCGCAATGGCGTCGGCAAGTTCCTCATCGGTCTTATAGACAGCGCGCAGGCTCTCCTGCTGGCCGTCGCAGCGATCGAGTGTGACCTCAGAGAACGTCTGGATCGGCGCCGGAATGGTCTGGCGTGCGACCTGGCCCTCCCCCTCAAGCGCCTTGACGAACTTAAAATGCTCGACGAACGGGTGGTTCTCGCCGCTAATGGGACCAGTAACCACGGCGGTGTCGGCCGTCGTCTCCTCGTCATGGAACATATAACCCGTGCGTGAGGTGCGGCGCTCAATGCCGTTAAGGCCCCACATAAAATCGAGGTGCCAGTAGCTGCGGCGGAACTCGCCATCGGTGATCACCCGCAGGCCAGCGGCCTTCTGCTTGGCCACCAAATCGCGAATGGCGTCGTCCTCGACGGCCTTAAGGCCGGAAGCGTCGAGTTTACCCGCGACATAGGCGGCACGGGCGTCCTTTACAGCCTGCGGACGAAGAAAACTGCCGACGATATCGGCGCGAAACGGCGCGTTCGGCTGAATCGAAGTGCTCATAGATATCTCCCTTTGCATTGGTTGCTTTACTGGGACAGAGTATGAGCGCTCATATGACCATCGTAAAATATACGTTTATAACAGTTTGATATAGATGCTTCCTATATCAGTCTGGACTGCCATAAAGAGACTTGAACCGTGCGGAGTACCGCGGCCTAGATATGCTGACGAATCGCGTCGATATAGGCCCGACCGTAGCGCGTGAGCGTCGTGTTCTTGCGCGTGATGATGCCAATCTCCATGTACTCGTCCACGTCGAGCGGAATCGAGATAATGCCGGGGCCGTTGAGCTCGTGGCTGATCACGCCCGAGCATACCGTGTAGCCGTTGAGGCCCATGGCCAAATTGAACAACGTCGCACGGTCGCGCACGCGAATATTCTTGCGACGCTCGAACGTCGAGGTCAGCTCCTCGGAATAGTAAAACGAGTTGTAGCTGCCCTGCTCGTAGGACAGGAACGGGTAGTCTTCCAGATCCTCGAGCGTCACGCTGGAGCGGTCCGCCAGCGGATGGTCGGCGCAGACGAAGACATGCGGCGTGGCGCAGAAGAGTCCTTCGAACACGAGCTCGTTGGCCACCAGCATGCGCTCGATGACCTCGCGGTTATGCTCGGATAAGTACAGGATGCCCAGTTCGCTTTTCATATGCGCAACATCCTCGATAATCTCGTGAGTCTGCTCCTCGCGCAGGGTGAAGTCGTAACGCGCGGCATCGAACTCGCGAATCACGTCGACAAACGCGTTGACGGCAAAGGAATAATGCTGGCAGCTCACACTAAAGTGCGGCACCTGCTCGGATGCGCCCTTGTACTTACCCTCGAGCAGGTCGGCCTGGTCGAGTACCTGGCGCGCATAGCCCAAGAAGGTCTCGCCTTCCTCGGACACAATGACGCCCTTGTTGGTGCGCTCAAAGATATGCACACCCATCTCGTTTTCGAGATCGCGGATCGACGCGGTAATCGAAGGCTGCGACACAAAGAGCCGGCGCGAGGCCTCGGTGATGCTGCCGCATTCGGCAACTTTGACGACATATCTGAGTTGCTGGAGCTTCATGGCTTTCTCCCTAGACGTTCGTGACGTCAAAACCCGCCGTGTCCATTTGGCTCATAAACGACGGCATCTCCCCCGTCGCGGCGCAGGCGGCAATCTGATGCAGAGCCCCGGCAACCGCATCATCTGCCGCAGCGCCAATATGCCAGCGTGCGGCAGCCGTGACGGCCTCGTTGGCATTGGCGACTGCAACGGAGTTGGGAACGGCATCGATCATGGGCAGATCGTTATCGGAATCGCCAAATACGGCCACCTCGTCGGGCGTCAGGCCCAAGGCGCGCGCCAGCTCCAGCGCAGCGCAGCCCTTGTCCCAACCATCCGGAAGGATGTCGAACAGGCGCACTCGGTTGTTGGGAAACACAAGCGAGAGTTCCGGCACCTCAACGGCAACGCGCTCGCGTAGCTCCGCGAGCTCCTCACGCGAACGGGCACTCCAGATATTCGCCTTAAACACCGGCGCGCCATCGACGACGGGACGACACGGGGCCTCTTCGCCTTTGAGCCACGCATTGCCGCCCGACTCCATAGCGCGACGCACACGCTCGGGATTGCTCGTCACGCAATAGGCATCGTTGCCCCAAAAGTCATCGCCCAGGCTGTAGACTTTTAGAAATGTATCGTCGGTCTCTTGCTCCAGATAGTCAGCCAAACGCATCAGAGCATCGTTGTCGATTGCGCGCGAAGCGACTACTTCGCCGTCGACAAACATCACCTGGCCGTTACAGAACGCACCGGTCGAAAAACACTCGGAACGGTTTTTGAACATCCAGCCCATCGCGGACGGCTGACGACCCGAAACCGGCCCAAAGTGCAGACCCGCCGCCTGCATGGCATGAACACCCTCAATGGCGTAGTCGCTGGCGCCGTCATGCCCGGCTGGAATCAGCGTATCGTCCATATCGGTCAGCACAAGTTTGATCATAGAGTCCCCCAGTCATTTTCACCGCAACCATTGTAACGGTGCGCTAGTATAGGGAACAACAGATTCGATGCGGGAGTGCCGGCGGTGCAAACCACAAGGCTGAGAGGGCATGGGGCCCAATCCTTTGAACCTGTCAGTTAATGCTGGCGTAGGGAGCATGCCGCCTTTACAGGGGCGCTGTCTATGCACAGCGCCCCTTTTCTATGCCAAGGAGGCATGTGCAGTGATTGATTCGGAACAGCTTAAGCAACATGTGATCAAGGCCGTGGATGAGATTCGCGCCACCAATCCGATGGCAGGCTCCATCACCAACACGGTGACGATCGACTTTGTCGCCAACGCGCAGCTCGCCGTGGGCGGATCGGCCGCCATGGTCTATCTGCCCGACGAGGGCGAGGCGCTCGTTGCCGGCGGCGGCGCCATCTATCTCAACATGGGCACGCTCTTCCCCATCTACGAGCAGACGATTCCCCGCGCGGCGAAGGCGGCACACGACGCCGGCAAGCCCTGGGTGCTCGATCCGGTGGGCCTGGGCATCGGTAGCCTGCGCACCCAGTTGGTAAACGAGCTCAAGCAGTATAAGCCCGCCATCGTGCGCGGCAACGCCTCCGAGATCATCGCGCTCGCCGGCCTGTGGGGTCTTGAGGGCGAGGCGGCTGATCTGAGCCGCGTGCGTGGTGTCGATACCACCGACACGGTCGACGCCGCCCGCGATGCCGCCGTGGCGCTCGCTCGCCACACCGGTGGCGCCGTTGTGGTCTCGGGCGAAGTCGACCTAATCACCGACGGCACGACGGTGGCCAAGTCTCACGGCGGCAGCCCGCTCATGTCCAAGATCACCGGCTGCGGCTGCTCGCAGGGCGGCGTGCTGGCCGTGTATGCCTGCGCCGCCGACCCGTTTACGGCAGCCGTCTGCGGCACCGCCGTCTACAACGTGGCCGGCACGCGTGCCGCCGCTGTCGCCGACACCCCGGCAAGCTTTAAGGTCGCCTTTATCGA
The DNA here is from genome assembly GCA_048430825.1 of Collinsella sp. Classification (GTDB taxonomy): domain Bacteria; phylum Actinomycetota; class Coriobacteriia; order Coriobacteriales; family Coriobacteriaceae; genus Collinsella. Next base: position 17,959 of record DBFOLV010000016.1, read on the forward strand.
CGAGCTCTACCGCGCAACCGCCCAAGACATCGCCGATAACCGACTCGAGCTCGAGGAGGCATAGGCCATGTCCGAGCCCGCAACCAATGCCGGCATGAACACGCTCGTCGCCGTGGCCATCGCCCCGTGCGGCACCGGCGATGAGCTATCCGCCGAGGTCGCCGAGGTCGTGCGTGTCATTCGCGAGAGCGGCCTGCCCAACCGCACCACCTCCATGTTCACCGAGATCGAGGGCGACTGGGACGAGGTCATGCAGGTCGTGCGCGACGCAACCTTTGTGTTGGCGAGCAAGGGCATCCGCACCGAAGTCGTGCTCAAAGCCGATATTCGACCCGGATTTACCGACACCATGACCGGCAAACTCGAGCGCATGGAAGCACAGATCAAAAAGCAGGAGGAAGCACGATGAGCATCCGCGACAACCTTGATATCTCGGCCTATCTGGTACTCGGCCCCGAAAACACGCTCGGGCGCCCCGTGGGCGATGTGGTGGCCCAGGCGCTCGACGCAGGCTTTACCTGCATCCAGGTGCGCTCCAAGGTGGCAAGCGCCCGCGAGATCATTGCGCTGACCGGCGACGCCGCGCAGGCAATCGCTCAGGCCGGCAAGACCGGTCAGGTCGCCCTGTTAATCGACGACCGTCTGGACTGTGTGCTTGCCGCACGCGAGCAGGGTATTGCCGTCGACGGCGTGCACGTGGGCCAGAGCGACATTCCCGTCGAGGTCTGCCGCAAGCTTCTGGGCCCCGATGCCATCGTGGGCCTTTCGGCCCGTTGCGAAGAGATGCTCGAGTACGTCAAGACCGCCGACATGAGCCTGGTCGACTACCTGGGCATCGGCCCGCTCCACGAGACCGAGACCAAGCGCGACTGCGGACGCGCGGCCGATGGCTCCATCATCACCAAGAGCTTTGAGGACCTGGCCGCGCTCCACGCGGCAAGCCCCGTGCCCATCGTAGTGGGCGGCGGCGTCAAGACGGCCGACCTGCCGCAGCTCAAGGCCACCGGCGTCGATGGCTTCTTTGTGGTGAGCGCCGTCTGCAGTGCCGACGACCCCTACGTCGCCGCCAAGGAGCTTGTCGATACCTGGCAGCAGGCATAGGCATAAGCCGAGCAGCTAATCCGCAGCCTCACATCTTCAGCAATGGAAAGCGCATCCCAGTTTGGACCTCCATTCCGGGATGCGCTTTCCGCATGCGGCTCCGTTGGGAAACCCCATCCCATTCCAGGCGCAAATTCTGGGACGCCGTTTCCAAAACCCGCCGTCGGGGAAACTGCATCCCGTTTTGGATGCCGATTCCGGGGCGCGCTTTCCGCTACGGGCCTCTCGCGGAAACCTCATCCCATTTTTAGCGCCGATTCCGGGATGCGCTTTCCGCCGAGTCCACGGCAGTTTGCTCTACTCTGCCAGATACGCTTCCAGCGCCGGCAAGGTCGCCTCCGCATCGTGGCGGCCGACCTGGTAGATACGCTCGAGCTCATCCGGCTCGCGGCATAGCGACGGCACCTTCACCGATTCGCTCGGCCGCACCACAAAGACCTCGCCGGCAGCCTCACGACGCGCCAAGTCATCGAGCGTGGCATTGTAAACCTCATGCCGATGATCGAGCGCTGCAACAAACTCCGGGTAGTGACGGAACACGCGCCGCAGCATGGGCATCACGCTGTTGGGTTGCTTCACAAAGCCCGCCGGCTGCGTGAGTACCACGATATTGAGGTCATACCCCTGCGCAAACAACCAAGCGCTGGGAATGGAATCAGCCACGCCACCATCCAGATACTTATGCCCGCCAATAGCAACGGGACGCGTCGCCACGGGAATCGCCGACGACGCCCGGATCCACTCGATATCGCGCTCGTCGCCATAGGGCAGGTCGTGGTAGACGGCCTTGCCCGTCTCGATATCGGTACACACGCACGTAAACCGCATAGGGCAGGCGCGATATGTCTCCAGGTCGATGGGATCGCGCTCGATGGGCACCTCGTGATAGGCAAAATCGGCATTGAACATGTCACCGGTTCGCAACCAGCTGGTCACACCCGCATAGCGCTTATCGGCACAATAGGCCTTGTTGTAGCGAATGGCGCGGCCGATCTGGCGCGATTTAAAGTTGTAGCCAAACGCCGCGCCCGCCGAGACACCCACCATATGGTCGCAGGTCAAACCGTGCTCCATCCAAACGTCGAGCACGCCCGCCGTATACATACCGCGGTAGCCGCCTCCCTCGAGCGCAAGCCCCACCGCGTGCGTCGTATCCGGCTGTGCCATGCGACCATCTCCGTTCCTGCGTTTTAAACCGGGACAAGTATACCCGTCAACATATATCGTCTCAGTCGCATTTTCATCGAACATCGCATCGTCGCGCTACCGCCTGTCGAATAATAGCCGTCCACAGCATGTGCACCCATATCCCCGCACTCGAGGAAAGCGGCTTTATGGTGACGCTCGACAAGCACATTTGGCAGATTGCGCCCACCGACCGCGATCAAGGCCGCAGCACGCAAATCATTTCATCGATGCTCGAAATGGCGCAGTCGCTCCATCTGCCCGTCGAGGTCGAAGGCGTCGAGACAAATGAGCAGGCGGACATGCTACGACAAATGGGCGCCCGCTACGCTCAGGGCTTCCTCTACTACCGCCCCATGCCGGCGAAGGATTTTGAGGCATTGCTCGATGGTGGCAATAACAACTGATACGCTCGCGCGCAAAACGCCACCGCCGAAGGGGGAATTTGCCTCCATTAGCTAACTTATATCCCCAATTCAAACCGAATTGGGGATATGATACAAACCATTGTTCCGCCCAAGGAGGTTATCCATCATGAACGAGTCGTACCGCATGGGCGAGCAATCGATTATTGTCTATCTTCAGCGACTTGCGAATGGCGTCTCGACCGCCGAGCTTGACGTTGCCGCCCTGCCTGCTGGGCTACGCGCCGTTGGCGAGCAACTGCAAAAGACGCATGCCGTCCTGCAACAAGAGCGCCGACTGCTTGAGAGCAACGCCTATATCGACCCGCTCACCAACTTGGGCAACCGCAACGGATTCGACCGTCACGTCGAGCAACTCTGGCACAAAGGTGACCCCTTCACCTGCGCCTATATTGACATCGACCATCTCAAGCATTGCAATGATAGGTTTGGCCACGCCGAAGGCAATCGCTATATTCTGAGCATCTGCCGCACGCTCTCCGAAACCATGGAGCACGATGAGATGCTGTTCCGTATCGGTGGAGACGAGTTTGTGCTCATCTCGCTCTCCGCAAACGAGACTGAACTCGAGCAGCGCTTGGAGCAGGTACGCACCAGGCTGATCGAGGCGAGCTCAGGTGGCAAGGCGCCCATGATCGGCAGCTTTAGCTTTGGCTGCTCGCGCGTCGATCAACTTGCTGGCGACACGCGTCGCCAGATGACGATGGATGCCGATCGCAAGATGTATCGCTATAAGCTTATGCATCGTGTGCAGCAACCGAAAAACGATGACGCGCCGCAACGCCCAATCGTCGATCAGCTTCCCTGCAACGACCGGGTGTTCCAAGCGATCTCCATGAGCTCCGAGACGCGCTATCCGTTTATCCTCAATCTCGATACGGGAGAATCGCAATGGTCGGTTAACGCCGTGCGCGATTTTGACCTGCCCTCCCAGCACCCTTTTAACTCACTCGACATGTGGCTTGCCCGCGTTCATCCCGAGGACCGCGACAACGTACGCACCGAGCTCGACATGGTGATAAACGGCACGTGGCACTTCCACTACATGCAGTACCGCGTGATGGATGTCACCGGAGCGTACGCGCTTTGCGACTGCACGGGCTACCGCTTGGACGGCACCGATACCGAACCTAACATGTACGTGGGCATTATCATCAACCGAAGCCTGGCCGATACAACTGATTTCGTGACCGGCCTGGGCGATATCCACGCCCTGGTCAACGCCATTGGCGAAATGCGTCGCGTGGCGCGCAAGGCGGGGTTGATCGCCATTAAAATCGACGATATCGCCCAGGTCAATGCCCGTTTTGGCTTTGATGCGGGCGACCGTGTTTTGGCAGAATGTGCCGCTTGTCTGGTGGATTGCTCGCGCGGCAAGGGTCGCCTGTTCCGCTCGACGGGGCCGACATTCGTGGCACTCTTCGATGAGCTCGGCCCCGAGGCGATCGACGAGATCGCAAGCGACATCGAACGGTTCCTGGGTTCTCCCGTGCTCATCGGCTCGCTTGAATATCAGCCGCCCATTCGCGTGGCCACGCTCCATCTGGACGGCGTCGACCGTCAGCCCGTTTCCATTTTGAACGAGCTCAAAGCGTTGCTTAAAGAGGCACCACAAGTACCGGGCACCAAGCTGGACTAGCGTTGTGGGGGGGGGATTGTAAAACAGGCCCGGTAACAAAGCGCCCCACCCCA
>DBFOLV010000017.1:0-8605 GCA_048430825.1 Collinsella sp.
CGTCTACGCCCGCAACACCGTCACCAACGACGTGCTGTACAAGGAGGGCCTGGACCTTCTCGTCGTGCCCTCCGCCGAGCTCTCCCGCGGCCGCGGCGGCCCGCGCTGCATGAGCATGCCCTTCTGGCGCGAGGACCTCTAAGTCTTTCCGTTTCCGGTGCGGTCCCCCTACAACCGCACCGGCTTCGCCCGTTAAACGGGCAACACTGATACTTACGTAATTCATTTCTTCGAAAGGAATCGAACCATGGGTGTTAACCTCTCCGGCCGTAGCTTCCTCAAGCTTCTCGACCTCACCACCGAGGAGATCGAGTACCTGCTCAAGCTCTCCAAGAACTTCAAGGATATGAAGCGCGCTGGCGTTCCGCATCGCTATCTCGAGGGCAAGAACATCGTTCTGCTCTTCCAGAAGACCTCCACTCGTACCCGCTGCGCCTTCGAGGTCGGCGGCATGGACCTGGGCATGGGCGTGACCTATCTCGATCCCGGTTCGTCGCAGATGGGCAAGAAGGAGTCCATCGAGGACACCGCCCGCGTTCTCGGCCGCATGTATGACGGCATCGAGTTCCGTGGCTTTGCCCAGGACGACGTCGAGGAGCTCGCTGCTAAGTCCGGCGTGCCCGTGTGGAACGGCCTGACCACTGAGTGGCATCCCACCCAGATGCTCGCCGATATCCTGACCGTCCAGGAGAACTTCAACTACGACATCAAGGGCAAGACCCTCGTCTTCATGGGCGACTGCAAGAACAACGTCGCTCGCTCCCTCATGGTCGTCTGCTCCAAGCTCGGCATGAACTTCGTGGCCTGCGGCCCCGAGGAGTGCATGCCCGCCGACGACGTCATCGAGGCCTGCAAGCCCATCGCCGAGGCCAACGGTTGCACCATCAAGCTGACCACCGACGTCAAGGACGGCGTCACCGGTGCCGACGTTATCTACACCGACGTGTGGGTCTCCATGGGCGAGCCCGACGAGGTCTGGGCCGAGCGCATCGCTCAGCTCACCCCGTATCGTGTCACCTCCGAGGTCATGGCTATGGCCAACCCGGGTGCCATCTTCCTGCACTGCCTGCCCAGCTTCCACGACACCAACACCACCATTGGCGCCGAGAAGTGCGAGCAGTTCGGCATCACCGAGCAGGAGGTCACCGACGAGGTCTTCGAGAGCCCCGCTTCCAAGGTCTTCGACGAGGCCGAGAACCGCATGCACACCATCAAGGCTGTCATGTACGCCACGCTCAAGTAAGAGCATCTAGCATCTCGCTCGGGGTGTATTGCTGCACACCCCGAGCAGTTTTATCTGGTAATAATCTCGCATCAAGCGGCAGGCACGGCACGGAAGAGCCGCTTCTGGCGAGATCAGTAAATGATTTATGAAGGGGGGATGAGAACTATGACTGAGACCGCTAAGAAAAAGCGCGGTATGCCTTCATCGTTCACCATTCTTCTTGCTCTGCTGGCAATTGTCGCAGTGATTACCGTTATCGTCTCCGGCACGTCCGGCGGCGCGGTTGCTGCCGCCCGTCTGAGCGATTTCTGCACCGCCCCGATTAAGGGCTTCGCTGACGCTCTGCCCGTCTGCCTCTTCGTTATGATCCTGGGCGGCTTCCTCGGTATGATGACCGAGACCGGCGCCCTGGACAACGGCATCGCCGTTCTGGTGCAGAAGCTTAAGGGCAACGAGATTATGCTCATTCCCGTGCTGATGCTCATCTTCTCCCTCGGTGGTACCACCTATGGTATGTGCGAGGAGACCGTTCCCTTCTACGCCCTGCTCGCCGCTACCATGATGGCTGCTGGCTTCGACCCCATGGTCGGTGCCGCTACCGTCCTGCTCGGCGCTGGCTGCGGCTGCCTGGGCTCCACGGTTAACCCGTTCGCCGTCGGCGCTGCCGTCGACGCTCTGACCGGCGTTGGCATTGAGGTCAACCAGTCCATCATCATCGGCCTCGGTGCCGTCCTGTGGATTGTCACTACCGCTATGTCCATCTTCTTCGTGATGAACTATGCCAAGAAGGTCAAGGCTGACAAGGGTTCCACCATCCTGTCGATGCAGGAGCTCAAGGACGCCGAAGAGGCTCACGGCAAGGCTGCTTCCGAGGTCCACAAGGAGGTCAAGCTCACCGGTCGTCAGAAGGGTGTTCTGATCGCCTTCGCCTTCACCTTCGTCGTCATGATCGTCGGCTTCATTCCGCTGGCCGACCTCAACGAGGGCGTCGCCAACTTCTTCGACGCTGGCGCTGTCTACGACGCCGACGGTAACGCCGTCGTCCAGGGCTGGTCTGCCCTGATCACCGGCCTGCCCATTGGCCAGTGGTACTTCGACGAGGCTTCCACCTGGTTCTTCCTCATGGCTGTCCTGATCGGTATCATCGGTGGCCTGTCCGAGAAGCAGATCGTCAACACCTTCATCACCGGCGCTGCCGACATGATGTCCGTTGTTCTCGTCATCGCCCTCGCTCGTGGTATCTCCGTCCTCATGGCTAACACCGGCCTCGACGTCTACGTCCTCGACGCTGCCGCCAATGCCCTGGCTGGCCTGTCCGGTGTGATCTTCGCTCCCATGAGCTTCCTGGTCTACTTCGGCCTGTCCTTCCTGATCCCCTCGACCTCCGGTATGGCCACCGTCTCCATGCCCATCATGGGACCGCTGGCTGTTAAGCTCGGCTTCTCGCCCGAGGTCATGGTCATGATCTTCTCCGCCGCCATCGGTGTCGTGAACCTGTTCACCCCGACCTCCGGCGCCATCATGGGCGGTCTCGCCCTGGCCAAGATCGAGTGGACGACCTGGCTCAAGTTTGCCCTTAAGCTCATCGTCGCGCTCTCCGTCGTCTGCGCCATCATCCTGACCGTCGCCTGCGTGTTGCTCTAAGTACCCAACGGGTACCCCACGGAAACCTTGACGATCCTGTAAAGGATCACCTGGTCATCGTCTGTCCGGTGGGGTCAACCCACCGGTAGACTCCTACCTTTAGCCCCCTCCCGTTCCGTGCGCGGGAGGGGGCGCTTTTTTGTTCCGCGGTTTTACCAAACCGCGGAACCGGTCGACGCTGCGCGCCGCCCAGAACGACAATTTGTCATTCAAAAGGCAAGGCATGACCAGAAGGTCTATGCCTTGCCTTTTTCATGCCAACTTGTACGTCCTGGACGGCGCTCGCTGACTTATGCTCAACCTGCGGCGCTGCCATTGTTGCAGGCAGGGGGCAGCTTGCTCGCTCCGGTGCACGTTTGCTGGCTTTGGCTCTGCCTGTGACGTTTCCATTGTTGGTGCGGAGTGACTTGTTCCCTGCTCCAAATTAGCTACCCCGGGTCCCCGGTGGTTGCGGTGGGCGTGTTTGGTTGGTGCTGTTGATGGTCTGGGTATCGGGGAGGGCGGGCTCCGTTATAATCGCCTAGAACATTAAATGGAAACGGGACGGGAGCCATACATGCGCCAGGGTTTCGACAACGCGAAATATATCGAGCTGCAGGCCGCTCATATTAAGGAGCGCATCTCGCAGTTTGGCGGCAAGCTGTATTTGGAGTTTGGCGGCAAGCTGTTTGACGACTATCACGCGAGTCGCGTGCTGCCGGGTTTTGAACCGGACAGCAAGTTCCGCATGCTCAAGAGCATTGCCGATGACGTTGAGGTCATCATCGCGATCAACGCGAACCACATCGAGAAGAATAAGGCCCGTGGCGACCTGGGCATTACCTATGACGAGGACGTCTTGCGCCTGGTCGACCTGTTCCGCGGCAACGGTTTTGCTGTCGCTGCCGTGGTTATCACCCAGTACGCCGGCCAGCCCGCCGCCGATGTGTTCCGCAATCGCCTGAACGCGCTCGGCATTCCTGCCAAGTTGCACTATCCCATCGAGGGCTATCCGCACGACGTCGACCTGATCGTGTCCGACGACGGCTATGGCAAGAACGAGTTTGTCGAGACCACTCGTCCGCTCGTCGTGGTCACCGCGCCGGGTCCTGGTTCAGGTAAGCTCGCCACCTGCCTGTCTCAGCTCTATCACGAGCACAAGCACGGCACCGCCGCCGGCTACGCCAAGTTCGAGACTTTCCCGGTCTGGAACCTTCCCCTCACGCATCCGGTCAACATCGCCTATGAGGCCGCCACGGCCGATCTCGACGATGCCAATATCATCGACTCCTTCCACTTGGAGGCCTACAACAAGACCACGGTCAACTACAACCGTGACGTCGAGGCTTTCCCGGTGGTCCGTGCTCTGATGGAAAAGATCCTGGGCAAGAGCCCCTACCAGAGCCCCACCGACATGGGTGTAAATATGGTCGGCTTTGCCATCACCGATGACGATGCCTGCCGCGACGCTTCCAAGATGGAGATTGTCCGCCGCTACTTTACCGCGGTCGAAAATGTGCGCCGTACCGGCGTGGGCGATGAACAGGTTGATCGTCTCAAGATCATTATGAAGAAGGCCGGTATCGACAAGAATTACTCGCCGGCACGCTCGGCCGCCCTTACCAGGGAGCAGCTGACGGGTGGCCCCGTAGGCGCCATGGTCATGCCCGACGGCTCCGTGGTGACCGGCAAGACTTCCACGCGCCTGGGCGCCGCGAGCTCGCTCATCATGAATGCACTTAAGCATGTCTCGGGCGTTGACCTTGAGCTCGAGGTCATTAGCGATGAGGCGATTGAGCCTATCAGCAAGCTCAAGACGCATTTCCTGGGTAGCAAGAACCCGCGCCTGCACACCGACGAGACGCTTATGGCGCTCTCGATCACCTCGGCAACGAGCGAGACGGCGGCCCGCGTCCTTTCGGGCCTGGAGCAGCTGCGCGGCTGCGATGCCTTCTTTAGCGTGATCATCTCGCCGACGGACGAGACGGTGTTGCGCAAGCTGGGCATCAACGTGTGTTGCGAGCCCAAGTTCGAGCGCCGTGGTTTCTTCCACCGCTAAGCCTGGATAAATTGGTCTGAAAGGGGCGCATCGGGTATGCATTCGGTGTGCCCCTTTTATCAACAAAGCTACCGTTTAACCTAAAAATAGCCCGTTTACCTGCCTATAAGCGATTTGGGCGGTATACAATAACCCTAACTGTTTCATCCTTTTGCGGGGATGCCGCATGATGGATGTTGCCGGCCATCATGGGGTGTGCCGGTCGCGCACGGTGCAGGTGATGCCCGTGCTCGGTTTGAGGAGGCTGCCATGGCTGGCAAGGGTCGTGCGAGTGTCAACGATATGAAGCGTGTCGAGGTGCAGGTGCTGATGGAGATCGCACAGCTGTCCGAAGACAACGGCGGATTTTATGGCTTTTCGCGCAAGACGCTTGCCGAGCGTGTGGGGGTGTCTCCGTATCGCGCCCGCGCGGCAATTGAGCGCTTGGAATCCGAAGACATCATTGAGGTCGTCTCGCGCTACAGCGACGACGGCGGCCAGCTCGCAAATGGTATTTGTCTCACGGAGCGTGGCGAATTGTATCTAGAGGGCATCCGTGCCGGTATGCTCGTGAAGGACTTGATCGAGGATGAAGCCGCCGATCGATAACAGCGCACATTCATAGTGGAAACGACGCCGCCTGGGCAACCGGGCGGCGTTTTGTTTCGAGATGGAGAAATGCGATTGCGCGTAAGAAAAATTGTGTGCGGCGCGCGTCGCGAGTATTACAATGAAGACCCGTAAGATGTGTATGGACAACTTCTACGGGAAGCGCAGGTAACTCAATATGACCAAGCATGTGTTCGTGACCGGCGGCGTGGTTTCGTCTCTGGGCAAGGGTATTACCGCGGCCTCGCTGGGCCGTCTGCTCAAGTCGCGCGGCTACAAGGTAACGATGCAAAAGGCCGACCCGTATCTGAACGTCGACCCCGGTACCATGAGCCCGTTCCAGCATGGTGAGGTCTTCGTTACCGAGGATGGTTACGAGTCCGACCTGGACCTGGGTCATTACGAGCGCTTTATTGATGAGAACCTGACCCGCGATTCCAACTTTACGACCGGTGCCATCTACAAAAGCCTAATCGCCCGCGAGCGTCGCGGCGACTTTTTGGGCGGTACCGTGCAGGTGATTCCCCACGTCACCAATGCCATTAAGGACAAGTTCCGCCGCATCGAGGAGCAGACCGGCTCCGATGTAGTCATCACCGAGCTGGGCGGCACGATTGGCGACATCGAGTCCCAGCCGTTTGTCGAGGCCATCCGTCAGTACCGCAAGGAGGCCGGTCCCGAGAACGTCTGCTACATCCACGTGTCGCTCGTTCCCTATATCGCCGCCGCCCACGAGGTCAAGACCAAGCCCACACAGCATTCCGTCAAGGAGCTCCGCAGCTTTGGCATCCAGCCCGATATTATCGTGCTGCGCTCCGACCACCATATCGATGACGCTATCCGCGGAAAGATCGCAAGCTTCTGCGACGTCGACACCGATTGCGTCTTTACCAACGAGGACTGCGCGAGCATTTACGATGTTCCGCAGCTGCTTGCCGAGCAGGACTTTGACCTGCGCATTTGCGAGCGCCTGGGTCTGGACCCGCGTGAGCGCGACATGAGCGAGTGGAACGAGTTCCTGCGCAAACAGAATCACGCCAACCATCACGCCGACAAGGTGAAGATCGCCGTCGTGGGCAAGTACACGCAGCTGCCCGATGCGTACCTGTCGGTTATCGAGGCCCTGCACCATGCGGGCGTCTTCTACGATCGCCATGTGGACGTCCAGCTGGTCGACGGCGAGAGCCTCGACGAGCAGAATGTCTCCGAGGTTCTGGGCGACGCCTCGGGCATCCTGGTCCCCGGCGGCTTTGGCAAGCGCGCCCTGGAGGGCAAGATCCTCGCGGCCGAGTTTGCCCGTGAGCACAAGATTCCGTATCTGGGCATTTGCCTGGGTATGCAGGTGGCCGTGTGCGAATTTGCGCGCAATGTCGTCGGCCTTGCCGGCGCCAGCTCCTCTGAGTTCGATCCGGACGGCCCGTATAGTGTCATCGATCTGATGAGCTCGCAGGAGGACGTGACCGAGAAGGGCGGCACCATGCGCCTGGGCGCCTATCCGTGCAAGCTCGCCGCCGATACCCTTGCTCGCGAGGCATATGGCGAGGAACTCGTCTACGAGCGTCACCGTCACCGCTTTGAGTTCAACAACGCCTTCCGCGACCAGCTCGAGGACGCCGGTTTGGTTATCTCGGGTCTGTCGCCTGACGAGCGCCTGGTCGAGATGGTCGAGCTGCCGCGCGACGTGCATCCGTGGTATGTGGCAACCCAGGCTCATCCCGAGTTCAAGAGCCGCCCGACCAACCCGCAGCCGCTGTTCCGCGAGTTCGTACGCGCTTCGATCGGCCAGCACGAGGGTGTCGACCGTCTGCAGGTGACGCCCATGAACCTCGCTACGGACTAAGGGTGCCGGCGAATAAGGAACATACCGAAGCTACTCCCTCGTCGCTCGCCGTGGCGGCGGGGGAGTATCTCGATTACCTCGCGGTCGAGCGGGGTTTGGCGCGCAACACGATTGCGGCCTATCGTCGTGACCTGACGACGTACTGCGCCTATCTGGAGCGGGCGGGTATTGTGTCTTTTGAAGAGGTGACTCGTCAGGTCGTGGAGGGCTTTGTCGCCGACCGTCGCGATGGGGGCTATTCCGATGCCTCGGTGGAGCGTGCGCTTGCAGCCGTGAAGGGCCTGCATGCCTTTTTGGTGCGCGATGGGGCTGTAGCCCAAAATCCAACGGCGGCGTTGCGCCTGCCTAAAAAGGCTGAGCGTTTGCCGGAGTATCTATCGGTGGAGGATGTCTCGGCTCTGCTCGATCAAGACTTCCCCGAGGGCGAGATGGGCTTGCGCGACCATGCCATCTTGGAAGTGCTCTACGGATGCGGTTTGCGTGTGAGCGAGTTGGTGGGGCTCGATGTGGGCGATATCCATATTGACGATGGCTTTGTACTCGTTCGCGGTAAGGGCTCAAAGGAACGCCTGTCCCCGCTGGTGGGAAGCGCGGCGCGAGCTCTGATGCTCTATGTAACTGAGGGACGTTCTCGCTTGGCGGCCCATGCCCGCGGAACCGAGACCTCGGCGGTCTTTTTAAATAAGAACGGACGTCGCCTGTCGCGCCAGGCCGTGCATGCGATATGCGAGCGGTATGGGCGTCAGGTGGGGCTGGTGGGGCTCCATCCCCATACCTTGCGCCACTCCTTTGCCACCCACATGCTCGCGGGCGGTGCCGACCTGCGTGTGCTGCAGGAGATTTTGGGCCATGCCGATATTTCGACCACGCAGGTCTACACGCATGTCGACCGCACGCAACTGACCGAGGTCTATCTGGCGGCGCATCCGCTGGCGCATCGTTAACACATCGCTGGCCTGCATATTTATAGGTATTTGGGGACGGGCCCCAGATTGCCGCGGCGTGCTTTTGCGCGCGCATGGGCAATCTGGGGCCCGTCCCATTTTTCGCCACTTGTCGTCGCGGTGGTGGGCCGCACGTGCCTTGGGTGGGGGAGTTTGGGGGCGATGTGAACGCCATGTAAAAGGACGCAAAAATCGCCTCAAGGTCAACTTGAAGGTTGAGGTTGAAAGGCGGGGTGCCACAGGTGGCATCCCGCCTTTGCTGTAAACACAACATAGTGTGTTTTCGAACATATGCTCGGGGGTGTTTTACAACATATTGGGGGTGG
>DBFOLV010000018.1:0-40682 GCA_048430825.1 Collinsella sp.
GCGACACCCACATTACCTGGCCGTGGCGCTTGCGCCCGGCAGTTTCCTATCAGTCGTCCGGAGCGGCGAGCGCCCCCGGTGGCAACACCCCCCGGGCCCTCTACGGGGCAGGGGCAGACGGCCATCCGGAGGCGCCCGATCGGCGGCCCCTCGGGGCTTGCCCGTATCGTAGGCAATGCGCCGAATGCTCGCCATCGAAATTTATCGGTGGCCCACTTCAGACTGTAATGGGTGGCTTGGAATGTTGAAATCGTCGATTACCACAAATGAGGTGGCTGCAGGCGGCCTGCTGTCGCCGGTAACTCCAGGGGAGCTTCTTAAGGAGGAGTTTCTTGTCCCCATGGGCATTTCCCAATATCGTCTTGCAAAGGAGACTGGGATCCCGGCTCAGCGCATCGGGCAGATTGTTTTGGGCAAGCGCCGTGTGACGGCTGACACCGATCTTCGTCTTTGCCGCTACTTTGGTCTGACGGATGGCTATTGGCTTCGCGCTCAGATGGCGTTTGACCTTGAAGCCGAGAAAAGAAGAATCGAGCCGGAGCTTGACAAGATCGTTCCTGTCCAGCGGGCTATGGCAATGTAGATTACGAGGGGTTGATTTCCGATCTCAGCCGAACACATTGAGCGGATAGGTCGTTCCCGCAGCCAGCCGAACGCCCCCGAGTCCCCTTCCGGGCCCCGGGGGCGGCATTTTCCCAGTTGAAGGAACGGTGGAGATGCTTTTCGATGGGTCCGGTGGCCATGCCCCGCCCTCCGTCCGGAACCTCTTCCCAGACTCAGCCGGACGGTCGGTCCGTCTATTCCGTTTTTCCCTTCAGGCCAGGACAGCGGGGCATCGCCCCTTTCCTCGCGCGCCCGCCCTATCAGCCCCGGCGTCAGGTCGAGCTCGCCGAGCGGCACGTCCTCCACGCCGTAGGCGTTCGGCGGCTCCCGGCCGTCCCGTGGACGCTCCAGCCCTTGAAGTAATCGATGGCGTACTTCAAAATTCGTCCGATGTCTTCAGGCATCGGTTGCTCCCTCCTAGTAGCCAGAGTCGTAGCGCTGCGCAGCGATGACCTTCTCGATCTCGGCGAGGCCGAGAAAGCGGTCGCCGAGCATATGCTTGCGCCAGAGGGGCTTGAAGCAGTGAAGCATGCGGCGGTACATCTCGAGGCGGGGCCCATGCGAGTTCCCGCCATCCGAGTACTTCCTCAGGGGCTCCGCGAGCTCCTCATAGCGCTTGTCCGCAAAGAGGTGCTTCACGTAGCCGGCGAGACGCCCCTCCTCCATATCGTTGTAGTCGAAGCCCTGAGGCGAGATGTCGCGCTCGTCCACCTCGGCCTTCTCATCTTCAGGCAGGTCCTCATATGAGGCCCTGAGGACGCGGAACATGTCGAGGATGTCGTACAGCTCCTCGCAGCGGGAGTTGGGAATCTCCGGTCGAAGCGCGGCGAATGCCTCCGGGTACTCGCGCACGTAGCCCTTCTCGAATATCTGTGCATTGCGCTTGTGGTAGGCGGCATCCTCCTCGTACTCCGAGAGGGCGGCAAGGATGAGCTCCTGGTCGCGGAGGATGAGGCGGTTGACCGGCGCTATGGTCAGCGGGGCCATCTCCTCGGGGTAATCGGTGCGGGGGCTGCCCACCATTGATCCGAGGGCTTCGGTGACCACTCCTGAGATGGTGCCACCCGATTCGTGGGCCAATCCCTCGAGTTTGGCCTTGAGGTCATCACTGACCCGGATAGAGATGGTTGCCATTGTCTACCTCCTTAATGGTGTCCTACTGTCATGTATTACTGTATGACACTTACACGGTGACGTCAAATAGTCGGAGCCTGCCGGTTTGTGACCGGCCTGGAGAATGCTCGCAGTGGCAATCGTTGCGGGCATTTATCTTGCCCGCCCGGGATGCGGGAGGTTCAGACGTGGAGTCCTCCAATCTCCCGGGGCCGGCTGATCCGGCCCTCAGGGCATCGGATTCCCAAATTCATCCGCACAGGTGCGGATGAATTTGGGAAGTGTTCGGATGAAGTTGATATTCAAGGCGCGGGAAGGGATGATGCAAGGGCCGCGAATCAGCTTGTTAGAAGCCCGCCTGGCGGGTACACGGTCTATCGATGGCTCCGGGATGACCTCTGATTCAAGTCACCAGGGCTCAATTTTTACCCATTTGGAGTCCCTATGGCAGAAGAGACAGCGACCGGCAACCGCGAGTGGGCGGGACTCTGGCTCTCCGAGGAGCGCCTCGCGCCCTACCTCGAGGCGTGCGGAGGCGACGCGGATCGCGCCGTCGAGCTCCACGAGTGGAACATCTCGCTCGCGCAGGTGCTCGTGTGCGACGTCGCGCACCGCGAGGTCGCCATGCGTAACGCCTACGTGTTTGTGTCAACGGCTAACTGAACAAGTGTTCAGTTTTACGCTACCGCTGACAGATCTCGTAGCGGCCCCTCACGGACCCGGCACCGCGCGAGCGCCGAGCCGGGAGCGCATGCGTGCGGCGGGGTGCCTGCCGCCCGGGGTGACAACCACTGAAGTGTGCGGGCGAGCGGGTGGCGGCAGCGTCGTGGCCGCGGGAGCGGAGGGTGCGCGCCGCAGGGGGCGTGGCACGATCGACCCGGCGCGGCACCCGGAGCGGACGGCCCCGACGGGCGAGCACGCGGTAGTGGTTGCCCCGCTGGGCGGTAGAAAATGTTATTTACGTAGACGCACCCCAATGACGCCGGCATGCAGATTTCTATGACAGGTCAATACTGTTCTTGAGAATAGCCGAGTTTTATCATTGTATTATTTTCTGCTGATTCGCGTTATTTCTTGTTCAGGGGGCAATACGATGGAAGAACCTTGGGTGACTATGAAGGATATAGCCTCCCATGTCGGCGTGACCCCGGAGACGATTAGAACCTGGATAAAGACCAAGGACTTCCCGGCCAAGAAGGTTGGGCATCAATGGAGGTTCAAGCTCAGCGCCGTTGACGCGTGGACCGAAGGCTCAAGCGAAGATAAGGCCTGCGAAAACCACGTGGGCGATTGCCGCCATTACGCCCCGACGCTCATCAATGGCGACTGCTTGGAGGCGCTCCGCAGTATCGACGGGGACTCAGTTGACCTCATTCTTACTGATCCTCCCTACAACCTCGGCCTGTTCATGAAGGAACGCGCTACGAACCTCAAGGCTCTCCGTGACAACTATTTCGGGGCAGCAGGTTGGGACAACCTTGAGTACGACCAATGGAACGAGTCCATGGACTCGTTCTTTGACGAAGCGGCTCGCGTCATGAAGCCTGGCGGGTCAATGGTCGTCTTCATGGCGGTCATCAAGGTTGAATCGATTATCGCTCAGGCAGTGAAGCACGGGTTCTATTACAAGACGACCGGGACGTGGCACAAGCAAAATCCCATGCCCAGAAACATGAACCTGCACTTCGTGAACTCCACCGAGTCTTGGATTTACTTCACCTATGGCGCGCGCGTCGGGACATTCAACAACGAGGGGAAGGTGGTCCATGACTATTTTGAGTCCCCCGTGACCCCAAAGAGCGAGCGCAGGTACGGAAAGCACCCTACGCAGAAGCCCATCGCTCTCATGGACTTCTTCGTGGAGAAGCTGTCCAATCCCGGCGACCTCGTGCTCGATCCCTTCATGGGAAGCGGGAGCTCCGGCGTCTCCGCCATACGGAACGGCCGGCGCTTCATCGGCATAGAACTTGAGGAAACCTACTACGACATCGCGACCAATAGGATTCAGGACGAGCTATGAC
The DNA here is from genome assembly GCA_048430825.1 of Collinsella sp. Classification (GTDB taxonomy): domain Bacteria; phylum Actinomycetota; class Coriobacteriia; order Coriobacteriales; family Coriobacteriaceae; genus Collinsella. Next base: position 3,738 of record DBFOLV010000018.1, read on the forward strand.
GAAACCGACTGTAATAGATCTGTTCGCCGGCGTCGGCGGACTGTCGCTCGGGTTCGAGCTCGCCGGTTTTGACGTCAAGATCGCGAACGAGTTCGACCCCTCGATTGCTGAGGCCTATACGCGCAATCGCCCCGATACCAAGATGGTCGTTGCGGACATACGGGACCTGAATATCGAGGAGACGTTTTCGGAGTATGTCGGCAAGACCACGGCCGTCATAGGTGGCCCCCCTTGCCAAGGCTTCTCCCAGAAGGGGCAACGCAAGAGCATCAACGACCCAAGGAACTTCCTCTTCCTCAAGTACTACGACGTTGTCAAGTTCGTGAAGCCGAAGTACTTCGTGATCGAGAACGTCCCCAATCTTCTCACGACGGAGAATGGCTACTTCAAGAACGAGATCGTCGAGCTCTTCAGCGGACTCGGGTACGCCGTCAACTGCGGCGTCCTATGCGCCGCAGATTACGGCGTACCGCAGGACAGACACCGCACATGCATCATCGGAAAACTCGATGCCGACGAGCCGGTGAAGCTCCCCGCACCGAACGGGAGAAGAGCCACCATCTGGGATGCTATCAGCGATCTAGCCTATCTCGAATCCGGCGAGGGAGAAGAGGTTTCGCGGTATCGGCTTGAGCCCCAATCCGACTACCAGCGCATGCTGCGGCAGGGCTCGCGTGAGCTTTGCAACCACATCGCGACCGCGCACTCAAAGGTCACGCTTGAACGGCTCCGAATGATTCCGCCCGAGTGCGGCAAGGAGATGCTGCCCAGCGAGCACCTTACCAAGTCCATCTACAGCGGCACGTGGTGCCGCATGAAGAAGGACGGCATCGCGCGAACCATCACGACGCGCTACGACACACCCTCCTCGGGCGAGTTCACGCATCCGTATCTCGACCGCGCGATAACCACTCGCGAGGCCGCCCGCATCCAGTCCTTCCCGGACGCGTATCATTTCTATGGGCCGAAATCGTCGCAGATGAAACAAGTCGGCAACGCCGTACCGCCCCTGCTCGGTAAAGCGATTGCCGAGCAGATCATGCGCGACCTCGAATCGTAAGGAGTGGTGAGCCATGCCGCTGCCGAAGAAACTTGCACTGCCACGGGACCTAGACCCGCGCCTCGTCACCAAGACTTCCTTGTCTGACCCGAAACGCACCATAGCCCTCCTCATAATCATGTGGTATGCGGCTGGAAAGCCGGGGTCCCATGCCTATGGTCTCGAAATAGGAAAGGGTAAGAAGGACGGCGGCACCGGCATCCTCGATAACGCCACCATCGATTCCGTCTCTAAGCTTGCTGAGAAAAACAGCATCGACCTCCAGGGCCTATCCGTGAGAGACGTGCTCGCCGGCAACGCGATGTTCGAGTCTCAAATCGAATCGCTCAACGCGGCGTTCCAACTCATATGGCATCTTGCCAGCTTCTCGTTTGCCGATGAATCCAAAAACCTCAGCGCCGAGAGGACCGGCGGTCTTCGATTCCGAAAGCTCATTCGGTTTGCATCCAACATGGATTTGATCGACATGGTCGCCCAGCCCAACGAGGCGGCTCTTGTCGGAGTCGCTTTCAACTGGCTCACCTCCGGCGTCGTGGAGTGCGACCCCGCCATGGAAGAGAGGATCAAGCGGACCTTGGCGGCGTTCGCGGAGACTTCGTTCTATAAGACCATGAAAGGCGATGACGGGATCGTCTACGCGCCGAGCGGAATCTACGACGTCATCGCCGAGGGCGCGAGCGTGGTCAGTCTCGTTAACGAGGGGGCCGAGACCCAGGGCACCACGAGAATCTTGAAGTCTGCCGTCAAGGATGGACTCAACCCCATGCTCGTCGAACATGGCGGAAATGAGGTCTCCCGAAACAACGCGTACACTTCAGACGAGCTTGCCGCCTACAGCGAGCGGGCGAAAAACACCCTCGCGATCTCTAGCATCAAGCTCGCTGCTTCCGACGTATCGGTCGATGAGAGCCCGCAGCAGCCCTCTTCTCTTCCGTGGAACCTTATCTACTTCGGCGCCCCCGGGACGGGCAAGTCGTATCAGCTCGGCAAGAGGGCTGAATCGACTTTCGGGGAGACCGAGGGCGGCGTAACGCGCGTGACGTTCCATCCCGACTACACGTACTCCCAGTTCGTCGGCTGCTACAAACCCATTAGTGACGTGAACGATGAAGGTAGGCACGAGGTCTACTACGATTTCGTCCCCGGCCCCTTCACGGATGTCTACGTTAAGGCCAAGAAGCACCCTGAGAAGAAATACGTTCTGCTCATCGAGGAGATCAACCGCGCCAACCCCGCGGCGGTCTTCGGAGATGTGTTCCAGCTGCTCGACAGAGGCAGGGACGGACGAAGCGAGTATCCAGTGCGAGTCTCACAGGATCTCGGCAAATACCTTTACCACGCGTTCAACCATGTGAACGTTGCTGAGGACGATGCGAAGGTCCTCGAAAACGAGGAGTATTCGAACGAGTGCGTAAGCACGGTCTCTATTCCCGACAACATGTATCTGTGGGCGTCCATGAACAGCGCCGACCAGGGGGTTTTTCCCATGGATACCGCTTTCAAGCGACGCTGGGACTTTCGCTACATGGGTATCGACGAGGGGGACGAGGGCGTTGCGGGCTACGAGGTTCCTGTAGCCAAGGGCGACTCCGTCGTCTACGTCAAATGGAACGAGCTCCGCAAGGCTATCAACGCGCTCCTTATCGCCAACAAGGTGAACGAGGACAAGCTCATCGGCCCCTACTTCATCAAGGAGACGGCACTCGCGGATCCGAATTCCTTCGCAGGCGTGTTCAAGAACAAGGTGCTTCTGTACCTGTTCGAGGATGCGGCAAAGATGAAAAAGGGCAACATCTTCAGCCTTGGATCCACTGCGACATATTCCCAGGTCTGCAAGGATTTTGATGTCAATGGTCTCTCTGTTTTCAACGGTCTTGGCCCCGTTCGGGAGCTCTTCCTCGGGGAGAATGATTCGACCAACGAAGACCACGAGCCTGATGCGGAAGAGTAGTTTTGAAGGGCCCGGTCTACGTTCGCGAGCTCTCACGATATAGCGCCGACTCGCTCGCGAAGAAGATGCAACTGGATAGCGATGCGGCTCAAGACCTCATTCGCGCCCTTGCGGTTGCAGGGGTGCTGAGCGCTCCTCTTTCGGGTCTGAGCGGCGATGATGGGGTAATGGGCACCGTCCCCGTTGGTCCGCGCGCGCGGGACTGCTTTCAGTTTACTTGGGTGGGCATTGCGATCTTTCGCGACCGGCCGATTGTCGTCTACCCCAAATACATTAACAAGGGTGCGAATTATTTCCTGAGCGAAGACGGGCGCGCCGAGATGCAGCAGGTCCTCAGGGTGGTCCGCAAGGGGGCCAACGGACCCAGCGTGTTTCACGAGCTTGACGACGATTCGGTGAGCGCGAGCGGAATGCTCGCGCTCATGCTGGCCCTCATTGATTCATTTAGTGAGAACGGCATCTATTCGAACTATCTCAGGGGCAGCAAGACGAACGGCAGCGGCGCCATCGACTGGGAGAGAACTATCTCCAGATATCAGCCCTTCCTTTCGAACGGAGTCCCCGTTTACTTCGAGTACGAGACCACGGAAACCTCCCAAGACGTTGCGGACTACGTAACAAGGCTTCATCGCTGCGTTCTGACCCGGTGCTCCAAGTACCTGACTGAGACGGGTCTTGCCGAGTTGCTCTCAATCGATCCCATAGAGCTATCGGCAGAGAATCTCGATGATTTCGGCGAGAGGGACTACATTCTCTACAAGCTTGAACAGGAGCGATCGAGCCAGTTCATTACGTGGAAGCAAAGCGTCATAGACATGCTGCGGCTCTTCATCTCATCCGATGAAGTTACCGCCAACACAAACGATGCCGCCTGCCTGGGAACGCCCGTCTTTCAGAACCTTTGGGAAGACGCCTGCCAGATTGCCTTCGGCAACCAGCTTGACCGCCCCATCGGAGAGCTTGGAATCGAGCTCACCGAGAAATGGGCCGGCATATCTGGCAAGAAGCTCATTGAGCTTATTCCCCGTCCGAAGTGGACCAAATGGACTGAGAACGGCTCCACTCCCTGTGGTGACGTTGCCACCCTCATTCCCGATGTCATCTCGATTGCTGACACCGGCGAAGGCGGCAAGGCATTCTGTATCTACGATGCGAAGTACTACAAGCCCGCGCTCGGTGAGAAGACCTTCGGCGTTCCGGGCGTTGAGTCTGTTACCAAGCAGATCCTCTATCAGCGCGCATACCGTTATTTCGTGCGAGATAACGGAATCGATGCCGTTGCCAACGTCTTTCTTGTACCCACGGATGAAAGCCAGCCGACGCACTTGGGTAGGGTCGAGTTCCCCGGTGTATTCGACCCTCTGGGCAAGCCGTTCGTAGACGGAATCGAGATGTGGGCCCTACCTGCTTGCGACATGTATGACTGCTACTTAAATGGTACGGCGGTTGATGATGGCTACGTCCGTTGCATCTGCGGGCTGGCTTAGCCTACCGCTTTTCTTTGCTTGTTGCCTTAGGAGAAGGGCCCTGTATGGACGATTCCCAAATCATGTCTAGGAAAACCGCTTCGAGTGGTCGCTGCGACTACGGAGACCCTGTAGTAATCCACGAAACCTCGAAGACGAAAGTTGTGCTCGTTCCCTTTTTTATCAACCATGATCATGGATCCGAGCTCACAATCAAATTAACCACTTACAAGAAGGGCGCCCTTCCTTTTGAATGGTGTGTCTCAGAAGATAAGTGCATTAATTTAAATGATGAAGCCACGCTCAGATTGCATGCCATCCTCTCGAAACTGCTTGCTGTAAACAATGAAGAAGAGACTGGCAATTACATTGCTTTAAAGCTTAATGGGCAAGAAGTTGACATGAGCGGCGTTGACCCCCAAAAGGTAACTTCTGCACTAGTTAATGCCCTTTCCCAGAAGGATCTCATTCAGCATCTAAAAGGTGCCGAAATCTCTTCTGAGCTTGCAAATGCATTGCGTTATTCGGTTAGGCTTTCAGAAATGAAAACTGCCATGGCTGAACTCAGGCTCCTACTTGACACTGGAGAAGTTAGGGAGCAAGCCTACCAGGAATGGTGTGAGAAACATCCTTGGTCCTTCGGAAACCAATTCATCGTCAACGAGAAGATCCGAAACATTTCCCCGCACGACCAAGTGGACATGCTGATGCCAAGGATTCTTGCCGGCTACAGGGATATTGTCGAACTAAAGAGACCTAATCTGCCCGTACTCGCTTACGACAAAGGACATAGGAACCATTACTTCTCAAGCGACGTTTCCAAAGCAATCGGACAATGCCATAGATACTTAGACGTCTTTACGGAGGTGGCCAGAAACGGCCTGATCGACTGCGAACAAATCGTTGCCTACCATCCGGAGGCAACGATTGTAATCGGCCGCTCAAATGGCTGGAGCGACGAGGAGACTAGGGCTCTCCATGGCCTAAATGCGAGACTGAATGGAATTCGAATAATAACGTATGATCATCTCTTTGCTCAAGGAGAAAACCTCGTTGGTTATTTATCGAACTTAGACGGTATGGCAGCGAAATAGCGTAAGCCCATCCCGCCAAATCAATGATGAGACCGGTTTGTGACCGACCCGGAAAATGCCAGCAACGGAGACGTTGCGGGCATTTCTCGTATCTGCCCGCCTGGGACGCGGGAAGTTCGGGCAGCCGGAGGAGCCGCAGGAGCCGCAGGAGCAGGAAGCGAGGCAGGTAGAGGCGACGCCGGACTACAAGGAGCTTCTCGACCGCCAGGACGCGCGCATCGCGGAGCTGGAGGCGCAGGTGACCAAGGTCGCCAAGTCCAAGGAGTTCGCCGAGGCGCTCGCGGCCGAGATCGAGAGGGTGCGGGCCGAGACCGCCGAGGAGAAGGTGGCCTACGAGCTGCGGCTCGCGGGTGCGCACAACGTGGTCGCGGCCAAGGCGCTGCTCGGCGAACACGGGGGCGACGTGGCGAAGCTCTAGGCAGCGGAGCCGAGGCTGTTCGAGGGCTCGGCGCCGACGGGATGCACCGCGTGCTCCGTGCCTCGCTCACCGACCAAAGCGCGACGCGCTGGGGCTGGCGGAGGACCTGGGGCCGTACTTCGACGTGTTCGTCTCGTTCTTCTGCTCCGGCCTTTTGGCCCTTTATCACCAGTGGGAGCGTACCGATTCGGAGCTTCCCATGGAGGAGCTTGCAACGCTCGCCGGGTCTGCCATGACGGGTGGAATCGCTGCGGTTATCAAGACGGCGCGGAGCCCGGGAGTGAGCGATAGGGCGTAGGGCCGAGCACCGCGGCGGTTCTTGAGCCAGCTCACACCGACCACGCCCTCGCGCCGACGCTCACTGCGCCCACCCATGAAAAGAGGGTTCCCTCGCAGGCGCCGCATCCGCACGCCACCGCAAAGAAACCCTCGCACTCGCATCTCTACCCGCGAACCCGCACGCACCCTCGCGCACGCGCCGCGGCAGCCGCTAGTCGCGGTAGAACGAGCCCATGTAGCGGATGTACTCGTCCTCGGTGTGGTTGGCCTTCCAGTCGTGGACGGAGTCCTTGTTGCGCTGGCCGGCGATGACGGAGAGCTCCTTACCCAGCTTCTCAAAGGCCTCGTCGACGCACTCCTCGGGGGTGAGGGCGATCTTCATGACGGCCTCGCCCTGCGGGCCGCCGGGGAGGTTGGACAGCAGGCTGGGGGTTAGGGTGGTGCCGAGGGTGATGACCTCGACGTCGACGCCGGTGCCCTCGCACTCGCAGGCCACGGCCTCGGTCATCTTGAGGATGAAGGCCTTGCCCGCGCCGTACTGGCCGTTCCAGGGGCTGGAGCTGATGCCGGTCATCGACGAGACGTTGATCACGGCGCCGCGGTCCTGGGCGGCAAAGATCCGCATGTAGTGGTGGAAGCACTTGAGGAAGGTCACTACGTTGACGTTGATCATGGCCTCGTGCTTCTCCCAGGGGGTGTCCTGGATCTTGCCGAAGCTGTGCAGGCAGGCAACGTAGCTCATGAAGCCCATGTCCAGGCCCCCGGTCGCGGCGAAGACGGTCTCGGCAGCGCCGGGCTGGCTGAAGTCGGCGCGCACGACCTTGGTCTCCACGCCGTAGGTCTCGCGGATCTCGCCGGCGAGCACGTTCAGCTTCTCCTCGCGACGGCCGACCATGACGACGTTCATGCCGCCGGCGGCGATCTTCTCGCAGAACGCCTTGCCGACGCCCTCGGTCGCGCCCAGGATCAGGCCCCACTCACCGTACTTCTCCCTCAGGTTCATGCTGCATCCTCTCTCTCGATGCCCGTGCGGGCACCTCTCCTTTAGCGTGCGGCCGCACGGCCGCACACGGTGCGCCATTATGCGCTGAACAAGAGGGGAGCGTGTTCACGACTCTGCGAACGAGCCCGAAACAACGATGAACGGTGCCGGTCTGTCACCGCGAAGAAACCCTTGCGGTATCGAGAGGGGAGGTGCGGTTTTGCCCACCTTGCTAGCTATTCACCAGGAGGGGTTCGAGAACATGTCCGGCGCGAAGTCGTTCGCGCAGGCGTTCACATCCCGCCGCCAGATAATACGAAAACATGTTCGATTATCTGGCGAGGGGAGGACCCCATGGACGGCGGCGTAGAGTTCGACCCGGCCGAGATGGCCTACCGGGTTCCCGGGCCCGCCGAGCGGGTCTACGTCGGCGTGTCGGTGTTCGTGGACGCGAGCGGGAACCGATGCCTTGAGTCCATCAACTGGCCCGGCCCTCCTCTGTCAGTGGAAGCGTAAAACTGAACACTTGGGGGAGATATTCAAGGGGGATTCAAGAGGGGATGATGTAGGGGCCGCGAATCAGCTTGTTAGAAGCCCGCCTGGCGGGTACACTGTCTATCGATGGCCCCGGGATGACCTCTGATTCAAGTCACCGGGGCTCAATTTTTACCCATTTGGAGTCCCCATGGCAGAAGAGATGACGACCGGCACCCGCGAGTGGGCGGGGCTCTGGCTCTCCGAGGAGCGCCTCGCGCCCTACCTCGAGGCGTGCGGAGGCGACGCGGACCGCGCCGTCGAGCTCCACGAGTGGAACATCTCGCTCGCGCAGGTGCTCATGCGCGACGTTGCGCACCTTGAGGTCGCCATGCGTAACGCCTACGACAGGGCCCTCTCGGATGCCTGGGGCGGGGACGCGCACTGGCTTCTGGATGACGACTCCCCCGTTCGACGGCCCCTCATGAGGAAGGCCGCGAGGGGCGAGCTTGACCTCAACCGCATCAACCGCAAGATCATCGACGCCGCGGTGGAGAAGCTCCCCGCGGGCTTTACGACCGGCCAGCTCGTCTCGAACCTCACGTTGGGCTTCTGGGTGCACCTCGCGGACCGCTCGCGCGAGGCGGCGATATGGCGCACGGCCCTCTACCGCGCCTGGCCGAGGGGAACGAGGCGCAAGGAGCTGCTGCGGGCCCTCGACGGGGTGCTACGCGTGCGCAACCGGGTGGCCCACGACGAGCGCCTCTTCGACCCGAGGCGGCCTGAACTCTCCCCAATCGGGGCGGACGCGGATGCCGTGAGACTTTTTCGCGAGCTCTGTCCCGACGCTGCCGCGCGCGTCCTCGAAGACGACGCCATGACGCCCGTCGAGCGGTTCCTCGCGGAGAATCCCGCGCCGGCGGACGTGAGGCTCTAGCCCCTCACTTGAACAGCCCCTTGAGGACGTCTCCTAGGCCGATGGTGGTCTTGCGGTAGCCTTCCCTGGAGTGATGCAAAGGGGTCGTTCGGGCGGGTGGCGTTCAAGGCCGACATGGAGCAGGTGGAGTTCCTGAACATAGACTACTGGTTCTACGCATACGGCGGGATCAAGTCGTTCGAGGGCATGGGGCACCTCGGGCGCATGTCCGACATGGCGTTCTGCTTCGCAAGCTGCTCGGCGGTGATGGAAGATCGACCTGCGCGGGTTCTCGCCGGCGAGCCTGGCGGACCTGACGTACGCGTTCTCGGGGTGCAGGGCGCTGATGCGGATACTGGCCGTACGCGGACTGGGAGCTTCCGTCCCCGGGGCTCACGATCTCACAGACGTTCTACGGGTGCTCCGAGGCGCTCGTGGGCGGCAACGGGGCGGCGTGGAGCAAGGACGCGGCGAGCAGCGCGTATCTGAGGATCGACCGCGAGGACGAACCGGGGTACCTGACAGCGGGGTGACGCTTCATGGGATAATGTGGGCGTCCGGGCCGATGTAGAACGGAGGGCCCCACTTGAAGACGATGATGATACCCGAGCATAAAATGTTCCTCTACGGAGAGGCGCGCGAGGGATGGACCCCCGAGCGGGTCCGTGCCTGGCTCTCGAAGCGGGAGGAAAGCCGCTGGTACGGCCAGTGCCTCGCCGACATGCTCGCGCAGGTGTGGAACCAGAACGGTGTTCTGATGCACGAGTTCCAGGCCGACGAGTGCACCGATGAGGACTTTGCCTCGTGGCGCAAACTCGTTGACGAACTGGCTGAACGGGCGCTAACGATGGTGCCGGGAGATCCCGACGAGCAAGCGCTCTGTCCGCGGCTTAAGCCTTTCATGGCCAGATACTCCTATCGCGACGGCGCCGGCTGGTGGGTCTGTGACTGCGACGACAAACGTCCGGCGAGCGTGTACACGCCGGCCTACGAGAGCGACGGCCTCAGGGAGTGGGTCCTCTCCCTTCTGGACAGCTGCGCGGTGAAGACTCACCGCTACGGCGACGAGGGCTACGAGGACATAGGTGACTGGGGGACGTACTACGAGGTCTCCGTAGCGGTGCTCGGGGAACCGCTCTGGATCGACTGCGGAGAGGGCGAGCACCTCACGATCTTCTACCGCGGCTGGCACTCGCACTTCGAGTGGTACGTTAACGACCTCCAGTGGTTCGAGTGGATGGTCGGGCGCTTCCTCGCCGGGGACGTCGCCGGCCTCGGGCTCAAAGACCTCGATGGCAACCGGATCGAGAACTGACCCCGCTTTACAAGGATGCTCACAGGAACGGCGGCCGCAAGGCCACCGTTCCGCTTTCTTTACCTGCAGAAACGATGCCTTTTGCTTCAATGAGCTTAAACCGTTCTGAGACCCTCAGTCTGTCTTAGCTCGCAGCTAATGAATTCCCGTTCAATCCTTCCTACGATGTGCTGTGTGCCGGCGCGGTAGCCGGATCATAGGAAGGATGCATGATGAATAAGCTCGAAAACGAAGTGCTGCTGAGCCGTCGCGCTGCACTTGGCGCATTCGCCACTGTTGCCTTGGGGACTGTTAGTCTTCTTGCCGGTTGCGGTAGCGATAAGGCGACCGTCACCGAGGATGCCGGCGATGGCGACAAGAAGGAAGAGGCGAAGAAGGAAGAGCAGTCTACGACTGACCTGGCTGTTGGCACGACGGTGACCACGGCTGCCGGTCTTTCCGTCGTTGTCGATTCCGTCCAGCCCGGTCTCACAAATTATGACGGTTCGACCATGACGGGCATTCACGTCACGTACGTCAACAATGGTGATGAGGGTGCAGATTACAATATCTACGACTGGAAGGGCGAGGACGCCAACGGTGCTCAGCAGAACCAGGGTTATTACAGCGAGGGCTCCGATGAGCTGCAGTCTGGCACCCTTGCCGCCGGTGGCTCCGTGGCGGGCAATATCTACTTTGATGGTGACATCAAGAAGGCTCTCTATTTTGCCAACGTGTTTGATAAGTCTGCTGCTGCAAGCTGGGTGCTGGCCTAACATGTCGCTACCGTTGCGCCGTATGGGAGGTGAGGTCGTATGCCCGATAAAAAGCTGACGGACGAGTTACTCAATGAGCTTCTCGATGCGCCAAACATCGATGGCTATATCAAAGAACACGACTTTGCCGCCCCGTTGCTTTCGGACTATCTTAAGCAGCTGCTGCAGGAAAAGGGCTTAGAGCGCTCGCGCGTGGTGCGCATGGCCGACCTCAATGAGACTTTTGGTTATCAGATTTTTACCGGTGCGCGGCATCCGAGCCGCAACAAGGTGCTGCAGATTGCCTTTGCAATGGCGTTGACGCTCAAGGAGACCAACCGCGCCCTGACGGCTGCCGGAGTGAGCGTCCTCAACTGCAAGGACCGTCGCGATGCAATCATTATCTTTTGTATCGATCGCGGCTGCAGCCTGCAAAAGGTCAACGAGGAACTGTATCGCTTTGGCGAGGAGACGGTGAGTTAGCGGCCGATGGCTGAGTTGGCTGTTACCAAAACAACTATGCGAACGAACGGGGCGCGGACACCATGGGGTGTCCGCGCCCTGCGCTATGATGGACGCTATGGATACTCAGAGCCCAACATATTCCGATGATGAACTGACTGCTTCACTTGTCGAGCATTTGGCGTCGCTCGACCGCGATGACAGCTATCGTGTGGAGCGTGTGCTCAAGTGCTCGGATGTCGAGACGACCGAACTCGTCTATTTTGAGGGTTCTGGCGGCGGGTCTCTCGGTCCCTTTGTCCGCAAGCGCATCGATGCTTCGGCGCAGATTGGCGGGGCCTACGAGCGCCTGTTTGCGGCTCAGCGGGCCGGACGCCGTTTTGAACACTTACCCCGGATTGTCGATTGCCGCCGCGCGGGCGAGGAGCTCGATGTGGTGATGGAATATGTCGAAGGTGAGACGCTCGAGGCGCTCGTGGGGCGCCTGGGCGCGACGCCCGATTATGCCCGTGTGCTATATCCCGTCCTGTGTGATGCGGTGAGCGAGCTCCATGCCGGCTTTGCGGCGGCGGGGGAGGCGGCGACACCGGTGATCCACCGCGATCTTAAACCCTCGAACATCATCGTATCGGGCGTGAGGTATACGGCCGATGCTGGCATGACCTTCTCGTCGCTGGTGATTATTGACCTGGGAATCGCGCGCGTTTGGCGCGATGGCGCCGACGCCGACACCGTCAAGTTTGGCACGCGTTCCTATGCGCCGCCCGAGCAGTTTGGGTTTGGGCAGACGAGCGTCCGCAGCGATATTTACGCGCTTGGCGCACTGCTGTTCTTTTGCCTGACGGGAACTGACCCCAAACCGGGGCGGGACATACGTGAGCAATGCGAGGCGCATGGCATTCCCGTTCCGCTGGCGGATGTGATTTGCATGGCGATGGCGCTCGATCCGGCTAAGCGCTTTGCGAGTGCAAAGGCACTGGGGCATGCTGCGCGTGCGGCATATGAGCTATGTCTCCCTGCACCGTCGCCCGTGACCTTTTCTGCTGCCAGCGTGCCCCGGGCCGCGGTGCCACAGGTGCAACGGGTACAGCAGCCGGTTGCCTTCACGCTTCCGTCTTCTGCAAGACGGCGTTCGATCGTCTCTCTCGTGACGTCCAAATGTGCGCGTCTGCTCTCGCGTATCCCCGAGCCCGTGGGGCGCATATGGAATGGATGCGTCTATGCGACAACATTGTTGCTGCTGATGGGCAGCCATTTTGCGGTATTTACGCCGACGAGCGAAAACCGAAACTATCCAACGTGGTTTTTGGCACTTGAGTATTTCTTTATGGTCGATGGCCTGGTGCTGCTCATTACATTCGGAATGCTCGACCGGCGTAGGCTTCGACGTCGTTTTCCCGTTCTCGATCGGTATCGGGGGAGTGCTTTTGTCGAACTATGGTTCAAGGCACTCGGGTTTATGTTTGCCGTCATGTGCGTCGTCGTTGTTATCGGTAACGCGACCGGTGTCGTCTCTTAGATAATCGAAAAGGGCCCCGTCTGGGGCCCTTTGCAGTTGCACCTAAATACGGTTCATTTGATTGGCGACCTTGTTGTACCAGTCCTGCCACGTGGGCGGGCAGTACTTCTTGGCGGCTGCCGGGGTAAGCGTGGAGCCATAGTTGGCGCCCAGGTAGGCAACGTGGGCAGAGACGCTCTCGCTCCAGCTGCCAAAGCTACGCCAACCGCCGCCGCGGGCACTCCAGCCCCAGGCGTTATAGGAGCCGGCGCAATAGAGGCCCTTGCTGCTCTCGATGCAGGCGATGGCGGGGGACCAACGGGGATCGACGCCGGTATTCCAGGCGGCAACGGCAAAGTTGTAGCCCTGGCCTGCCATAGGGGAGCCGGCAAGGTAGTTGTCGATGCGGCTCGTCCACTCGTTAATGAACGAGTCGTAATCGGAATTGCCGCTGTTGGGACTGTTCGGCGTGGTGTCGATGGTGGTGTTGGAGTTGGTGGCCTGACTGTTGGAGTTATTGCCACTCACGCCGGTACCCGAGATCTTCTCGGCGGCAGCGGCCTTGTCGGCCTCGAGCTTTGCCAGCTCGGCGGCATTTTCCTGCTCAGCCTTTGCCTGCGCCTCGCTGCGGAGCTGCTGTGCCTGCGCCAGCGCGTCCTCGGCATTCTTTTGCTCGCCCTCGAGCTGAGACTTGGCCTGATCGAGCTCGGTTTTGTTCTGCTCGAGCTCGGTCTGCATCTTGTTAAGCTCTTCGATTTCGTCGACGCTCGAGCTCGTAATCTGGTTGGTGTATTTGCAGGTGGTGATAAAGTCACCCAAGCTCTGCGTGTTTACCAGGAAGCTCACGATGGGGCTGGTGCCCTTCTGGTACTTATACAGATCGCGCATGGCGGAGCTTGCCTTGGCCTGCTGCTCGGGTAGCTCGGCCTCGATCTTATCGATGTTCGCCTCATTGGAGTCGATCTGCTTTTGCAGATCCTCGAGCTTGGTTCGGGCGTCGTTGTAGGCGCTCGTAGCGTCCTCGATTTTTTTCTGGGCGGCGGAAAGCTGATCCTGCGTTGCCTGCGAGGCGGCATAGGCCGCGACGGGGGAGAGCATCGGCGTGGCCGTCAGCGCAACGGCGAGCGCGGCGCTCGTGATGATACGAGCCGGCTTCGACGCGACGAGCGCTGCGGTGCGATGGTTCGAATGCTGCATCCAGTCCCTCTGCAATCAATCGTAGGTTATTGGTCGAAGTGTATTCTACTACTGCTTTCGACCTCAACTTGAACCTTAAAGGTTCTAAAGGGTCAAGTTGAACTTGAGGTTTTGGCCTTGACCTGCGGGAATGGTGAATTGTTGAGAAACCATAGAGTTCAACTTTAACGTTACGGCACCCTGTTGCAACGGGATTTTTGGCTGTAAAAGCTACCTTAACGTGGGGTTTTGCAACTACAGGGTCCCTTCGCGACGAGCCTGCTCCACCTCTTTGAGTGCCTCGGCGGGAGTGAAGGAACAGGTACCGTCGCCGAGCCTGACCACCTGTATGTCGTCACCGATATGGACTTCTCCGCCCTGCAGCACGACGCCAAAAATGCCCTCGTGGGGGAAGATACAGTCGCCGGCGAGATAGTAGATGGCACAGCGGGTGTGGCAGACTTTGCCGATCTGGCTGATTTCGACGAGTACTTCGCTGCCAATCTTGAGCTGCGTTCCCAGAGGGAGCGAGAGCAGGTTGATGCCCTGGGTTGTGAAGTTCTCACCAAAGTCGCCCTCGTGCACATCGAGCCCGCGCGCCTGCGCCGTCTGGATAGACTCTGCAGCTATAAAGGAGACCTGGCGGTGCCAATGTCCGGCGTGCGCATCGGAGGCGAGGCCAAACTGCTCGATGACGGTGTCGTGCCCGTCGGCGACGGGTGACTTACGCGTGCCTTTGTGCTCCGACGTGTTGATTGAGACGATGCGGGTAGGCCCGTTGTAAGCATCGTTTGCGGTGCGTAGGGGAGCTGCCATCTGGGCGCGATCCGCAAGTTCGCGCTTTGCGGCGTCAATGATGGGGTTGTTGATCGGATGAGCCTGGGGCACAGTGTACCTTTCGACGGGGCGGGCAACATGTTGAATCCTACAACAACGGTGGGTTCATTGCCCGTTGTCGTACACCGGCGATCGCCGCCTTCGTGCTGGATAATTACGCCGATTGCCATAGATACGGTGGAGCTTTGGGTGCCGGCGGCTCGGCACGCTAGAATAAATCAGTTGCACAAAGACCGCCCGTCGTGTGGGCAGTTCTAGATAGGAAGTTTCCATGGCATTGCAGTTTACAGAGCGCGAGTTTATCCCCGTGCTGCTCGGCGGCGACATCAACGCGTATTCGGTGGCGCGCGCTTTCTACGAGGAGTATCAGGTTAAGAGCCTGGTTTTTGGCAAGTACCAGACCGGCCCCGCGTATCGCAGCCAAATTATCGATTACACGCCCAACGTGGATATCGACACCATGCCGGTCATGATCGAGACCGTTAACGGCGTCGCACAGGCCAATCCTGATAAGAAGATTATTCTCATGGGCTGCGGCGACAACTACGTCGCGCTCGCCGCGCAGGCTCAGGACGCCGGCCAGCTTGCCTCGAACGTCATCGCGCCCTATGCGCCCTACAGCATGCTCGAGCAGTGCCAGAAAAAGGAGATCTTCTACGAGCTGTGCGAGAAGCACGGTGTGCCCTATCCGCACACGTTTACCTTTACCATGGCGATGCTCAACGCTCAGGGCGAGGCTTCCGCCGAGGCGCTCGACCAGATTGACTTTCCCTTCCCGATGATTCTGAAGCCCTCTGACGGCATCATGTGGTGGGAGCACGAATTCGAGGGTCAGAAGAAGGCCTACGAGATTGCCGATCGCGCCGAGCTGGAGCAGGTCATTCGCGATGTGTACGCCAGCGGCTACACCGATGACCTCATCTTGCAGGACCGCGTGCCCGGCAACGACGAGTACATGCGCGTGCTCACCAGTTATTCCGACCGCAACGGCAAGGTCCGCATGATGTGCCTGGGTCACGTGCTGCTCGAGGAGCATCAGCCCCATGGTGTCGGCAACCACGCCTGCATCATCACTGAGCCCAACGACGAGCTCATGGGTGGCGTGCGCAAGCTGCTTGAGGACCTTAAGTTTACGGGCTTCTCCAACTTCGACGTCAAGTACGACCAGCGCGATGGCTCGTTTAAGTTCTTCGACTTCAACACGCGTCAGGGACGCAGTAATTACTATGTCACCAATAGTGGCTTTAACGTTGCCAAATACGTGGTGGATGAGTACGTCTATAACCGCCCGTTTGAGCCGGAGTTTGTGACGGCGCAGGACGAGGCGCTGTGGATG
This sequence comes from Collinsella sp., assembly GCA_048430825.1. GTDB lineage: Bacteria > Actinomycetota > Coriobacteriia > Coriobacteriales > Coriobacteriaceae > Collinsella. Next base: position 19,736 of record DBFOLV010000018.1, read on the forward strand.
GTCGTTCCTATGGGCGTCGTTGACAAGTATGTCAAGGACCCCGAGCTGCGTGCGAAGGCGCATCGCCTGGCCAAGGAGGGCAAGGCTGCCGATCCTTCGTTTATGAAGGGTGATTTTGTCTTTAACCGCTGGTTGCGCATGTGGCACACCAAGCTGCGTCACTTTAAGCTGTTCAAGACGTATTACAAGTAGACGAGTGTGGCGCCCGTCCGGTGTGTATCGGGCGGGCGCGGGTATGATACGCGCAATTGCGTGGGCGTCACCAAGGAGGCGGCGATGGAAAAGCTGGGAGTTATCGGCGGCATGGGCGCCGAGGCCACGTCGTATTACTACGACCAGGTCGTGCGTCATACGGCTGCTACCTGTGACCAGGAGCATATCGACATGGTGGTGCTTTCCAAGTCGACCATGCCCGACCGTACGCTGGCCATCAAGACCGGCGAGCATGCCGAGCTGCTGGCGACCATGAAAGAGTGCGCTCAGGCGCTCGAGTCGCTGGGCTGCGCGCACATAGCGATTCCCTGCAACACGTCGCACTACTTCTACGACCAGATTCAGTCGTTTACGAAGGTGCCGATTATCCACATGCCGCGCGAGTCGGTGCGCTATGCTCTGGCCGGCGCGGTGATGGGGGAGTGCGAGTTCGACCCCAACCTGAGTATGCCGGCCGAGCCGGTGCACAAGATCGGCATCATGGGCACCGACGGTACCGTGGGCGCAGACGTCTATGGGCGCGAATGTGAGACCGCGGGCGTTGAGGTCGTCTATCCCAGTGAAAAGCGTCAGGCCGACGTGATGTCGCTCATCTACGACGATGTGAAGGCCGGGCGCGAGCCCGATATGGATAAGTTCGACCGCGTGATGTGGGAGTTCGCCCGTAGCGGCTGCGACCGCGTCATCCTGGCCTGCACGGAGCTTTCGGTGTTGCAGAAGTATCGCGAGATGCCCGAGATCACCCTCGATGCGATGGATGTCCTGGTACGCGAGTCCATCATTCGCAGCGGCGTCCCCTACCGCCTGTAACCCTCGACCTGCCAAAAAGGGACAGGTTTATTTTGGTAGGTTTTATCTGGTGAAACAGTAAAGGCCCCGGCTCGTTTGATGCGAGCCGGGGCCTTTTGCGTTTGTCGGTTGCTGTCAGCGATTGCTAGAACAGGAAACCGATGGCGATAAGGGCGATGCTGACGATAAGTACGGCGATATCCAGGCCTTTGATGGGGTAGCGCTTATACGAACTCGCACGCGTGCGCAGGTAGAAGCCGCGTTGCTCGGCGGCAAGCGCGGTGGCATCGGTCTTGCCCACGCTCGAGATAAGCAGTGGCACGCACAGCGGCAGCATGAGCTTGAGTTTCTTGACGGGATTCCTAGTGTCGTATTCGACGCCGCGTGCAGTCTGTGCCTCCATGATGGCGTTCATTTCCTGGCCAAATACCGGCACAAAGCGCAGTGCCGTGGTAAAGGTGAAGGCATAACGATATGGCACGTGCAGCACCTCGACGCAGGCGTTGGCGAGGTCGTTGAGCTTGGTCACCATAAGCATGAGGATGAGTGGCAGCGCCACGCCCAACAGGCGTAGGCAGGCCTTCGATCCGGTAATGAGGCCCGTGTCGGTGATAAAGCCCCACGCCATGTTGCCGTCGCGCATAAAGGCCAGCTGAAGCACCAGCATGATGAGCGCGAGCGGAATCAGCAGCTTGAGCAGTGCGAGCAGACGGTCGGCGACGCCGGCGTAGGCGCCCAGTGCAAGGGTGAGCGCCAAAAAGCCCAACAGTGCCATGTAGGTGTCAGACAAGAAGATGCCGATGATGATGGCGGCGGCAAGACCCAGTTTGACGACCGGGTTCAAGCGGTGCAGCAGTGTGTCGCCCGGCATGTAGTCGATGACGTTAACCACGGTTGACCATCTCCTCGGTAATGCGAACGATATCGGTGACCTCGCTCACCTGTGCAAAGGCGGGAGAGACGGAGGATGTCAGGCGACGAGAAAGCTCTATGACCTGGGGTGGCTCAACGTAGGCTCGCTGCATGAGCTCGATGTTCGAGAACAGCTCGTGCGTGCGGCCGCGCTCGAGGATGCGGCCGTCGGCCATGACTACGATGCGCTCGGCAAAGTCGGAGACGACTTCCATGTCGTGACAGACCATGATTACAGCGCAGCCGCGCTCGGCCATGGTGCGCACGGTTTCCATGACGGTCATGCACTCGCGGTAGTCAAGGCCGCTCGTGGGCTCGTCGAGTACCACGATTTTGGGCTCTACGACCACGACGGAGGCGAGTGCCACCATCTGGCGCTGACCGCGCGAGAGCGAGAAGGGCGCCTCGTCGGCCGGCAAGCCAAAGCGGTCGATGACGAGCTGGGCGCGACGCAGCGCCTCGGCACGGTCGATGCCGGCAAGCTCCAGGCCAAAGGCGACCTCGTCGAGCACGGTTTCCTTGCAGATCTGGCGGTCGGGGTTTTGGAAGAGGGTTGCGACTTCGCGGGCGATGCGGCTCGTGGGAACGGCTGCGGTATCCAGTCCCGTGACGCGCACGCTGCCCGAGGCGGGCTTAAGCAGGCCTGTAAGCAGCTTGGTGAGCGTGGTCTTGCCGGCGCCGTTTTGGCCGACGATACCCACGAGCTCGCCGGGATAGAGGGTCAGGTTGAGGTCGTGGACGGCGGCGCCGCCATTGGGATAGGCAAACTCAACGTGATCGAAGGTGAGCACGGGCTCGGCGTCTTTGGCGTGCGGGCGCAACGACGGTGCGTGCGGCGAGCCGGATGGTGCCTGAATGTCGCTGCTTGCGTGTGCGGGGTCGACGATGCCCGTAATCAGGCGCTCGGCCTCATCAACATCCAAACAGGGAGTGCCGCTGGCCAGGCCGTCGGCCTCGAGGCTGTTGAAAATGCGCGTGACACGCGGGCAATCAACGCCGATGGCGCGGAGCTCATCGGCGTGTGCGAAGACCTCGTGCGGCTCGCCCTGTAGCGCGATTTCGCCATGATTGAGCACGAGCACGCGGTTGCAATACTCCGAAAGCAGGGCGACTTTTTGCTCAACGACGACGATGGTGATGCCGAGTGCACGGTTGGCCTCACGCAGGGTCTCGAAGACCAGCGTGGAGCTGGCGGGGTCGAGCGCCGCGGTGGGTTCGTCGAGCACGAGCACGCGCGGACGCATGGCGAGGATGGCGGCGATGGCAACCTTTTGCTTTTGGCCGCCTGAGAGGGTGGCGATCTCGCGGTCGCGCAGGTCGCTGATACCGACGGTCTCAAGCGTCTCGCTCACACGTTGCTCGATCTGGTCGTGGGGAACGCCAAAGTTCTCCAGGCCAAAAAGCATCTCGTCCTCGACGACCGAGGCGACCATTTGCGTGTCGATGTCCTGCAATACGCTGCCGACGATCTGCGATATGTCGGTGAGCGAGACCTCGCAGGTGTCGTGGCCGTCAACTAACACGGAGCCATAAAAGGCGCCGGTGTAGTGGCGAGGTACGGCGCCCGACAGACAGGCGGCAAGTGTGGACTTACCGGCGCCCGAAGGCCCGATAATGCCGATAAAATCTCCCCTGTTCACGCCGAGCGAGATATGCTTAAGCGCCTGCTCGGTCTGCGTGCCATAGGAGAACGAGACATCGTCGACGTTGATGATCGTTTCCATGGATACCTTTCATAGTCATTGGGGACGTTCTTACATGACTAGTCGTTTAAGAACGTCCCCAAAAGCTAGCTGTTTGGGACAGTCTTTGGTGGTGAAGCACGGAGACGGCTTTACGAGGGGCCCTAGGTTGGCGCGAAAGAGGAGCGAAGCGTACTTGGGTACGCGAGCGACGAATGAACGCCAAGATGGGGTGGCTCGTAAAGCCGAGCGGCTTAATTGAGCCTAAGGGCCTTCTGGATGGGCAAGTAGAGAGCGCCGACCAGGATGGCGTTAAAGACGGCGGTCATGGCGACGACGGGCAGCATGGCAGCGGCGAGCTCGCTCACCACGCCGAGCATGGCCATCTTGATGACCATGAAGATGACGCCCGAGACAAAGGTGGTCACGAAGGCTGCAACGATGGCGACGGCGGGCTTAACCTGGCCGTCCTTGGCGGCAGCGTTGACAATGACGGCCATGAGCATGGCAGCGATGCCCTCGGCGGCAAAATCGACAAACGGCGAGGTGGTGGTGATCTGGATCACGGCGGCCGAGATCAGGCCGATGACGAGTGCCTGACCGATGTTGGGGCGCACGACCAGGATAGTGAGGCAGAAGGCCGAGATAATGAACTCGGGGCTGATCATACCGCCCGAGATGCCGGAGATAGCCTTGCCGACGGTGAAGTTGAGGATGAAGCCAGCGGCAAGCAGGATGGCGAGCAAGACAAGGGCACGGACGTCGAGTTTGCCGCGGTCGGCGGTCTGGACGGTGCGGGGCTGGGCGGTGGTGGTGTTCTGAGACATGGTGAAAATCCTTTCGGAGGGGAAGTGAAAGAGAAGAAAGCGGAGGCGCGCGATGCGAATGCGATTGGGCTCGAGATAGAAAAAGGCCCCCGGTCGAAACCGGAGGCCTTCCAATCACCTAGAGCGCAAAACAGGCGTGAGGGACTCACTGTCGACCGATCGTATTCGCATCACGCCACCACCAGTTGTTGAGAGACTTCATCGTGTTCTTCATGTTGGTGGCTCCTTTCGTGATACCGTGGCGCGGTCGCACCTAGTTGCTGTTGCGCTGCACTATAGCACAGCAAAGTGTGTGCGGGGAAATCTTTTTTGAAAAGATTTCAGGCGGGTTTCCCGTCGGTCGAAAGGCGGGTTAAGCGGGCGAGGTGACTCATGTGTCCCGCCCGCTCAGCTAGGACATGAGGGTCTTAGGCCTTCTTGCGACGATAGATCACGTAGGCGCAGACACCGATGATGACGACGGCGCCAACGGCCATGGCGGCCATGTTGTTGCCCTCGGACTTCTCCTCGGTGACCTCTTCCTCTTCGGCCTCGGGCTCGGCCACGTCCTCATCGGAAAGGGCCTCGTCGGCGCAGGTGATGGATTCGACCAGGCGGTCGTTGTCGGCATCGTAGTCGCTCGGGACGAACTCCTCGGAGAAATCGCCCTCCTTGAGGTAGTCGCGCATCTCCTCGAGCATGGCCTTGCACTTAACATAGGTGTTCTTGGTTGCAGCCTTGCCGGCCTTGTTGGCCAGGGCGGTACGGGCCTCGGTGCCTTCTTCGGCCTGCATGGCCTCGTCGACGGTCAGATTCTGCTCGATGAGTTCCTTCTGCAGGGCATCGAGATAGGCGCGGACGCCGGTGGCGCAGTGGTCGCGGTTCTCATAGGCGAGCGTGTTGATGTCCATGAGGACGTAGTTGATGGAGTTCTTGGGCTCCTCGTTGTTCACGACGTCTTCCTCTTCGCAGTGATCGAAGGAGACATCCTGATCGCTGAAGTAGGGGCTGACCTCGGTGAGCAGTGCGGAGTAGAGAGGGATGGCGACGGAGAACTCGGCGTTGGAGAGCATCTCCCACTGAATGGTCGCGATCTCGGGATCCATGCCGTGACGGATCTGGAAGGTGTGGATCTCGGTGTTGCGGTTGGAGCCGATGGCATAGGCGCCGTCGGTGTTGGCGTTGAGGCCGGCGACATTCTCGCCGCGAGCGGCGAAGGAACGAATCATCTCAAAGGTGTTCCAGTCGGACTTGCCGGGCTGGAAGAACAGCGGCTGCATCTCGTGGACCAGGGCGCCGGTCGTCGCGCGAGCGTCTTCGCGCTCGTCCTTGACGATCTCGTAGTCGGTGCCCTCGGCAAGCGGAGCCATGAAGTAATCGCGACCCTGGATATAGCGCGACCACTGGTGCATACCAGCCTCGCTGATCTCCTCGCCGTAGGTCTTGGCGACGTCGAACTTGCCGTCGGTGTACTCGGCAAAGCCCTTCTCCTTAGGCATGGACTCAATGCCCTCGGAATGGAGACAGTTCTCGGTGTCATCGAGGTCGACGTTATAGGTGAGGTTGCCGATGTTGGGGTTGAGCGAGGCGATATCATCGGCGAGCTTCATGGCAATCCACTGATGGCCGGAAAGCGCGGCGAACAGCCAGGTCTCGGTGCTGTCGGCGATGATGATCTGGTCGTTGGAGCAGACGCCCTGCTCGTCAATCAGGCTGCCGATGAGCTCGACGCCCTCGCGGGCCGTGGCACTCTCGCCCAGGATGACGCTGGCATAGCTGTACTCGCCAATGCCAGTCTCCTCGGTGATGGGGTCGGCCTCTTCGGCCTTCTCGTTATAGGAGGTGCTCAACGTGGCAGAGCAGGAGACGCCCTTCTCGTTGATGCCTGCCTCGGAATATGCGTCGTAGCGATCTTCCCACTGTGAGGGGTTGTCGCGAACGAAGGTGTAGCGGTAGGTTGCGCCCTTGGACTTGTACTCAAAACCGGACTCGACCGAGGTGTACTCGTTGCCGTCCTTGTGTGCGGGCTCAATGCCAAAGTGCTTAACATAGCGCGGACCGAAGTCCTCGGAACGGCCGTAGTACGTGTTGCCGTCTGCCGTGAGCTTGCTGCCCATGTAGATCTGGGTGCAGGCGAGTGCCGAAGTCGGCATGGCCATGATGGCCGCTGCTCCAAACGCAAGGCCGCAGCCGAGCTTTTTGAGCGTGTTGACAGGATGAGTAAACCTCATAATCCCTCCCAACCGTTGAAACCCCGCGGAACCGTGCAGGATTTCAGCTAATAAATACATCTATTAGCCTAAAGGAAGTGTAAAGAGTATTCATTCGACAACAGCTTTTACTCGATGAGCGTGAAGAAATATACGATGAACGGATAATAATACTCATTTTATGCCTTTATTTAAATAAAGGCACCCTGCATTTACTGTAGCTGAATAAAGCATTAGACGGCGGTCAAAAAGAAAACTCTCCCGCTGTTTAGGATTTGCATAAACAACGGGAGAGACGATAATTGGATGAATATCATACCAATGTAGATTTACTTCTTTCGGCGGTGAATCACGTTGATGGCGTAACCGACGAGCATGGCCAAGACGATGACAATAAAGCCGATCAGGGGATTGTCGTTCATGGGGTCCTCCTATTTTCCGAGCGGTGAGAATTCGTCGACGATGAGGTCGAGGCATTGCGGAAGCGCGCGGGCACCAAAGACGCCCGAGTTGCTGGAGATGATCTCGCCATCGAACTGCATGCCCAGCGACGGCGTGCAGGTGATCTTGGCTTCCTTGGTCTGGATGATCTTGAACTGCGGACGGCCGAGCAACTTGCCGGCGGGGTCGAGCGCGGCGGTGATCACGGTCGGGAGCAGCTGGACGGTTTTTACGGGCTCGATGACCGCGATGTCGACCATGCCGTCGTTCATGCGGCAATCGGGGAACAGGTTGATGTCGTTTTGAATGACCGAGGTGTTGCCGGCCATGCAGCAGATGCCATCGAGCTCCTCGACAATGCCGTCATGCTCAATCGTAAAGTGCGCTACCGTAGGGTTGGGCGTGGCGAGCGCAGAGAGGAAGTAGGCGATCTCGCCGATGTCGTTTTTGGTGGGGGCGGCCTTCATCATGATCTCGGCGTCGAAGCCCGAGCCGGCGATGATGATAAAGCCGTGGCGCTTCTCGTTGCCGTTCTCGTCGAGCCAAAAGAGCTCGCCCATGTCCACTTTGACCGTGCGACCGGCGCGGCAAGCCTTGGCAAGCGCCGCTGCCTCGGGGGCATTACCGATGTTGTTAAAGAACAGGCAGGCTGTGCCGGAGGGGAAGACGAGCGTGGGGACACCGCACCCGCGCATCTGGTCGAGCACGTTGGAGACGGTGCCGTCGCCGCCCGAAACGACCACGCGATCAAACTCGCGCACGTCTGCCACGGCGTCCTCGGGCTCCATGCCATCGCCGATAAAGCGCATCACGACCTCGTCGCCGCCCTGCGCGAGGGCGTGCGTGAATGCGTAGATTTCATCTGAGCTGGGGCCCGATGCAGGGTTATGGATGATAAGGCAGCGCATACTTACGTTCCCGTTCTGTGACTAACCGAGTATAGTTGTAAGGCAATGCCGATATCCTACCCGTGTTTTTCGGGCCTAACCTTATTCGATGGGTTGATATGTACATTTCCACACATCAGGCTTTACTCGACTTTTGCCAGCGCGCCCGTGAGTTCGACGCGATTGCCGTCGATACCGAGTTTTTGCGCGAGCGCACGTTCCATCCGCGTCTGTGTTTGGTTCAGATTGCCACCCCTGCCGAGAGCGTCGCGGTCGACCCTCTGGTAATCGACGACCTATCGCCGCTGGCCGAGCTTATGGCAGACGAGAGCGTGACTAAGGTCTTCCACGCCTGCTCGCAGGATATGGAGGTTATGCTCCATACCGTGGGCGTGCTGCCACGACCGATTTTCGATACGCAGGTCGCCGCTGCCTTTTTGGGCGAGCGCCAGCAGATTTCGTATGGCGCGCTTGTTCAGACGTTTTGCGGCGTCTCGCTGCCCAAGACCGAGTCGCTGACCGACTGGTCGCGTCGCCCGCTGACCGATAAGCAGATTGAGTACGCGATTGATGACGTCAAGTACTTGATCGTCGCCTATACCGAGATGATGAGTCGCCTGCGCGAGCTGGGCCGTGTGGACTGGGTGCTCGACGAGCTACGCCCGCTGGCTGACGAGTCGCACTATCGCGCCGACCGTCACGAGGCATTCCGCAAGGTCAAGCGCATCAACTCGTGCAGCCGCCACCAGCTGGGCATCGCGCGCGAGCTCGCCGCCTGGCGCGAGGACCGCGCCGAGCGCCGTAACATCCCGCGCAAGTGGGTCATGTCCGACGACACGCTGCTTGCGCTCGTCAAGCGCAATCCCGTGCGCGTTGAGGAGTTCCGTAGCATTCGCGGTACCGATCAGTTGGGGGAGCGCGACGTGGACGGTGCGCTCATGGCCATCAAGCGTGGCGCAAGCTGCCCGCACGATCGCCTGCCGCTCATGGTGCGCGGGCATCGCCAGATCTCTCCGGAGTTGGAGAGCGTGACGGATCTCATGTATGCGCTCATTCGCCTGGTTGCCGAGCGCTCGGGCGTGGCGACCTCGGTCATCGCCTCGCGCGATGACCTGGCCGACTATATTGAGCACCCCGAGCAGAGCCCCCTGCGCGAAGGCTGGCGCTTTGAGCTCGTGGGTTCGCGCCTGGACGATTTGCTCTCGGGCAATATGGGGTTGACGGTGAAAGACGGCAAAATTGAATTGCTATAAGGAAGACTAGCCGCTTGAGTGGGTAGAATGCCTCCAACGTGTAACTCGATTCGGAGGAATTCGCATGCCTTATTACTATGGATACGGCTTTGGCATCGACCCGCTGTACCTGCTGGTTGTTCTTGTCTGCACGGTGCTTGGCCTTGCCGCGCAGAGCTATATCAACTCGACGTACAAGACGTGGTCTAAGGTGCGCTCGGACGGCGATACGGGTGCCACGGTCGCTCGCCGCATGCTCGATGCCAACGGTTGCAACGCCGTGGGTATCGAGGGCGTCGCTGGTGAGCTCACCGATCATTACAACCCGCAGGACAACAACCTGTACCTCTCTGATGCCAACCGTTCGGGCGGATCGGTCGCAAGCGTTGCCGTGGCCTGCCATGAGGCGGGCCATGCCGCCCAGCGTCAAAGCGGCTACGCCATGATGAAGGTGCGCACCGCCCTGGTCCCGGTCGTTAACTTTACCCAGAACACCTGGACCATCGTGCTACTCATGGGCCTGTTTATGAACATCGCGGGGCTTACGACCCTCGCGTTGATTTTCTTCTCGTTTAGCGTGCTGTTCCAACTCGTTACGTTGCCTGTTGAGATTGACGCCAGCCGACGTGCTGTGGCGTACATCGAGCAGTCGGGTATGAGTTCCAAGCAGGTCAACGGCGCCAAGAAGGTGCTGACGGCAGCCGCACTTACCTATGTTGCTGCAGCTCTCACCTCGATTATTCAGCTGCTCTATCTTATGGCTCGCTACAACAGAAACTCCAACCGATAACAAATTGGGTCGCTGGGCGCCGCGGGGATTCGCGTCCTCGCGGCGCTGTACTATGTGTTGGACTTAATTTCGCACGGGGCCGGAGCCCTTGTGCACGATGACGAAAGGAGGCTGCGTGGCAGGCTGGAACCTAACCGGTAATGCCGTTTCCGCCGAGTTCGACGGTTCGGACGAGCAGGAGCGCAAGGAGCTCAGCGTGAGCCAGGCGGTAGAAATCGCTGCCGGTGCGCTCGATGCCATTCCGCAGCTGAGTGTCCTGGGCGAGGTCACGGGTTTTCGTGGTCCTAACGCCCGAAGCGGTCACTGCTATTTCCAGATCAAGGACGATTCGGCCGCCGTTGACTGCATCATTTGGAAGGGCGCCTATCTCAAGCGCACCTTCGACTTGCGCGACGGCATGCAGGTGAGCTTTAAGGGTAGCTTCAATCTCTATAAGGCCACGGGCCGCATGAGCTTTGTCGCCCGCTCGTTCTCGCTGGCGGGGGAGGGCTTGCTGCGTCAACAAGTGGCGCAGTTGGCCGAAAAGCTTCGCCGCGAGGGCCTGATGGACGAAGCGCGCAAACGTCGCATTCCGGTGTTCTGCTCGCGCGTGGCAGTCGTCACCTCGCTTTCGGGCGCCGTAATCGACGACGTCAAGCGTACGCTGCGCCGTCGCAATCCGCTCGTCGAGCTTGTCTGCGTGGGCGCCAAGGTTCAAGGCGAGGGTGCGCCGGTCGAGCTCATTGAGGGCTTGCGCCGTGCCGCTTCCATTACGCCGGCGCCCGACTGTATTTTGCTGGTGCGCGGCGGCGGCTCCTTTGAGGACCTCATGACCTTCAATGACGAGGAGCTTGCCCGCGCGGTGGCGGCTTGTCCTGTGCCCGTGGTGACCGGCATTGGCCATGAGCCCGATACCTCGATCTGCGATATGGTGAGCGACCGCCGTGCCTCCACGCCCACGGCGGCGGCCGAATCGGTGGCGCCGGCTCTGACGGAGTTGGTCGATGTGCTCGAGGCGCGCCATCAGCGCCTGGGTGCCGCGATGGCATCGATGATTGGGTCGGCCCAGGTCGACCTGGAGATGCTCGATCAGCGTGGCCGTCGTTCCTGGGATACCTATACGGCTCGCTTGGGCGACGCGCTCGATGCGGCCGCATGCCGCCCGTGTCTCAACGATCCGACATTTATGGTCGAGCGTCGTGAGTCAGAGCTTGCCTTGACGGCCGATCGTTTGTCCGGTGCCATAACGCGCTCGGTCGGGGCGTTCCGATCCAGCTTTGAACGCCTGCCCGAGCGTCTGGCTACAAGCACCTCGGGACTCGATGGCAAGCGCCATGCGCTCACGCTTGCGAGTTCCCGTCTGGAGCATCAGGGACGTACGATGCTCAGCAAACCCGCGTCCGACCTGGGCCGTGCGGCAGCCTCGCTCGATGCCCTGTCGCCGCTCAAGGTGCTTGCCCGTGGTTATTCCATCGCGTACAGCGATGATGGGGTGGCCACGAGCGCCAAGACCTTTAAGCCCGGCGATGCCATTCGTGTACGCATGGCAGACGGCAACGTGGCGGCAACGGTCAATACGGTCGAGTAGGCCGCGTTTCACAGCGATAAACCTTTAGGAAAGGAAACAGATATGGCAGAAAAGACCCCGGTCGAGCAGCTTACGTACAAGCAGGCTTCGCAGGAGTTGGAGCTCATCATACGCAGCTTGGAATCGGGCGATATGGAGCTCGAGGAGTCGCTTGAGAGCTATACCCGCGGCGTCGAGCTCCTCAAGAGCCTGCGTACCCGCCTGTCCGATGCCGAGCAGAAGGTCTCGGTGCTCCTGAAGGACGTCGACGGCAACGACGTGCTCGCCGACGGCGAAGCCGCCAACACCGACGACAGCCTTTCGTTCTAACCATCTCGACCAAATATAATTACCTTGGTCTGTAAGAAAGGAACCAACCATGTGTGATTGCATCTTCTGCAAAATTGCCAACCACGAGATCCCTTCGACCGTTGTCTATGAGGACGACCAGGTCATCGCCTTCGACGACCTCAACCCCCAGGCGCCGGTCCACACGCTCGTGATCCCCAAGAAGCACTACAGCGATATCGCCGATAACGTGCCGGCCGAGACCATGGGCGCCATGGCTCACGCCATCCAGGAGGTCGCTAAGGCCAAGGGCCTGGAGGACGGTTTCCGCGTCATCTCCAACAAGGGCGTCAACGCCGGTCAGACCGTCATGCATTTCCATATGCACGTCCTCGGCGGCAAGAACTTGGGTGAGAACCTCATCTGAGGGCGCGTAGGCCGTCGACTTGGCTGCCTTTGGAGTAATCTATGCAGCTTTCTCAACTCGAATACCTTCAAGCGGTAGCGAACTACGGCGGCGTGCGCAAAGCGGCTCGCGCCGTTCACGTGAGCCCACAGGCTGTCTCGTCGGCAATTAAGAAACTGGAGTCTGAGTATCAGATCGTTTTGCTCAATCGATCGGCGGGGGAGGCTGTTTTGTCTCCGGCGGGCAGAGAATTTGCGCGTCGTGCACGCGTGATCCTGGCACAAGTCGACGATCTCAAAAAGTACACCCAATCGGGGAACGGTGGCGTTTCGCCCGACGGCCACTTTCGTCTTTACGTCCCCTGTCTTCACGGGCGGGGGCGTCTTTTTTCCGAAAACTGGTACGACTCGTTTGAAAGCTCGCACCCTCAGATTCACCTTGATGTGTGGCATCAGCCAACGGCTACATGCTTTGAATCACTTGTGCTTGGCATTTCGGATGCGGCCATCTCATTTGAGGAACCAAGGGACAGTGTCCTTTCTTCGAAATACTTGGGTGAAAAGGAGCTCAAGGTTCTTTCGTGCCCAGCGGGTCATCAATCTGTGGGTGCTATGACCGTTCGTGAGTTACTGGGCGGCAGGTTAGCTGTTCCCATTAATTTGTCGCCCTGTCTCAATGCGATCAATCAATGCCCCGAAGCTCAGCTGGTTAATTTCCGCTTCCGCGACGTCGAATACGGAAACAGAGCGCAGGCTGAGTTTCTTCAAGCCGGGGGATTGATATTGGGTTTTTCTGGCTCTTCTCTCGCATCAGATGGGTCGGAAGTGAGCGAGTACTCTATTGAAGGTTCGCATGACGTAGCCTTGCCCATCTACTTTTGCTATCGACAAAATGCCTGGACCGATCGACACCAGACGGTATTTCTTCACCTATTGCGTCATCTTGCTTCGTGAGGCCATTTGGCCTCGTGTCGTCAAGTGAATGTTGACGCCTTGTAACACATGACTGACGGCTTTGCCCTCATGTTTTTCCAAGATTCCGATTTAGATTGTTGACTCTTGGAGGGCGGAGCATGAAAAACCGTACGGTTTTGCTTTATATGACGTTTGTTTTTCTGTCGAACTTCAGCACCATTTTGTATTTTCTGACGGTTTACCTTGAATTCGTCGGATTCTCGATGGTGGCGATTTCTAGCATGATGATTGCATATCAAGTGAGCAAGTTCATCCTTGAAGTTCCCACTGGCTATATTGCCGATAGGTTTGGACGAAAGACAAGTGGTCTCGTTGGCGTCGTGGGGATGCTTGGATACTACGCCGCCCTGCTTCTCGTCCGTTCTCCTCTGCTTTTAATCGGCGCGTTTGCTCTCAAAGGTTTTGCCGCTGCATGTATGAGCGGGTCCATGGAAGCGATTTACATTGACAGCGTCTCTCTGGACCAGCTCGTAAGGCTTAATGTCGTTGAGCGATTTGTTTTCTATGCCTCTTATGCCCTCTCCGCTTGTGTGGGCGGTTTCATTTCGTCCGCTGGCGCGTATCTCATTGGTCTTTTGGCAGATATCATCGCAATGGTGTTGACGTTGGTTGTCGTTGTCTGTATTCCTGAGGCGAGAAGAGAGGGCGCTGCGGTGACACCTGGGCATGGAATGAGCCCGAAGATGATCGGTGCCGCTATTGCGCGTAACGGCATTCTTCGTTCAGCGTTCATCATGGACTGCTCTCAGGCATTTGCTTTTGTCGCCCTGGAAGACTTTTTCTCACTGTTGCTTGCGGGTCGCGGAATGAATGCCGTCGCTTCGGGTGTGATCATTGCGGTCCAGCTTCTTGCCTCGGCCTCCATGGGGCTTATTGTGCCCAGTGTGATTGCTCATGTCGACAAGGGCCGTTTTGCGCGTATTTGCGGCATCGTGCGCCTTTCCCTGGCTGCTCTGTTTTTGATTCCCTTTACTCCGGTCTATTTGCTGCCCGTGTTCTATGTACTGCAGACGGTCGCGTACTCGTTATTTGCTCCAATTAAATACTCAATTTTTCAAAATGCTGTCGATTCTTCGATGCGCTGTTCACTGATTTCGGTCCAAAGCCAGATGGTGGCGGTGGGTGCCATCCTTTTCTATCTGTTCAATGCTGCGTTGAGCAGCATCGCGGGCATTCGAGTCGTATTGCTTGTTGCGCTCGGGATTTCTTCCCTGGTGTATATCCCCGCGCTATTTCGTCTTACAAGTCAAAGGCCATGAGTATTTAGGCACCGATAACTTATATATCAACGCAATAAACCCGAGCGCGAGGGCGTTTGGGTTTATTATTGAAGCGTATGTAACCTGGCGGCGCCACACCGCCTGTTAGTAGGGAGACACATGAACGTTCTGGTCGTCAACGCGGGATCTTCGACCCTTAAGTATCAGGTCATCGACACCAAGTCCCATAAGGTGTCCGCAAAGGGCTCCTGCGAGCGCGTCTGCTTTACCGGTGGTACCTTCACCCATGCTGCCAATGGCTCCAAGAAGGTGACCGAGAACATCGAGTTCCCCGACCACAAGGTCGCCATCGAGGTCGTCCTGAAGGACCTTGAGGCCAACGGCGTCAAGATCGAGGGCATCGGCCACCGTATCGTTCAGGGCGGTTGGTACTTTGGTGATTCCTCCCTCGTCGACGAGGACGTCCTCGCCAAGATTCGCGAGGTCGCCCCGCTGGCGCCGCTGCACAACAACCCCGAGGCCAACGTTATCGAGTACTGCCTGGAGCAGTATCCCGATCTGCCCAACGTCACGGTCTACGACACCGCTTTCCACTTCAACATGCCCGAGGTCGCCAAGACCTACGCCCTTCCCAAGGATGTTTGCGACAAGCTGCACATCCGTAAGTACGGCGCCCACGGCACCAGCTATCGCTACATCTCCAAGAAGGTCGCCGAGATGACCAACGGCGAGGCCCGCAAGGTCGTCGTGTGCCATATCGGCTCCGGCGCTTCCCTGTGCGCCATCGAGGACGGCAAGTGCATGGACACCACCATGGGCTTGACGCCGCTCGACGGCGTCATGATGGGCACCCGCTGCGGCTCCATCGACCCGGCTACCGTGTGCTACCTGCAGCGCGAGGGTGGCTACACCTTCGACGAGGTCGACGAGATGATGAACAAGAAGTCTGGCCTTTTGGCTGTGACCGGTGGCAAGACCAACGACTGCCGCAACGTTGAGGAGCTCGCCGCTGCTGGTGACCCCGAGGCTCAGCTCGCCTTCGATATGTTCGTCTACAAGATTGCCGCTAAGGCCGCCGAGATGGCCACCTCCATGTGCGGCATGGACACCCTGGTCTTTACCGCCGGCATCGGCGAGCACGCTCCGGCCGTTCGCGCTGGCGTGGCCGATCGTCTGGCCTTTATGGGCGTCAAGATGGATCACGCCCGTAATGCCCTGCGTGGCGACGGCGCTTGGTGCCTGTCCGCCAAGGATTCCAAGGTCAAGATTTTCGTCATCCCTACGGACGAGGAGTTCATGATCGCTTCCGACGTCGAGCGCATCGTCAACGGCAAGTAATTGCAAGAGGGGAGGGGCTGGACGACCGAGCGCCGTTCGGCCCCTCTTTTGCGCTCGTTGGGCGATATGCTGATATCTATTTATCAAGATATGATAACTTCTTATTAAAATGCGGCCGCCTTAAGGGGCCTGCGTCGACCGTATTGCACTGCGAAGGAGTCTCATGAACGTACTTGTTGTCAACGCCGGCAGCTCAAGCCTTAAATATCAGCTTTTGGATACCGATACCCGCAAGGTTTTCGCCAAGGGCAACTGCGAGCGTATCGGATCGGACATGGGCATCTTTGGCCACTCCGAGAACGGTGGCGCTAAGCAGACCGAGGAGGTCCCTTTCCCCGATCATCGCTCTGCTATCGCTCGCGTGCTCGAGGAGCTCGAGAAGACCGACTTTACGATTGATGGCATTGGGCATCGTATCGTTCAGGGCGGCTGGCACTTCGATGATTCCGCGGTTGTCGACGATGAGGTCATGGCTAAGATCCTTGAGGTGGCACCGCTTGCTCCGCTGCACAACTACGGCGAGGCCGCAGCGATTGAGTATTGCCGTGAGAAGTATCCGGAGCTGCCCAACGTGGCGGTCTTCGACACCTCGTTCCACATGACCATGCCCGAGGTTGCCTACACCTACGCGCTGCCCAAGGACGTTTGCGACAAGTACCACGTGCGCAAGTACGGCGCCCACGGCACGAGCCACCGCTATGAGTGGATGATGGCCAAGGAGATCCTGGGTTCGCGCTGCCACCGCCTGCTTTCGTGCCATCTGGGCAACGGTGCTTCGCTCGCTGCTATCGAGGACGGCGTGTGCCGCGACACCACGATGGGTCTCACGCCGCTCGATGGCCTGATGATGGGCACCCGTTGTGGTTCCATCGACCCGGCCACCGTGTGCTACCTGCAGCGCGAGGGCGGCTACAGCTACCAGGAAGTCGATGACATGATGAACAAGCAGTCTGGTCTGCTTGCCATCTCGGGCATCTCCAACGACGCCCGCGACATCCGCACGCGCGCCTCCGAGGGCGACGAGCGCTGCCTGCTCGCCTTCGATATGTTCGCCTATAAGGCCATGCAGCAGGCCGGTTCCATGATCGCTTCCATGGCGGGCGTGGACACCATTACCTTTACCGCCGGCATCGGCGAGAACGACTGGTCGATCCGCAAGGCCTTCTGCGACTGCTTTGAGTGGCTGGGCGTACGCATCGACAACAACAAGAACCGCGAGGCTGTGGGCAACGGCCCGCAGGTTATCAGTGCCGCCGGTTCCGCCGTCACGGTCATGGTCATCCCCACCGACGAGGAATACATGATCGCCCACGACGTCGAGCGTCTGACCAAGAACAACTAACGCGCGCATTTGCAAGTAAACAAAAGGCCTCCAAAGCAACAGCTCCGGAGGCCTTTTTGCTAGCAGGTGGAAATTCCTGTCCCGAGGGGATATGTCCGCTACTCAGCCATCTGAGCCTGGACGGCGGTGATGGCCACGACACCCACGATGTCGTCAGCAGAGCAGCCGCGCGACAGATCGTTGACCGGCTTGGCGATGCCCTGCAGGATGGGGCCGTAGGCGTCGGCGCCGGCGAAGCGCTGGACCAGCTTGTAGCCGATGTTGCCGGCCTCGAGGTCGGGGAACACGAGCACGTTGGCCTTGCCGGCAACGGAGGAGCCGGGAGCCTTGAGCTGGGCGACGGTGGGGACAATAGCGGCATCGAGCTGCAGGTCGCCGTCGATGGCGAGCTCGGGAGCCTTCTCCTTGCAGAACTTCACAGCCTCCTGGACCTTCTTGGCGACCTCGCCGCCAGCGGAGCCCATGGTGGAGTAGGAGAGCATGGCCACGTGCGGCTCAACGTTGCCCATGAAGGTGGACCAGGAGTGAGCGGAGGCGATGGCGATCTCGGAGAGCTCGTCGGAGGACGGGTTGATGTTGAGGCCGCAGTCGGCGAAGATCAGCGTGCCGTCAGTGCCGAACTGCGGGGTGTCGGTGCACATCACGAAGAAGGCCGAGACCAGCTTGGTGCCCGGGGCGGTCTTGAGGATCTGAAGCGCGGGGCGCAGGGTGTCGGCGGTGGAGTGGCAGGCGCCGGAGACCAGGCCGTCGGCATCGCCCATCTTGACCATCATGGTGCCAAAGTAGGTGGCGTCCATCACCTGGGCGCGAGCCTGCTCGATGGTAACGCCCTTCTTGGCGCGGAGCTCGGCAAACTTCTGCGCGTACTCCTCGTGCTTCTCGGCATTGCGCGGGTCGATGACGGTAGCGCCGGGAACGTTGATCTCGTCGGGGTTGCCCAGGATGACGATCTTTGCCAGGCCCTCCTCGATGATTTTGGTGGCCGCGACGATAGTGCGCGGATCCTCGCCCTCGGGCAGGACGATCGTCTTAAGGTCGGCCTTGGCGGCAGACTTCATACGGTTTAGGAAATCGCTCATGTTACTCCTTACAAGCGTTTCGCTAAGCTCCAGGCACCCGGCTGTTCACGAATAAACCCGCTGCTAGCGGGTTTACCTTTCAATTATGTACGCCGCGGTGCTTGAGCTTTCCTTGTGTGGCAAGCTCATTATAGGACGCATTAGCGCTATAATCGCTCTGATAAATATGTCTCGAAGAATGTTCGAGAAAAGCCCAGCTAACGAGCCCGTGGCTTTTGACAAGGAGTATCGATGCAGATTACCTCAGGCCTGCCTGAAGGCTTTAACGCCGGCGCGTACGACATGATTGTCGTCGGTGCTGGATATGCCGGTGCCGTTTGCGCCCGCCGTCTTGCCGAGACCATCGGCTATCGTGTTGCCGTTTTGGAGCGCCGTAGCCACATTGCGGGCAATGCCTATGACTGCACTGACGAGGCCGGAATCCTGATCCACGAGTACGGTCCGCATATCTATCACACTTTTAACGAGCGCGTGCACAATTTCCTGTCGCGCTTTACCAAGTGGACGGATTATCAGCACAAGGTGCTCGCCAACATCAACGGTACCCTTATGCCCGTGCCCTTCAACCATGCGAGTCTCAAGCTCGCCTTTGGTGACGAGCGCGGCGAGGAGCTGTATCAGAAGCTCGTGGAGACCTTTGGCAAGGATGTCAAGGTGCCCATTATGGAGCTGCGTAAGAAGAACGACCCGGATCTTGCCGAGGTCGCCGATTACGTCTACGAGAACGTCTTTTTGCATTACACCATGAAGCAGTGGGGCCAGACGCCCGATCAGATCGATCCCTCGATCACCGGCCGCGTTCCCGTCTTTGTGGGCGATGATGACCGCTACTTCCCGCAAGCTCCCTTCCAGGGCATGCCGCAGGAGGGCTACACGGCGCTCTTTGAGCACATGCTCGACCACGACCTGATCGACGTGTTCTGCGACGTGGACGCCCGTGACCTCTTTGAAATCGACGAGACTACCGTCAAGATCGACGGCAAGGTCTATGGTGGCGAGATCGTCTACACCGGTCCGCTCGATGAGCTGTTCAATCTCGATCTGGGCGCGCTACCGTACCGCACGCTCGACATGAAGTTCGAGACGCTCGATATGGACCAGTTCCAGCCCGTGGGCACCGTCAACTACACCACGAGCGAGGACTACACGCGCATTACCGAGTTCAAGAACATGACCGGTCAGATCCTGCCCGGCAAGACCACCATCATGAAGGAGTACTCCAAGGCCTATACGCCCGGCTCGGGCGAGACGCCGTACTACGCCATTCTTGAGCCCGAGAACCGTGAGCTCTATGAGCGCTATCTTGAGCGCGTCCAGAACCTGACGAACTTCCACCCGGTGGGTCGTCTGGCCGAGTATCGTTACTACGATATGGACGCCGTGACCAATTCCGCCCTCGATCTTTCGGATGAGATTATCGCCTGCCATGCATAAAGTCATAACATTCGGTATTCCCTCGTATAACGCCGCCAAGGACATGGACCATTGCATCACCTCCATCTTGGAGGGGAGCAATTACGCCACCGATATCGAGATTATCGTGGTGGACGACGGCTCCAAGGACGAGACGGCCGATAAGGCCGATGAGTGGGAGGCACGTTATCCCGGTATCATTCGCGCGGTACACCAGGAGAACGGTGGCCACGGTATTGCCGTCCTTTCGGGTCTGCGCGAGGCACAGGGCACCTACTACAAGGTTGTCGACTCGGACGACTGGCTTGACGGCGCTGCCCTTTCGACCATGCTGTCGATTCTGCGTGGCTTTGAAGAGCGTGATCAGCGCGTTGACCTGTTTATCTCGAACTACGTGTACGAGAAGGTTTACGAGGGCACGCATACCGCTATTGGCTACAAATTTGCCCTGCCGCGCAAAAAGATCTTTTCCTGGGATCAGATCGGTCATTTTCGCCTGGACCAGAACCTACTCATGCACAGCCTGTGCTATCGAACGGATGTGCTGCGCGAGTCCAACCTTCCCATGCCGCCGCACACGTTCTATGTGGACAACATCTACGCCTACGTGCCGCTGCCGCGTTGCAAGACCATGTACTACGCCGACATCGACCTCTACCGCTACTTTATCGGTCGCGAGGGCCAGAGCGTCAACGAGGCAACGATGGTCAAGCGTCTGGACCAGCAGTTCCGTGTTACGCGTATCATGATGGAGTCGTACCACTTGTACAGCGATGTTGAGTCGTCGCGCCTGCGTTCGTACATGATGGGCTACTTCACCATGATGATGGCGATCTGCTCGGTGCTTACCAAGCTTTCCGAGGAAGATTGCGCCGACGAGCGCCTAAAGACGCTGTGGAATGATTTGAAGGCCTATGACGAGCGCATGTATCGTCGTGCCCGCTACGGCGTGGTCGGGTTCTTCACCAATCTGCGCGGACGGGCCGGAGACAAAACCACACTCGGCCTATACCGTCTTGCCTCAAAGATCTTCAAATTCAACTAGCTGCCGAGTAATCGCTGCTGATAGGTTGACTGGGCCCCTTGGCCTTTAGTTTGCTACTGCGAACAGTCCTGCTCGCACGGAAAGCACATTAAGTGCTTTCCGGCTCGTGCGGAACTTGTATCAAACTAAAGGCCAAGGGGCCTCTGCTATAAGAATCGATTGTCAGGTTATTTGAATTTGAAGATCTTCGACGCGCGGTACACAGGGGCCTGGGCTGAAAAAATATTAGTTGGTAGTCGGTCGGAGGCGGGCGGGCATTACGTTTGTCGCGAGTTCCGCATGCAAAGAAGGCCACTTAATGTGGCCTTCGTCTTGCATAGGACTGTAGAGCAGC
>DBFOLV010000019.1:0-4057 GCA_048430825.1 Collinsella sp.
GCGCCGGAAAGGAAGGTCGCCCTCGGGCCTGCGTCACCCTGGCGCTGTCGTACGGGCAATATAGATTTGAATTAAAGATGGTGCGCGGCCTTTTAAGCCGCGCTTGTGTTTTGCTTCGCGCCATGTGGGGGCGGTGGCGACGTGCATTTTTGCGAGTATTCTGCAATCGAAGGCCCCTGCATACCGACCTCGGGCAAAAAATCGGGATTTCTCGATGTTTTCTACGGATGATGGGCGGGGTTATGGGCTGACAGCGTTTGATTTGCAGGGATATTCGCGGTCTTTGGCATTTATCGTGGCGCCCGAAGCTCTTGGTTATGTTGAATACTCCTAAAAATGCACGGCGCTTAGAGGGGGACCTTCGCGAAAAAGGAAACCGCCCCGTCGAAGTATGCATTCGACGGGGCGGTTTATGCATTTGGCCGATTAAGGATGCGCTGCCAAACTACTAGAACTTGACGGTCGGGGCCTGGCGGGCTGCTTCGGCGGCCTCGAAGCCCTGGCGCTCCTTAAACTGGAAGATGCCGGCAAAGATGACAGCCGGGAACGTTTGAATGGCGTTGTTGTAGCTGAGCACGCAGTCGTTGTAGCTCTGGCGTGCATAGCTAATCTTGTTCTCGGTATCCTCGAGCGATGCCTGCAGCTGCGTAAAGTTGGTGTTTGCCTTAAGATCGGGATAGGCCTCGGCTACGGCGAAGAGCTGGCGCAGCGCACCGGTCAGCACGTTGTCGGCTTCCATCTTGGCTTCGGGCGTGGTGGCCTTGACGGCGGTGTTACGCGCGCTGATCACGGCGGAGAGCGTCTCCTGCTCGTGCTTGGCGTAGCCCTTGACGGTCTCGACCAGGTTGGGGATCAGGTCGTTGCGACGCTGCAGCTGCGTATCGATGTTCTGCCAGGCGTTATCGATGCGGTTACGCTTGGTGACCATGTTGTTGTAGATGCCGGCGATGGCGCAGGCAATCACAATGACAACAACGATGCCGATGATGACGGGAAGCATGATGTCTCCGTTTCGAATGGCCGCGGCGGCATGCGCCAGCTGCCGTTGGTATAACGCTACTAGTATACCCGCAACGTTTTGCCGTGCCGAACTTTCCGGTAAGCGTTGTGTTTTCGTCGGGGTCGGCACCGGGGCAAAGCGCGCGAGGTACAGGTGTAAGATATGCGACAGATTGACGAGTGTTGTCTTTGCCCTGAGGATGGCGATACCAGTGGACCTTCGCATCAAGAAAACCTACCGCGCCCTGTTCGATGCCTTTACCGAGCTTCTCGAGGAGCATCGTTTTGAGGACCTGACGGTTGCCATGCTGTGCGACCGCGCCATGATTCGCCGCACGACGTTCTACAAGCACTTTCGCGACAAGAACGATTACTTTGCCTTTTATATCGATGAGCTCATGTCGGGCTTGCCGCAAAAACAGCCCGATGAGGCCGGCGTGGTATCTGCCGAGGACGTGCGCGCGCTTCGGCACGCGATTTTGGACGATGCCATGGATTTGATTCTGGCGCACGAGCGGCTCATGGATAACATTTTGGCGAGCAGCATGTCGGGCATGTTGACCAACGTTATTTGCGACCGCATTGCCCGCTCCATCCGCGAGCGTGTGATGAACGTGCTTGCCGAGGATGCCCTGGCCCCCGTGTCACTCGAGACGACGTCTGAGTTTGTCGCCGGCGGTATTATTCGACTTTTCACGATATGGTGGGAATCGGGCCACGATCTTGAGCGTCGACCTGAGATAGCCGACGTGGTCGATGCGCTGTTTGAGCGGACCATGACACCGGTGCATCACTAGAAGTGGCGGAGAGAGGGGGATTCGAACCCCCGGAACGCTCTCGCGCTCAACGGTTTTCAAGACCGCCGCATTCAACCGCTCTGCCATCTCTCCGTGAGTCGTAATGATAGCATCGTTTTGAATTTGCAACAGGGAAGGCGAACGATGACGATCACCGAAATCGACGAGAAGTTCAT
This sequence comes from Collinsella sp., assembly GCA_048430825.1. Classification (GTDB taxonomy): domain Bacteria; phylum Actinomycetota; class Coriobacteriia; order Coriobacteriales; family Coriobacteriaceae; genus Collinsella. The sequence continues at coordinate 1,973 of DBFOLV010000019.1, forward strand.
GCGCGAGGCGCTGGCCGAGGCGCGCGCCGCCGCGGCGGTGGGCGAGGTGCCCATCGGAGCCGTAGTGGTGCGCGACGGCGAGATTGTCGCGAGGGCGCATAATCGACGCGAGCTCGATCAGGATCCTTCGGCGCACGCAGAATTTGCGGCCCTGTGCGCTGCCGCTCGGTCGCTCGGTCGCTGGCGCCTTTCCGATTGCACGGTCTACGTGACGCTCGAGCCATGCTGCATGTGTGCGGGGCTTATGGTTAACGCGCGCGTGGGGCGCTGCGTGTATGGCGCGCGTGACGCCAAGGCGGGCGCGCTGGGATCCCTGTATGACCTCAATGCCGACTCGCGCCTGAATCATCGCTTTAACGTGACGGCTGGGGTCCTGGCGGATGAATGCCGCGAGCTGCTGAGTAGCTATTTTGGCGGTCTGCGCGGAGCGGGCGGCGCTGGTTGCGGTTGTGGGGCCGATCTTGACGCGCACACCGCTCACGCCGCAGCGCTTGCAGGTGCTGGTGAAGATGCTGGCACGGCGGTTTTTGGTCCTGCGTGCCGCCGACCCCGCCATGTGCTGTTGGCGATCGACTCCTTTAAGGACAGCGTGTCGAGTGCGCAGGCGGAGGCGGCGGTTGCCGAAGGCGTGCGCCACGTGTGGCCCGATGCCGAGCTGAACGCTTTGCCGCTGGCAGATGGTGGCGAGGGAACGCTCGATGCCGTTGCCGCGTGCGGCGGTGAGATTGTGACCTGCGAGGTGGCAGGCCCCTTGGGCAAGCGCGCGTCTGCCCGGATGCTGGTTGATGTCGAGCGCGAGTCCGCGGTCATCGAGATGGCCGAGGCGGCCGGCATTGGGTACTCGCCTCGCACGGAGTCGTCGGCGCTGGCTGCTACAACCTATGGCGTGGGCGAGCTCATACTTCGCGCGGTTCGTGCCGGGGCAAAGACTATCTATATTGGCTTGGGCGGCAGTGCCACCAACGACGGTGGCGCCGGCATGCTGCAGGCGCTGAGCGCGCGTGTGGTCGATGATCAGGGCTGCGATGTCGCCCCCGGTCTTGCCGGCCTTGAGCGGGCGGCGAGCGTTGATTTGGCGCCAGCGCTTCGGGCTTTGGATGGCACTCGTATTGTTGTGCTTTCGGATGTCGATAATCCGCTCGTAGGGCGTCGCGGCGCGCTTGCGGTGTTCGGCGGACAGAAGGGTCTGCCGGCGGATGATGCCGAGGCACTGAGCAGGTGCGACAGCTGGATGGTCGGCTACGGTCGCTTGCTCGATACGGCGATTTTCGAGGCGCGGGCCCAAGGGTTGTTGCGCACACCCGAGGGTGCACGGACATTTGGCTCGGTGCTCGGCGTGCCCGGCGCGGGCGCTGCCGGTGGCTTGGGCGCGGCGTTGCTGGCGCTCGGCGCGGAGCTACGCTCGGGTGTGGAGACGGTGCTCGATCTCGTGGGGTTTGACGAGCGCGTGCGCGATGTCGACCTGGTCATTACAGGCGAGGGCAATATGGATGAGCAATCCGCCGCCGGTAAGGCGCCGGTGGGTGTGGCTCGTCGTGCGAAGCGATATGGCAAGCCGGTGGTCGCCGTCGTGGGCGGTCGCGCCGTCAACCTGGACACGGTGTATGAGCAGGGTATTGACTTGGTTTTGCCGATTTGCCGCAAGCCCATGCCCCTCGACCAGGCGCTCGGTGTGCAAGAAGCCACAACCAACCTCATCTGCGCCGGCGAGGCAGCCGCCCAATCCTACGACCTCGCCCGCCTCTAGAACCAATCCCCCCAATAACTTGCGGTGAAATACGGAGTGTTTTTGCCTTTAAGGTGCCAATTCAGTCCGTATTCCACCGCAACTTCGAGAATGTCCATTCGAGGCTGGCTGCCTTGGGTCTCGAGCCGGATCGTCTGCCATGAAATGCGGTAATCTACTACGTTTAGCGGAACACCCTCGACCATCCCGGAATTTGTGAAATTAAAACCGACGCTCCTATAAGTTGTCAAGAGGCAGTTTGCGGGAGCGCTCTCTCCAATTCGCACAGGAGCTCGTAATACCTCCTCTCCAGTTTCGTCGACCGCCGTTTCCCCCGTTCCAAGTGCCCGAGTGTGGCT
>DBFOLV010000020.1:0-30806 GCA_048430825.1 Collinsella sp.
TGGGGGACGTGCCGCTCGGCGACCTCGACCTGACGCCGGGGCTCATCGAGAGGGCGCGCGCAGAGAGGGGCGATGCCCCGCTGGCCTAGCCTGGAAGAAAAACGGAATAGACGGACCGACCGTCCGGCTGAGTCTGGGAAGTGTTCGGATAAAGTTGATAATCAAGGACGGCCCAGTGAGTGTTATTTTGCGAGCTAGGCGCATTGAAAGCGACCTTTCGTGGTATAAACTACTTGCCGGAAGCCGTGGCTTTCAGAGTACGGCTTACGTGTACGTTTAACCTCCGTGGGTGACGGGGTGCCGCAAGGCGTAGAATATCGCCCACCTGTAGGGGCCTGCAGCGATGCGGGCCCCGTTTCGTATGAAGGGGGGCGAACCGATGAAGATCGTATCCATCTCCCAGGACTTCTTCGACCTCGTCGAGGGCGACCGCGAGCTCATGCTTAAGCACAATCGCCCCTGCATCGTGGTGGTGAGGCTGCGTTTCCGCGGGAAGCGCAGGGACTTCGCCGTGCCGCTGCGTTCCAACATCGCCCCCAACGTGCCCAAAAACCAGTACTTTGCGTTGCCACCCCGCCCCACGACGCGCCCCGGCTGCCGCCACGGCATCCACTACATCAAGATGTTCCCCATAACCAAGGCCTACCAGCGTCGCTTCAGGACCGAGGGGTCGGCCTACTACGAGACGCTCCAGCGCATCATCGACGGCAACACCAAGCGCATTGTCTCCGAGTGCCAGGCATACCTCGACCGCTACGAGCGCGAGGGGAGGCCCCGCTTCGCCGTCGACATCGACCGCATCGTGGGGCTGCTGGAGGGCGAGAAGTAGGGCACCTCGGCTCAGTCCCGAGCCATGCGGAACCGCTCCGCATTTTTGAACGCCGCGTGCCCCAAATACCCGAGAAACAGGCCATGAGGTGCGGCGGCGCGCTCGTGCCCGCGCGCAGCCATCTCCATCAGTGTCTACGGTGCGCTACAACATCACGGGCAAACCGCCTGACAAGCCGAGCATCCTGATCGTTCCGCCTATGAGCTACGTCGCCGTGCGGGGCAAGGGCAATCCCAATGCCGAAGGCGGCGAGTACCAGAACGCGTTGCCGCTGCTCTACGGCGTCGCTTATACCATCAAGATGTCGAAGAAGGGCCCGCGAGAGATCGAAGGCTATTTCGACTTCGTCGTGCCTCCGCTCGAGGGCTTCTGGTGGCAAGACCGCACCGATGGCGAGATTGATTATGCGCGGAAGGATGACTTCAACTTCATCTCGTGCATCCGTCTGCCCGATTTCGTCACTCGCGAGGACTTCGACTGGGCAGTTTCGGAAGCTGCCGCCAAGAAGAAGCTGGACTTCTCGGCGGTCGAGCTGCTGAGGGTCGACGAGGGCCTTTGCGTTCAGTGCATGCATACCGGGCCTTACGACGACGAGCCGGCGACCATAGACGCCATGCGCACATTCGCGGCGGAACGGGGCTACGCCCCCGACTTCTCCGAAGCTCGTCTGCATCACGAGATTTACCTCTCCGACCCGCGCAAGTGCGCGCCGGAGAAGCTCAAGACCGTGATCCGTCATCCCATAAAGTTGATTTAGCGAAACGAGTGACGCCGATCGCTTCGGCTTTTTGGGCGCTCGCCGTGGCGTGGGCGGCAACGGGGCACGCGCTGCGACCGGTGGCGGAGGCCGAGGCGCGGGAGTGCGCGTTCATTTGCACCGCCTTGCACGACCTCGTCACCCTGCTCATGGCGGTGACTGCGAACTGCGACGTGCTTGAGGCGGAGGCATCCGATCAGGCCGGCCTTGCGTCCTGGGTCGCCAACATCCGTCCAGCGGCGGACGAGATGGCGACTCGCATCGCCGACATGCTCATGCACATGGGCGGCGACAAGCCAGGGCGATCCCCGCAACGGGCATTATTATCCGGGAAGTGTTTGGTTGCGAGCCACGCCGGTGTGAGGGCCTGAGTCGTCAGGCCCCGCACAGGGGGACCGCGATGGTGGCCACCGCGCCGCCCGAGGGGCTGTTGGCGAGCGAGACGGAGCCCCCGTGGGCGCTCGCGGCCTCGGCGGCGGCGTGGAGGCCGAGCTCGTAGTGGCGGCCTCCGTCGCGCGAGGAGCGGGAGGAGTCGTCTGTGAAGAGGCGCTCACAGCCGCGTTCGAGGGCGGCGGGAGAGAAGCCCGGTCCGTCGTCGGCCACCTCGATGACGAGGTGGCCGCCCTCGACGTCGCAGGAGACCGCCACGCGCGAGCGCGCGTGCTCGGCGGCGTTGGCCACGAGGTTCGCGGCGGCTCGCGCCAGGGCGGTTCGGTCGAGCGGGGCCTCGGGCGCGCCCGCGACAGCAGGGCCCGTGGTCGCGTCGAGCGTCACGCCTCGCGCCCGGGTGATCTGGGCGGCCTCGGCGAGGACCTGCTCGCAGAGCTCGGCCGGCCGCATGGGGGCCCTCTCCGCCCCGCCGGACCCGCGCGAGGCCTCGATGAGCAGGCGCACGTAGCCGTCGAGCCTTTCGACACTGCCGGCTATGTCGCGCGCGGCGGTCGCGAGGTCGGCGTCTTTCTCGTCTTCCAGCTCCTCCGCCACGAAGTCGGCGTTGGCGCGCAGCACGGTGAGCGGCGTCTTGAGGTCGTGGGCGAGCGACGCCACCTGCTCGCGCTGCCCCCGCTCCGCGGCCCAGCGGGCCTCGAGCGACTCGGCGAGGGAGGTCCGCATGGCGTCCATCGCGGCGAGGACGTCGTTCACCTCGCGCACGTTAGTGCTGCCGACCGCGAAGTCGAGATCCCCCGCGCCGACGCGCCCCGCTGCCTCCGCGAGCGGCGCCATCTTGCGCGAGATCACGCGGCTCGCACGGCGCGCCACGAGCGCGAGCGCGAGCGCGCTTCCCGCAGCGGCGCCGACGAGCATGAGGTTCTGCGGGTTGGGAAGCAGGCCGGCGAGGTCGCGCGAGACCCACTGCGGCAGGTACTCGCTGACGAGTGCGCAGGCCCCGCCGCCCTTGAGCGGGAACGCGGCGTAGGTGAGGCCCGAGCCTCCGCCCTCGATCTCCACTGTGCCCGGATCCGCGGCGAGTGCCGCACGGGCCATTTCCGTCGCGTCCTCGAGCCGCGTGCCCTCGAGGTCTGTCATCAGCACGTATCCGTCCTTATTCAGGATGAGGTAGCGGTACGCCGTCGGCACGTCCTGCTGCCCGCAGACGCCGTCGCGTGCCAGGCCCTCCGCGACCTCGCGCGCATTGGCCGGCCCCCAGCTTGCCTCGTAGACGAAGCCCGCGTTGATCGCCGCGGCGGTCGCCATGAACGCGGCGAGCCACGCCGTGGCGACCGCCGCGAACGCGTAGGCGAAGTAGCGCGCGATGACGAAGGAGAGCGGCATGCCCCCGCGACCTCGCGCCCCGGTCCTCAGAGCTGCCACTTGTACCCCATCCCCCAGACGGTCGCGATCGGATCGGCGCCGGCCTCGGAGAGTTTCCTCCGGGCGCGGCTGACCTGCATGGATATGGCCGCGTCGTCGGCGTCGCTCTCCCAGCCGAGCACCGCCTCGCGTATCTGCGCGCGGCTCATGACCTGCCCGGGGTGGCGCGCGAGGTACTCGCAGATGGCGTACTCGGTGGGCGTAAGCGGCACGGTCTCGCCGCCCACGGCGAGGTCGCGCGCCCCGAGGTCGATCCGCACCTCCTCGAAGGAGAGAGCGTGCGAGCGCGGCCGGCGCTCACGGCGTAGATGGGCCGCGACCTTGGCGCGCAGTTCCGCGGCCCCGAAGGGCTTGCGGACGTAGTCGTCGGCGCCCAGGCCGTAGGCAGCAACAGCATCCTCCTCGGCCACGCGCGCGGTCAGGAAGACGATGGGCCCGTCGAAGTCCGGGCGGATCTGCCGCACGAGTTCGAAGCCGTCGAGCCCCGGCATCATGACGTCGCAGAGCACGAGGTCGAAGCGCGAGAGGTCCATCCCCGGGACCGCCGTCGGGTCCGCTGCCTTGACGACCTCATGGCCGTCGCGGCCGAGGACGCGCGCGAGTGCGTCGAGGATCGCCCGTTCATCATCCACTGCCAGTATCCTCGCCATGTTAGACCTCCTGAAACTCTCGTCGGAATTGTACTAGCGCCGCGCTCAGCGGTCTAGAGCCCCGCGCGCAGCCGCGGGCGCCTCGGCCGCATCGCACGCGCGGTAGCGCACGCCCGAGCCGCCGCGCGCCTCGATCTCGAGCCAGCCCTCGCCGTTCGACTCCCGTCCGAAGAAGATGAGCTGGAGCTCTCGGACATTGCCCTTGTCGTCCGCCGCGTCCACCAGGTAGACGTAGTTCGCCCCCGCCCCGGTGGCGTCGGCGTAGGAGCTCGCGTGGCTGCCGGGCTCGGGCGCGGGCGCCCACATGGTGATCTCAGGGTTGGGCAGCACGCGGTCGGCGATCGAGCGCAGCGCCGACCCCCAGCCGGCGTCGAGCAGGGCATTCCCGCCCAGGACGAGTGCTGCGGAGAGGAGGACGAGCACGGCGGCGAGCGGCTTCCTACTCATCTGCCCTCCCGTCCTCGAAGCGGCAGAACCAGGCCAGAAGGACGGCGGCGGCTGCCAGGGCGAGCACGAGGCCCGCGAGCGCAGTCGTGAGGAGAGGGCCCGCCGCGCGTGCGGCGTCGATGAAGGCCTCCACCCCGAGCGACCCTAGGCGCGCGGGCCAGGCGAGCGGCACCCAGCTCAGGGGCGTCGCCAGGGCACCGGTGAGCTCGCCGGTCATGAGGCCGTGCGCAAGTCCGCCCACTGAGAAGAACGCGAGGAGCATTCCCGCCGCGCCGGCGCCGATGGCGGCGTTGCGGCCGAGGCGCAGGGCCACGCCGAGCCCCAGCGCGTAGAGGGGCAGGCTGCCCAGCACGATGCCCGCCCAGGCGGCCGCAAGCGGAGCGGGCCCGAGCGGCAGGCGCCCGGCGACGGCGAGCACGGCCCCGAACACGCCGAGCGCCACGGCCAGCGCGCCCGCGCCGAGCGCCGCAAGGGCGAGCAGCTTCGCCGCGACGGCGCGCCCGCGCGAGGGGACCGCCGTGAGGTTGGCGAGGCGCCCGGCAGCACGCTCTTCGTCCACGGCGAGCCCACAGACGATGGCGGACATGAGCGGCATGAGGGCGCCGAGGAACTGGACGTAGGCGTCCGCGCCCAGCGCCGGGTCCCATCGGGTAACGGAGAAGTACTCGCCGCAGGCAAGACCGGCTGCCAGGCCGCAGACGAGGTGCACCGCCGTGAGCGGGGAGCGCGCCAGGCGCAGGGCCTCGGAGAGCAGGGCCCGCGCGAGAGTCATGCGCGGCGTCGGGTCGGAGAGTCGTGTCATGGCCATCATCTCTCCTCGGAGCGCGCGAACCAGGCCGCGCCCGCCGCCGTGAGCGCGGCGAACGCGAGCGCGCAGACCGCAAGGCCCGCCAGTGTGAGCATGCCGTCCGCCGCGAGTGCCCCGCCGAGCGCCATGTCCGCCGCGAGTGGCTCGCCGCTCGGCAGCACGGGGATGAAGCTCGTAGGGATGACCATGCTCGCCGACGGCGGAAAGAGCTGCGGCAGCGGCACCAGCGACCAGGCGAAACCACCCACGAGCTGCGCGGCGAGCGGGCAGAAGATGCCCGCGAGCATGCCGAGCCGCGCCGTGAGGAAGAGCCCTGCGGGGATCATCCACGCCGCGGTCACCGTGTTGGCGAGCGCGCAGAGGAGCATCGTGAGCGTGCCCGCGACCGTGAGGCCCTGCGAGGAGAACGCCGATCCCGCGAGGTAGATGCCGAAGACCACGAGGTTCGAGAGCGCGCAGAGCGCGAGGCACCAGAGCGCCTTGGCCCACCAGGCGCTCCTAAGCGAGAAGCCCAGGCCCAGAAGCCCCCGCATCCGCGTGCGCGCGTCCGCCCGCGCGACGCACGCCACCACGAGCGAGAGAGCCACGGGCAGGAAGAGCGCGTACCAGTAGTTCCACGCGCTGAAGATCTGCACGCCCCGGTAGGGCATCGCGCCGAGCAGCGGCATCGGCAGTGCCATGAGCACGGCCAGGCGAACCGGTGCCGCGTGGTGCGACTTCAGGGCCTCGGCGCGCAGGCCTGCGAGCAGGCCGCCTTTCTCGCCCGTCATGCCGCCACCTCCCCGCTCGCTCGTCGCCCCTCCCGGCAGACGCTCATGAAGAGTTCCTCGAGGTCCTGCCCAGGTCGAAGCGCATCCTCGTAGGCGAGGCGCCCCCCGTAGATGATGCCGATGGTGTCCGCCATCTGCTGCACCTCGGAGAGGATGTGGCTCGAGACGATCACCGTCGTGCCCGCCGCCGCGAAGCCGCGGATCTGGTCGCGCAGCTCCTCGATGCCGATGGGGTCGAGGCCGTTGGTGGGCTCGTCGAGCACGAGCAGGCGTGGCCGGGCGATCAGCGCCAGCGCGAGCCCCAGGCGCTGCCGCATGCCCATCGAGAAGCGCCCGGCGCGCTTCTTCCCGGTGTCCGCGAGGTCCACGGCGGCGAGCACCTCATCTACGCGGCTCTCGGGAAGGCCCAGCAGCGTGGTGCGCACGCGCAGGTTCTCGCGTGCGGTGAGGTTGGGGTAGAGCGGCGCCTCCTCGATGAGGCTGCCGATTGCGTAGAGGCCCTCGCGGCGCCAGGCGTGCCCGGCAAAGAGGATCTCCCCGGCCGTCGGCCGCAGCATCCCGCAGATCATCTTGAGCGTTGTCGACTTGCCGGCGCCGTTGGGGCCGAGCAGCCCGTACACCTCGCCCTCGCGGATATGAAGGCTCACGTCGGCCACGGCATCCTGCGCCTGGTCGCCGCGGCCGAAGCGCTTGGTGAGCCCGCGCGTCTCGAGCATGTAACCCATGGGTTCGTCCTTTCTCTTCCGGGTGCGCGGGCCGAGTCGCCGTGCCCGCGCGCCTTACCTTTCGGGTTCACCATCCATGGTGGGGCGCGTTTCTAACGAAGCCGTAACGGCCGTTGGGCTCTTTTGGCGCCAGCCCTTCTCGACCCGTACGCCACTCATGGTATGTTTATCGCGATAACAAGGACGGAGGTGCCCGTGGCACGCAATAAGTACCCGGAGGAGACGGTCGAGAAGATTCTCGACGTTGCCGAGCGGCTCCTCGTGGAGCGCGGCTACGAGCACACCACGATGATCTGAAGAGCAATACGCTAAATCGAAAAAGGCAATCGAAGTCGCGCCTGTGGACTTAGCGAGAGTCGAGATTCCCGCCCCATCCATCGCCACCCGGCGGAAGGTCGTCGATGTCCTCGACCGCTTCGACTCCCTAACGAAATCGCTCGCCGACGGTATCCCTGCCGAGATCGAGGCACGCCGGGCGCAGTACGGGTACTGCCGCGACCGCCTGCTCGACTTCCGAAACTAAGTGAGAATGAGTTATCGGTATGCTTTTTTATAAAATGTAAAAAAGTACCCCCATAACTGATAAAATGGACGCTGGAAAAAAGGGGGAGGGGTGCATCTTGCGTATATACCGACGTGAAAAGTATCTAAAGCGAATGCGTGGTTTCTACCACGATGACGGGATGATCAAGGTGATCACCGGTGTTCGCAGGTGCGGTAAATCCTGCCTCATGCAATCAATCGCAGACGAACTTGTGGAATCCGGTGTAGCGAGCGACCACATCATCTATATCGACCTTGACTCACGGGAGAACAGGAAGGTCAAGACGACCGATGAGCTCGAAAATCTGATTGACATGTCGACCCCAGCAGACACTGAGGGGACGAAGTACCTCTTCATCGATGAGATTCAGAACGTCAAGGAATTCGAGCTGCTCATCAACGGCTACCGGACAGATGGCGGTTGGTCCATCTTCATTACCGGTTCGAATTCATATCTGCTTTCTGGGCAGCTTGTTACAAAGCTGACGGGTCGCTATATCGAGTTCGAGGTGTTTCCACTCGATTTTGCGGAATATATCGATATGAAGCGTTTTCTCGGCAAGCCTGTCAATGACCTTCTCGTGGGAGAGTTTACCGAGTACCTGACTCTTGGAGGCTTTCCCAAAGCGCTTGAGTATGAGGGCGAGGATAAAAAGCGCACCTATATCAAGAGTGTTATTCATGAGATCTTTGAAAAGGACGTAAAACATTCGAACAAAATTAAGAATGTCTCGGTTTTCGATGCCGTCCAGACGTATCTCATCAACAACTTTGGTGCGCCGACGAACCTGAAGAACCTCCTTGCGTACTTCAATGATGTCGAGAAGATTCCCATCAAGCGCGAAACGCTCAATCGGTATATCCAGATTCTTGTTGACGCGAAGATCCTTTATCGCTGCTCGAGGTTCGATCTCAAGTCTCGGCGATCGCTTATCCGCGAAGAGAAGTACTACCTGGCTGATCCCGGCTTCTATTTCGCCATGAACACGGATGCGAGGATTAACTACGGACCGGCGTTGGAGAACGTGCTCTACCTCTATCTTGCATCGCGCGGGTACGAGCTTTCTGTGGGCCGTATTGGGAAGCTCGAGTGTGACTTCATCGCTCGTAGGCGCAATGCTTACGCCTATATCCAGGTCTCTATGTCGATTGCCGACAGAGGCGTCGAGGAGCGCGAGTACAGGCCGTTCGGCCACATCAGGGATGGGTATCCGCGCTACTTGTTCACGCTTGATCCTCTATTGCAGGAGAGGGATGGCGTCAGGCACCTTAACATGGCGTCGTTTATGCAAGATGGCGGTGATCTTATTTGAGCGGCGGCCAGATTCTTTTGCTCCCTAGTGCGCAAACAGTGCGGGCATCAAATGGGGACCATTGCCTCACGTAGAATCGATAGATTGAAAACTTGTTTTGATGTTGACAGGCTTTTGACCAGTGGCTCCTATTACTAAGTGGAAGTAGCTGAAACGAGGCGACTGCATAGCTCCATCTGTTTTGGTTACAACAAAATGTGTGCCGCGCGCCTGCGGCATGAAGGGGGGAGATTCTTATGAATATCGTTGTATTGAGTGGTAGCCCGCGCAAGGGCGCCAATACCGACACCATGGTCGAGGCGTTTGCCGAGACCGCGCGTGAGGGCGGCAATACGGTCGAGGTCGTCCGTGTTGCCAGCAAGAAAATCGCTGGTTGCCTGGGGTGTCAGTATTGCTTCGCCCATGAGGGCACTTGCGTGCAGAAGGATGACATGGCCGACGTGATCGAGTCGCTGAAAGGCGCCGATATGGTTGTCTTCGCTTCGCCTATCTACTGGTTTGATATCACTGCGCAGGAGAAGGCCGCCATCGACCGCCTGTACGCCTTCGGTGCTACAGGCTTCCCGTTCACCAAGACGGCCCTTTTGCTCGATAGCCACAGCGAGGGCGTCTATGATGCGGCGATTGCTATGTATAGGGCCACATGCGCGTACTGCAAGTGGGAGGACCAGGGCATTGTCACCATTAGCGGCATGACCGAGCGCGACAGCATGGCCTCCTCGCCCAAGTTGGAAGAGGTGCGAGAGCTCGCTCGCAAGCTCGCCTAAGGACAAGAAGAACGCATGGCAATCGGTGTTGGTGGAAAATGCTTGCTATCCTTACCAAGAGGAATGCTGATTGCCATGCGTTGATGCTTCCGCGGACAATTCCGGCGTGCTAAAACGCCTTCTCGTTCAAGAATTCCCTGAACGCGGGAATGTCAAAGCCAACGAGACCACGCCCGCGCTCTCCAATGACGCCGTCCTCCAGGAGGCGGCGTTTGTATTGGCTTGTGTAGTTGCTGGCGACGCCCATGCGTTTGGCTATCTCCGAGACCCTGCTGGGGCCAGAATCGGGCAGCATCGCGAGCAAAAACTCAATGTCTTTATCGGAAAGCTCTCGATAGGTCGTTTCGAGAGAAGCCCGATGCCATGCTTCTCGAGTTGCCTGAAGATGCCATTCATGCACGTGCGCCAGTTGCCCTGGGCTTCTTGAACATATGTCCAATCGATGCCCACTGGACCAATTTGAACGCCGTTCATGCGCGCGTGAGACTGTGAAAGGTAGCTATCTGCCGCTTCTTTGGTTCGCTCGATAATATCTTCGAGCATGCCTGGCATGGCGGAGCCATTTGCTGTACTCCATGGTGGCTCCTTTGCAAGTTTTGCTAATTTTTGCAACTTTTGCTAACTTTTGCGAGTTTTGCTAACGGCTTAGGACGGTGCGGGAAGCCCCCGTATCGTCGACATTTCCGAGGATGACCTCCGCAACGAGCGGGGCCCGGGGCGCGATATTGCTGCGCTCCGGGCCCCGCTGCTTTGTAAAACTATGGCGGTTCTGCCGTGGTACCTAGTCAAACAAACTCGGCATGTCGTTTTCTTTCATGAGGGCACCGGCGGAGGGCAGGCTCTGCGCGGTGAACTTCTCGGCCGAGACGCCGGCGCCAAGAATCTCCTCGGTCGTGCCGACGGTGGTGACCGAGCGGCCCTTCTTGGCGGTAAAGGCCTGGACGCCTTGCGTGTTGGTGGTCGTCTTGGTCTTGAGCAGCGACGTGTTGAAGTTCATCAGGCGGTAGTCGCTCGAGACCAGCGCGATGTCGCGATCGTCCTTGAGCACTTGGGCATACAGCAGTTTGCTGCCGCCGTAGATGGCGTTCTTAAGGCGTTTGCGGTTGGTCTTGGTGACGTATCCAGAAAGCGCGACGCGCACTACGCGGCCGTTCTCAAAGACGAACAACACGTCGGCCTTGTAGTCCTCGGGGTCGATGACCCAGATGACGCTCTCGTCGGGTTCCATCTCAAGATCGGTCGGCAGGTACGAGCCCAGCTGGGCCGACTTGGTGTCCTCAAACGCCGCAACCTTGCACTTGTACACCTGGCTCTTGTTGGTAAAGACCAGCAGCTCGTGGGTGTTGGAGGACGCGAATTCGATAAAGGGCTTGTCGCCGTCCTTGTACTTGAGCGTGGTGGCCTTCTTAAGCACGCGGTCGGTCATCTTCTTAAGGTAGCCATCGCGCGAGAGCATGATGGTAACCGGATATTCCTCGACCTCGGGCTCCAGGCTCACCTCAATGACCTCGTGGGGCTCAATCCTGCCCGTGCGGCGCGGCATCACGTACTTCTTGTTGACTGCGGCCAGCTCGTCGCTGATGACCTTCTTGATGTTCTCCTCGCTGGAGAGGATCTCCTCAAGCTCGGCAATCTCGCCCTCAAGCTTGGCGATGTCCTTGGTGCGGTTGAGGATGTACTCCTCGTTGATGTTGCGGAGCTTGAGCTCGGCAACAAACTCGGCCTGGGTCTCGTCGATGTCGAAACCCTTCATAAGGTTGGGCACGACCTCGGCCTCGAGTTTGGTGCCGCGGATGATGGCGATGGCCTTGTCGATGTCGAGCAGAATCGCCTCGAGGCCGTGCAGCAGGTGCAGGCGCTCGGACTTTTTTCCCAGGTCAAAGTTAATGCGGCGACGCGTGGACTCAATACGCCACTTGACCCACTCGTGCAGAATCTGGCGCACGCCCATAACACGGGGATATCCGTCGACGAGCACGTTAAAGTTGCACGAGAACGAATCCTGAAGCGTGGTCGAGCGATAGAGCTTGGCCATGAGCTTGTCGGGGTCGACGCCGCGCTTAAGGTCGATGGCGATGCGCAGACCCGAAAGGTCTGTCTCGTCGCGGATGTCGGCGATCTCCTTGACCTTGCCCTCCTTGGAGAGCTTGACGATGCGCTCGATGATGACATCGGTCTTGGTGGTGTAGGGGATCTCGTAGACCTCGATGATGCGCTCTTCGGGAATCCAGCGCCAGCGGGAGCGGATTTGGAAGCTGCCGAGACCGGTCTCGACAATCTTCTCCATCTCCTCGCGGCGGTAGATGATCTCGCCGCCGGTCGAGAAGTCGGGCATGGGCATGTACTCGAGCAGGTCGCAGTTGGGATCCTGCAGGTAGTGCATCGTGGCGGTGCAGACCTCGTTGAGGTTGAAACCGCAGATGTCGGACGCCATGGCGACGCCGATGCCCTTGTTGGCCGAGACAAGGATGTTGGGGAACGTGGTGGGCAGCAGGCGCGGCTCCTTCATGGCGCCGTCGTAGCTATCAACGAAGTCGACCGGGTCCTTGTCGATGTCCTTGAAGATCTCGGCACTGATGGGGGAGAGCTTGGCCTCGGTATAACGCGAGGCGGCGTAGCTCAGGTCGCCCGAATAGTACTTGCCAAAGTTGCCCTTCGACTCTACGAAGGGGGCGAGCAGCGCCTCGTTGCCGGTGGCCAGACGCACCATCGTCTCGTAGATCGCGGCGTCGCCGTGCGGGTTGAGCTTCATGGTCTGGCCCACAATGTTGGCGCTCTTCTGGCGCTCGCCCTTGAGCAGACCCATCTTGTACATGGTGTAGAGCAACTTGCGGTGCGAGGGCTTAAAGCCGTCGATCTCGGGGAACGCACGCGAAACGTTGACGCTCATAGCGTAGGGCATGTAGTTGACCTCGAGCGTCTGCGTGATCGGCTGGTCGGTGACCTCGGAGTGCAGGCCGATGACGTTCTCGGCGTTGACCTGCTTTTTCTTTGGCTGGTTCTTCGTCTTCTTCTTTGCCACGATATCCTCTTGAACTTCTTATGGGCCGTCGTTATCGATTTGCTGTTACTGCAGGTCCAGCTGGTCCAGGTATTCCTTGCCGTGCTCGGAGATATGGCGCTTGCGGCCTGCCTCGTCGTTGCCCAGCAACAGATTGAACATGGTCTCCATCTTGGTGACGTCCTCGGGCTCCACCTTGATCAGGCGACGCGTCTCGGGGTTCATGGTGGTGAGCCACATCATGTCCGGGTCGTTCTCACCAAGACCCTTGGAGCGGTTGATGGAGCACTTTTGGTCGCCAATCTCCTTGAGGATGCCGTTCTTCTCGAGCTCGGTGTAGGCAAAGTAGGTCTTCTCTTTGCAGTTGATCTCGTAGAGCGGCGATTCGGCGATATACACGTAACCCTCGTCGATAAGCGTGGGCACCAGGCGGTAGAGCATGGTGAGCACGAGCGTACGGATGTGATAACCGTCGACGTCGGCGTCCGTACAGATGATGACCTTGTTCCAGTTGAGGTTGTCCAGGTCAAAGGCACCAAGGTTTTTGATGCGCTTGTCCTTGATCTCCACGCCGCAGCCCAGCACGCGCATGAGGTCCATGATGATGTCGGACTTAAAGATGCGCGGATAGTCTTCCTTCAGGCAGTTGAGGATCTTACCGCGGACGGGCATAACGCCTTGGAACTCGGCATCGCGCGAGGTGCGAATGGCGCCTGCTGCCGAGTCGCCCTCTACGATGTAGATCTCGCGGCGGCTCTTGTCCTTGGAGCGGCAGTCGATGAACTTCTGCACGCGGTTGGCCATGTCGGTCTTCTGCTGTAGGTTGGTCTTGATGCTCTGACGCGTCTTCTCGGCGTTCTCGCGCGAACGCTTGTTGATGAGCACCTGCTCCATGATCTTGTTGGCAGCGTCTTTGTTCTCGATTAGGTAGGTCGAGAGCCGCTCCTTAAAGAAGGCCGTCATAGCCTGCTGGATAAAGCGGTTGTTGATGGCCTTCTTAGTCTGGTTTTCATAGGACGTCTGGGTGGAGAAGCAGTTGGTCACCAGCACCAGACAGTCCTGGACGTCCTGCCACTTAATGCCGCTCTCGTTTTTGTTGTACTTGCCCTGTTGCTTAATGTAAGCATCGATGGCACTGGTCAGAGCGCTGCGGGCGGCCTTCTCGGGCGAGCCGCCATTCTCGAGCCACGATGAGTTGTGGTAGTACTCCTGCATCATGAAGGTGCGCGAGAAGCACATGCACGCGGTGATCTTTACATTGTAGTCGGGCAGGTCCTCGCGATCGCGACCGCGACGGTCGGCCTCGATAAAGAAGGGCTCGGTGAGGTAGTCGGTACCGACCTTCTCGAGCACGTAGTCTTCGATGCCCTTGGGATAGCAAAAGTCCTCTTCGGAAAACTCGCCATCGTCGCCCTCAATGCGCAGGCGGAAGGTCACGTTGGCGTTGACCACGGCCTGGCGGCGCATGGTCTCGCGATACCAGTCGTGGGGAATGCTGATCGAGGTAAAGACCTCAAGATCGGGGCGCCACTTGATGGTGGTGCCGGTGCGGTTCTCGTCGCTGGGCTCAATCTCGAGTGCCTTCTTTTTGGCACCGACTACCTTGCCCTTCTTAAAGTGCAGGGAGTACTTGTTACCGTCACGCCAGACGGTAACGTCCATGTATTCAGAGGCGTACTGAGTCGCGCAGGAGCCCAGGCCGTTGGTACCGAGCGAGAAGTCGTAGTCGCCGCCCTGGTTGTTGTTGTATTTGCCACCTGCGTAGAGCTCGCAAAAGACGAGCTCCCAGTTAAAGCGCTTCTCGGAGGGGTTCCAGTCGAGCGGGCAGCCGCGGCCGTTGTCCTCTACCTGAATGGAGCCATCGCGAAAGGCGGTAAGGGTGATGAGCTTGCCGTAGCCCTGGCGCGCCTCGTCAACGGCGTTGGACAGGATCTCGAAGGCGGCATGCGCGCAGCCGTCGAGTCCGTCCGAGCCAAAGATGACGGCGGGGCGCAGGCGTACGCGCTCCTCGTCCTTGAGCTGGCGGATACTGTCGTTACCATAGTTTGCGGTGTTTTTTGCCATACTCGCTCTCTCGGTGCTCCTTTGCTGCGTTTAAGTCATATAGATAGTCAAGGTAGCATAGCCCAGCCCACAGACGATTCCAACCAACACGAAATCCATCGAACAACCGTTCGATTAGATAATGAATGCTCGGGATGCGGGAGGAGCCTGTCCTATTCAAACATCTGCGGTAGGTCGATGAAGACGGTTCGATCGCTTCCGTCAGCTTCGAAGCCCGAACGGGAGAAGAACCCGTAGCGATGGCACTTGAGCCCCGTTGCCTCAACTTGAGCGATTTCCTCGTCGACCATTTTTTGCGTGATGGGGGATTTGCGGAACTTTGCTTCGTAGAATGCGTAGCCCTCGGGGTCTTGCGTTACCACATCGAATTCGCCGCTCGCTTTGTTTACGGGATCGTCGTACCAGTACTTGCCAATGGCGTCGAAAGCCGGTTCGATCTTGCCGGTCCTGTTTTGCCGCACGAGGTATTGACGGCAGATCTCCTCGAACATATGTGGAACGTAGTTTTCCTCGAAGTCTTGGGAGACGTGACGATCATAGAAGACTTCCGGGTCGAGCAGCTGACGCGCAGAGGCATTGCGGAAAACGTAGCGATAGTAAAAGAGCGAAAGTGGGTCCACTACAAAGTAGCCAGACTTGCGCTTGTTCGTAGGGTCGTTGATGGGTGCACGCTTTTGGACGATTTCGAGTGACATGAGCTTGTCGAGCACGTCTGCCATGGCCGGACCGCTCGAGACGTGCGATTGTGCCAGCACGTCCCCCCAACGGGAGTAGCCTTGTGCGAGAGCCCCGAAAACTTCGTTGGCGTTGGTCATCTTCGAGATCTCGGCGTTGAGATAGGACGGCACCTCGCTTTCTAAGCGGGCGCCAGGTTCCGTGACGAGCTCGATGATGTTGTCGCGTACGCTTTGGGATTGATCGATGAGGCGATTGTAAAAGGGGATACCGCCAAAAACGCTATAGAGCCGCACCTTGTCCTCGGGCGAGAACGCGGGATAGAACTTCGCAGCGTCAAAGTAATCCATGGGCTTAAGCTCAAGCGCGAGATCAATTCGCCCGTAGAGGGGGCTTTCATGCTCGATGAGGGATTTCATAATCTCAACGTAGGAGCCGCACAGGACAATGTTTAAACGTGAGTCTTCCCTGTGGGCGTCGATTGAGGTCTGAAGAATGCTGTCTAGGCCTTTAACCGCATCTCTCAAGTAGGGGTATTCGTCGAGAACGAGGGTAATGTTCTTGTCTTTAGCTTGGGTAAACAGAAATTCGATGAGCTCGCGGATGCCTGTGAAGGCGAGCGGAGGAAAGCTCAGCGCTTCAGCAACAAGGACGGACAGACTCTCGAGGTTGTCTGCCTCGGAGGTTTGGCGGCACTCGTAATAGACCGTTGCGACGTCCGACAAATCGGTTAGCGCCTGCTTGATGAGCTCACTTTTTCCGACGCGACGCCTGCCGTAAATGAGAACATTGCGCTGCTCGGGTGCTTTGAGCGTTTTCTTAATACGGGCGAGCTCACGCTCCCTGCCAATAAATTCCACTTACTCGGTTCCTTCCGACTCGGTTTTGTCCGAGTTAATTGTATCGCATGGATCAGTTTATGCTCGAGTTTACTCGGACAAAACCGAGTCGGTTCTGCCCGAGTAAATTTGAAGGCGGCCGAATGCGTCTTGCTGCGTTTGCGGTTGGATACGTTGTCGAAAACGTGTCGTGCGGATTGTTGGATCGAATCGAACATTGGGACAGACGTCTCGTTTTATGGGCCGGGGGCGTGCATGTGCGAGTTCTTTTGGCCCATAAGGAACGCTGGTGGGTCGTTATTTGGGCCATGGGTCACTTCGCCGGCGCCGTGTTTCGTCATACGCTCATTGTGGAAGCCGATGCCACGGGACGACGAAGGCCTCGGGCAACGGATGAGCTGCAAGTGAAAGGAGCGGTGAGGATGATGAAGCCCATGACGAAGAAGCTGCTGTTAGGAATTCCCACCGTGACGCTTTCGGCCGTGCTGGCGTGTACGGTGGCCGGCTGTGGCGGTAGTGCTCCGAGCGGCTCGGGCGGGAGCGCACCTGTGCAGGAGAAGTCCAAGAAGGCCAAGGCCTATGATTCGCAGACGGTCGAGGTGGCAGGCATTACCTATGAGTCGGTGGCTCACGGTACGTTCTATCGTGGCGATGCCAAGCTACAGGACGGCTTTTACCTGCACATCAAGATCACCAACAACAACACAAAGAACAGGACGTTCAGTTCCTTTAACGTGCATGCTGCCCAGGGCGATCTTGAGGCAGGCGACCCGTTGTTTACTTCCGGCAAGGCGGCCGTGCTCGACTACGTTGCAAGCGAGGCTCCCGATGAGCTGCACGAGGGCATCGACCTTTCCGAGAGGCCAGATATCGGCCCGGGCGAGACCGTTGAGTACGTGTATTTCTGGGCGCCCAAGACGGCGTACTACGGGCCCATCACTGTCGAGTTCGTAGACGCTTATGCCCCCGCCAAGAATCATGAGGCCATGCACTTTGACACCACGGGATGCGAGACCAAGGAGTTCAAGGCGGCCGGCGGTGTGGCCGATTCTGGTGACGCGGCCAACATGACCGGCATCGATTGCGCATCGTACAGTATCGAGGCCGCCGATGGGTACACGCTGGATTCGTCCAACGAAGAGCACGAAAAGGCAGACTTCTTCCACGACGAGACTGGAGGACGCCTGAACATCAACATCTTCCCGCGCTCGCCGGAGGAAGAGGTTGCAAGCCTAGAGCAGATCTACGAAGGCAAGGAGACAACAACCGACCAGGTCGAGTACAACGGCATAACGTGGCTGCGCTTTACCGGTCCCGACAACGGCCATACACTGTTTGCGACGGCTCCCGCAACGGGTGAAACCGTCCGCGTGTCGATCGGCTGGAAGATCGACTGGGATGCTGCCGTGCCCATGATGGAGGCGCTGAAGCTCAAGTAACGCCGCGAGTCTCACGTCAGGCGACTCAGGGCTGGCTCCGAGTTATCAGGGCCAGCCCTTTTGGTGTTCGATGAGCCGAGTCGGCGTCTCTCGCAAAGGTAACTGGGAGCTAGCGAGGCGTATCCGAATTGACCTCATCGGCGGTGTCGGTTTCGAGCGCCGTGCGGCGGGCGCTGTAGGCGACGAGGCCGGCGCCTGCTGCGGCGAGTGCTGCTGCGGCTGTCGTCAGGGGGACGTTGACATCGCCCGTGCCCGCAAGCGCGCCCGCTTTTCCGGGGCGCTTGTTATTGCCGTGATCCTTGCCGCTGCCAGAGCCACTGCCACTGCTGGAGCTGCTTCCGCCTGAGCCACCTCCACTCGTGCCACCATCGCCATCTGCTGTCATCGAGGCGTCGTGAAGCCCTGTCGTATCCGCGCTGTCGCATACGCCGACCTGAACTTCTGAGCGTTCGCATGCCGCGTTGGGCACATGAAGTTCGTGCAGTACGGCACCCAGCGCCGAGTTTGCGCCCGGTCGAATTTCCTCGAGCGTTACGGGATCGAGCGCCACCAGATTACGCGCCTTCGCATACAGCGTTACGCGTTTGCCCACTTCGTCGCTCCAACTCTCGGGGATGGCGAAGCTCATGCGGAACTGTGCCGTGCAACCTGGTGCCAGCACGGCGTTGCCACTGTCGGCTACCAGTGGGTGCGTTGCAAAACGTGCGCCCAGCGTCTCGAGCGCGTACTTCACGTGTGTCATGTCGTTGGCCGAAGCGTCCTCGGCAAGCTCTGGATCGTAGATCGACGCCATGCGTGTGTTCGCTCCGAACCCGATGGATGCGCTGGAGAACGGCTGGCTGGAGCCCTCTCGGTACAGATCGATCGTGCCGGCGGTCAGCAAGGTGTTGCCGTCGTTTCGCACCGTGACCATGAAGGATTCGCCTGCTGCTCCAGGCACCACCGCGCCCGAGGTAGCGACTGCGCCCGTCGGAGTGGCACACGCCACCAAGGGTACTTCGATGCCGTGCAGCTCTGCCTCGCTCTTCTCCGCGCTCACAATGTGCGTAGCGAGCGCGGAGAGCATGCTCCCCGACGTCAAAAATGTCGTTATCTGATCGACGGGATGGTCCAGCTCGCACATCACGAACGGCTCCGTGAACAGATCGCCTGCTAAGGTGCTGGCGAAGATGCGGAAGTGCTTGCCCATCACTGCTACCGGGTTGCCTTCTTCGTCGTAGGTTTGTCCCACCTTGCCATCGGTGTTCTCTACATAGAGCACGCACCTGCCGTTGTTGCTTACGCTAAACGATGCAGGGCCACAGCCTGCGGCACCCACGGGCTGCATTGCAAATGCCGATGCGCCTCGCGTCCAAGTAATATGCTGCAGTTGCTCGTTGACGGTTGCCAAAAAGCCCGAATGTTGTGGCCACGGCACCGCGTGGGGTACTGTGGCATCTGGCGACATAACGCCCCAACCCGCAATGGACTGGCCGATCACGGCGTACGATGCGCAGCCACAACCGCCTGCAGTCTCGTATGCAACGGGCACCACCATTTTGCCGTTGATATTCTCGGGCTCGCCCAGCTCGATACTCGACGGTGCTTGCGGAAAGCGGAGGACCTGACGGAACGTGAGACTGTCGCCCAAATCATCCGACCACAGGGTAAAGCATTCCAGCGCAACCTCGGCCTCGCTGCCGAGCGCCTTCTCTGCGGTGGTTCCGCGGCGGTGGAGGTAAGCGCCCGACAGGCGCCCGTCGACCAGCGTCTTGCCCACCGTGATACGCGGGCACTGCAGGCAATGGTAGCCATCCTCCTGAAGGCGGCCGCGCGAGATGCTGCGCCACGACGTGTGCGATATCACGCGAACTCCGTCGTTGCTTATGCGCAGGCGCACAACGGACAGTATGCCGGATGTGCTCGCCGTATCGAAAAGGGTGTTGTCGCCGGCGGGGCGCTCGCCCGAGACCAGCAGCACGTAGGCGTCCTGGTTTCCCCTCCCGTCTGTATATTCCACCACGTCGAAGTCGTAATCGAATATGCCGTCGCGCTCCACATCGCCCTCGCCAAACCCAAGGGGGAAGTCCACGGGCGTGGGAGCGGACCACGTGCCGTTCGTCTTTGTATGCACCACCAGGCGCGAACGACCATTCTCGCCGTAGCGCACCGAGGCGATACGGAACAGGCATTCTACGCCGGCAATCATTGCCAGCTTCATGTGGGCTTCGCTGAGCACGCCAGCAAACAGCACGTTGTCGCTCGAGGGCTTGATGCCGCCACGCTCGTCCTCCGACACGCCGGCAGAATCGGCGTTCGGGTCGGCAACGGTGTTCGTTGCCTGACCGATGTAGGTGTACTCATACATCGGAGCGGCGTTTTCGTCGTTCTCTATCAGCGCATGGACGAAATGCTCGATCTGTCCCGTGTCGTCGCTTTCTGCATCTGCCTCGAGTTCAATGCGCGTGACCGCTTGCTCCCAATCGCGTGCGACAGGCGCGGCGTTTACGGCAGTGGCTTTAACCTCGGCGCGCGCGAGCAGCTCGGCGTTGGTGACAATGGTGGCCGATGCGATAAATTGCGGAACGCCGCCCGCCTCGATGTTGGCGGGCGTGCCGAAGCGGGCATCCAGCGTGTAAGGCGTATCTCCACCCAATGCCAGCTCAGAGCGCTGGAGCACATACTGGCTGCCATTGTTCACCGACATATTCCACGAATCGAGGAGTGTGGGCCACGACCCCGACCAAGCCTTGGTGGTCCACTTGAACATTACGAACTGGAGTATCACATCGACATCGACGTCTGCACCTACGCGCAGTCGCGGAAGCTGGTGTCCATCTGCCTTCTCGTACCCAATGAACAGCGTGAGGGATGCGGCGCCGCGCACGGCAGATGAAGCGACGCCTGCAACGCCGGCGCCAAAGGTGACGGCAAGCCCGATCTGGATGGTGAACGAGCCCGACGTGTTTGAATAGTCGAGCGAAATGTTTTTAAAAAACGCCGCGCCGCTGCCGTGCGTGTGGGCACCCACGGCGAGCACCAGCTTCGCCAGCACCCAAGGGTTGACGTTTAGGAAAAACGGCACCGGTCCTAGGGTAAACTGCTCGGTCCAATTGAGGTCGGTTCTTACCTGGAAGAGGGCCTTAATATTGCCGTATGCGGGGTCGTTGTTGTTACCCCAGGTTTTGCCCACCCAATCGTAGGCGAGCGAGCCGTACAGCTGTGTGGCGATATCCATCGTGAACAGCGGCGTGCAATGGTGGCGAAGGAGCTTGGTGTTTCTTGGATCGGTGCCCGAACCAGCACTCATACTCTTGTACTGATTCCACTTCCCCTCCATCTCGTCGAGGTAGCGGTTTGCCTGCTTGGCGCCCGACTCGCGCGGCGATTTCTTCCAGTACTCCGGATCCGGATTGCCTGAATCGTTCATGTAGCCGACCGGTTTGTATCCTCCGCCAAACAACACGTATCCGGCAAACGAGAAATCGAACAAAATGGGGAACGAGGGCATCCAGCAGGTGAACTTGTTGCCGCCAATGCCGGGAAACGATGCGGGGAAATCAAACGGAGTGATCTCTTGGTCCATGGTAGTGGGGACGATAGTGGTCGAGCCCGATTCTGCCTTTGCGGCCGGCGCGGTGACAACGGCCATGGGGGAGGAGAGTGTATAGGTCTTGCCCTGGTAGTCGAGGACAAAGCGCAGCTTACACCCTTCTTCCAGAAGGCTTGACGCTGCATCGAGGAACTTGTCTTCGAGCGTGAATGTCGCCAGATTATCCGCGTCCGATGCGCTGGCCTTGATCTGGCCGATCTGCGTGACGGTTTCGGTTGAGCTGCCCGCGGCATGCGTCACTTTGTTGATGCGCAGCGTTGCCTGTCCACCCTGTGGCAGATGTGCCTGCACGGTAAAGGCGTGCGTATCGGGCTGCTCGTTTGCTGTGTCGTCCTTCGGCAATGCCATGAACGTGGCTTCAGCGTACTGGATGTCCCATTCGTCGAATGTGAGCTGGCGGAAGTACGGCTCGCCGTCGGAAAGCGGACGCGTGGGCGCGGCTATAGCGGTGCCGCCCTGGATACGCGCAAGGGGAATCTCGACATCACGGTAGCCCGCCATGCTAATGGAAATGCCGCCATTAAAGTCGTACGCGTCGAGAAGCGTTGCCTCGTCCACGTAGCCTTCCGAAAGAGGGGCGATCTCAAAGATGGCCGTGCCTTCTTCATCGGTAGTGGCGGTGAGCTGCTTGCCTGCGGCATAGCGCGATGTGAGCGTGACCTGGGCACCCGTGATGGGCGTATTCTTGTTGGCGACGTCGACCACGACCACACCGAACATGGTGCGCGAGAGCACGAGCACCCTGAAGGGATCTTTTTCGTCGGCATGGGCTTCGGTGGGCGCGAACGGCAATATGAAGGCGTTTGCGCTGCCCGGCACGCGCGGCAACATAATGCTCGCTAACGAGGACGCTCCGGCGACAAGTAACGAACGGCGATCAAGCATCTTTGGCTCCCATCCCGCAAGTATCGGTGGAAATAATCCAATTTTGCGAGAAGGCGCCTCGTGGCGGTAGTGCCATTCAAGGGTCAAAATGTCCAAATTGATCGAGCGAAGCGCCGGGTTCCGGAACGCGTTCGATGCGCTTGGCAGCCCGGTCGCTAACGTAACATATGCGCGACCAGCTCGGCGCGTGTGCCGATACCAAGCTTGGCATACACTCCTGATAGGCGGTTTTTGACGGTGCCCGGCGATACTCCCATATGGCGTGCGATTTCGGCATTGGTCCACCCACGACAGGCGAGCATGGCCATGGTGAACTCCGTGGTCGTTAGATCGTCGGCCACGTCCTCGCCCGAATCGGGGTTGTGGATGCGTCGCCAACCGTAGCTGAATCGATACGTGATTTCGATGATGTGAGCGAAATCGTCGGGATATTGCGATTTTAAGCATGCCTCGATAAGCCCCTGCAAAAGGCCGTGGTGCTCGCCAATGAGCTCGATAAGGCCGTCGGGGCGCGCAATGTTCCAAGCGGCTCCGAAGTGCGTTTTTGCGGCGTCGATGTCCTTGAGGCTCATGCATGCCATGGAAGCTGCCAGGTGCAGGAATAGTTCCGAGATGGGACAGCTTCCCTGTTTCATAATCAGGGCGTTTTCCGCCATGCCTAGGCTGCGGCCGTATTCGCCGCGCAGATACAAGGCGTGCGCCATCACGTAGCTGGCGAACAGGCGCAGGCCTTCGGGCAGATGCGCCGCAAGCGGATAAAACTCTTCGGCAGAATACGGGGAAGGCAAGTGCAGCAGGACGCTCGCGGCGGAGGCGAACAGGATATGCGTGGCGTGGACGGCGGGCGACTCCTCGTCAGTTGGCGTATCGAGGATGCCCGCAAGGCAACGGCGGGCGTCGGCGATACGGTTGAGCGACAGGCTGGCGTATCCGCAGATAAAGCATGCGGAATAGCGCAGTGCGGGATCGGTGGCGTCAAGATAGGGGCGTGCCGTCTTGGCAGCGAGGGTGGCCTGTCCGCGAAAGTACAGCGCTTCTGCCGTGGCGATGGCGCGCGAATCGGGGTCGGAAATGCCTGCAACCGCAGCGTCAATCTGCCCCGGCACAAAGGCGGTGCACATCAACGGCATGGGAACGCGTGGGTAGCCATCGCAGTCCATCTTCCATCTCCCAACAGCTGGCAACAATGCAGCAATTGTACTCCTGTTGCTCGGGACCCCTTTCGTTTTACTGCTCGGTTGACGCTGCAGATCGTTTTGGAAGGCTTACGAGCATGGTAGTCCCGTTCTCGGAACTTGTTTCGACCTCTACCGTGCCACCGTGAAGCGCTGCAATCTCCCAAACGAGTGCTAGTCCGAGTCCTGCGCCGCCGTATGCCCTGCTGCGGGATTTATCCAGGCGAAAGAACGGTTGGAAGATGCTCTCACGGTACTGCTGGGGTATTCCCGGGCCCTGGTCCTCGACTCGCAGGAACACGTGGTTGTCGCTGTCGCTGATGGAGACGTTGACAGTTGAGCCGGAGCGGCTGTAACGGATGGCGTTTTCGACCAGATTAAACACCAGCCGATAGAGGAGCGTATCACTTCCGATTGTCAAAGCGTCTCCGGCGCAATCGAGGGTTACGTCCTTATTCTCGGCAAGTGGCGCAAGGTCGGTGAGGACCTCTTCGGATAAGGGGCCAAGTTCAACATCGTCCTCGCAAGGAACGCTGCGGAGCTCACTCATCTCGAGCAATACCTTGGTCATTCGAGACATGCGCTCGGTTTGTTCTTGTAGCAGGCCGAGCAGCTCGGCTGTTTCGGGTTGCAAGCCGGAGTGCTCGGAGATGAATAGTTCAATCTGTGCTTGCATAAGGGCGAGCGGGGTGCGCAGCTCGTGTGCGGCGTTGCCGGTAAACTGACGCTGTGCAGAGAACCCTTCGCCAAGACGGGCGATCATGTCGTTGAAAGAGGCGCTGCATCGTTGTAGCTCGGTGGGCACATCTTCACTGAGTCTGATTTCGCTTAGGTTGTCAGGCTGCACACGCTCAACCTGTGCAGCAAAATCGTGCAGCGGTTTGAGTGCACGGCCGCTCACAAAGTATGCCAGCGCGCCGCCAAGGAGTGTGACTCCAGCCGTGATGTACCAGGCTGTCGTGCCAAAAGACTCCTGTGCGTCGTTTACGACGATCGTGACCTCGTCATCGAGGCTCTCCTTCGTTGGGTCAAACGCCTGAGGTGCATCTACGCCGGCTGCGCTAAGGGCCGAGATGTCGCTGCCGATGGCATCCATGTAGCGCATGCCCGTATAGCCGACCAGGCAGTTCGTCAGCACGCATGCCGCGCACGTGAGCAGTGCCGTCATAATCGTTATGCGCCATTGAAGCGAAAGCCTTTTCATTCGCTATCCTCCATAACGTAGCCCTCTCCAATCCGATTGCGAATCGGGTCGTATCCCAAAACGCTGCGTAGCTTTTTGCGGAGTGACGAGATATGAACGCGGGTTGCGTTGCTAAAGCTGTTCACGCTGCTATCCCAAACGTGCTCTATAAGCTCCTCTTGGCTTACCGGACGCCCCTGATTAAACATCAGGTATTCCAAGATTCCCGTTTCCTTGCGCGTAAGAGATAGAGCCTCGCTGTCCACGGAAGCGATGCGCGCCTTGGTGTCAAAGCGGAGCTTTCCGCAGGTTAAAACTATGTCGCTTTGTGTAAAGCGTCTGAGGGTAAGGCTGCGAATTCTTGCCGCAAGCTCGTCCAGATGAAACGGCTTGGTGAGGTAATCGTTGGCGCCGGCATCGAGTCCGGCGACTTTATCGGAAACTTCGCCACGTGCGGACAGAATCAGTACCTTGGTCTCGCAGTCGGTTTTCCTAAGTTCCCTGAGCACGGTCATGCCGTCGATATGGGGGAGATTGAGGTCGAGTACCACGAGGTCAAAGACTTCGACGCCCAGCAGGTCGAGCGCCTCCCGTCCGTCGTGACAGCAGTCGACGCTGTACGCCAAGTTTCGCAAGCTGCGCGCGATTGCATCGCACAGTGCCCGCTCGTCTTCGACGATCAAAATACGCATAACAGTCTCCTTGCACATTCCAAATCGCGCTTAACACGGATTTTATAGTCGATATGGTCCAATGGTCGCGTAACGAAAGGAGTGGTTGGGTTGTTCAAAGCGGTAAAACCCGTGGTACAGGTCGCTTTGTTGATCGTCGGAATTGCCATGGTGTGCTTTGGTGTTATGCGTGGCGAGGCGGATGCCGTGCTGGCCAAAGCGATTAGGCTGTGCTTGGAGTGTATCGGAATTGGATAA
Organism: Collinsella sp.; assembly: GCA_048430825.1. GTDB lineage: Bacteria > Actinomycetota > Coriobacteriia > Coriobacteriales > Coriobacteriaceae > Collinsella. Next base: position 25,204 of record DBFOLV010000020.1, read on the forward strand.
AAGAGAAAACACTGCGTCGCATGTTTTGGCTCGATTTCGCGGATTCATTCAAGCGGCGGCGACGCTCGTCACCAACATTCACCTGCCAAACTTTGCCAAAGGCGGCATCTATCAGGGCGCGGGAAAAACAGTCTGCGTACCTGGACTTAATTGCTATTCGTGCCCCGCGGCATCGGGTGCGTGCCCCATCGGGTCGTTCCAGTCGGTGGTAGGTTCATCCAAGTTCAACTTTTCTTACTACGTCACCGGTACGCTCATTTTGCTCGGCGTGCTGCTGGGACGCTTTGTATGCGGCTTTCTGTGCCCGTTTGGCTGGCTGCAGGAGTTGCTTCACAAGATTCCCGGCAAAAAGTTCTCCACGAAAAAGCTCAAGCCGCTCACGTACATCAAGTACGTCGTGCTGCTGTTTGCCGTGGTGCTGCTGCCCGTCTTGGTGGTTAACGACGTGGGCATGGGCGATCCGTTCTTTTGTAAGTACATCTGTCCGCAGGGCGTACTCGAGGGTGCCATTCCGCTGGCCATTGCCAACGCCGGCATTCGATCTGCGTTGGGACATCTCTTTACTTGGAAACTTGCCGTTCTCATTGCCGTGGTAGTGCTGAGCGTTTTGTTCTACCGCCCCTTCTGCAAATGGATTTGTCCACTCGGCGCATTCTATGCGCTCATGAATAAGGTGTCCTTGTTGGGGATTCAGGTTGACGCGTGCAAATGCGTCTCGTGCGGTAAGTGTTCAAAGGTTTGTCAGATGGACGTTGATGTGGTCCGCACGCCCAATCATGCCGAATGCATCCGGTGTGGAAAGTGCATTGGGGCCTGCCCTGTCGATGCCATCAGCTATCGCTATGGCCTGGATGTGTCGGCGGAAAAGCTTCCCTTGACCGCCGATAAAAAGTAAACAAGCTTCGACAAAACGGAGGAATGACCATGAAGCTTTCTAAGATTGCGGCCCTGTTTATGGTGCCGGTACTGGCCTTGTGTCTTGTGGCGTGCTCGGCACCTGGCGGCAATTCGAGCGAATCTGCGGGCTCCGATTCCAAGATCGCAGAACTCACTGCGCAGAAGCCGACCAATGCCGACGAGGCCGCCGAGTTGTATGCAAAACTCATGCAGAAGGAGAACGATATCTTTTCGAGTGATAACGCGCTGTGGGAAAAGGTATTCAATGCGGCAAATAAAGACTCGGCAATGATTGAGGACGGCAGCAATTACGGCGATTTCCTGCTCAAGACCATCGACGGCGCCAAGGATGAGTTCACGGCGGATGAACTTAAGACGCTCAAGGCCGGTGCACAGCAGATCAAGGAGATCGAGGACAAGCTCGAGAGCCTGGAGAAGGAGTTCCCCGGCTGTGGAAGCACGCCGAGCTCAGGCGAGAGCGTCGACGCTTCGACCGCTGGCATGACAGCTGGCGCCAATGCTTCGAGCGAGGCGACGAAGTTCCCCAGCTTTACGGGCAAGGATCTGGATGGCAACGACGTGAGCAGCGACGAGCTGTTCGCTAAGAACAAGGTCACCGTCATGAACTTCTGGTTCACTACTTGCAAGCCGTGCGTGGGCGAGTTGGGCGACCTTGAGGACCTGAATAAGGAGCTTGCCGAGAAGGGCGGCCAGGTCGTGGGCGTCAATTCCTTTACGCTCGATGGCAACAAGGGCGAGATTGCAGATGCCAAGGACGTGCTGAGCAAGAAGGGCGTGACATATAAGAACATCTGGTTCAAGTCGGATAGCGAGGCCGGTAAGTTTACGTCAAATTTGTTCTCGTTCCCGACAACGTATGTCATCGATCAGAATGGCAACATCGTAGGGGATCCAATCGTGGGAGCCATCAGCTCCGCCGAGCAGCGCGCAGCACTCAACAAACTTATCGACCAGGCGATTGCGAATAGCGAGCAGTAGAAAACGCGTAAAGCATGGCGAAGACCGTGCGCCGCTGTGCGAAGTAGTCCGCTACCTTTCAAGACAAGCTCCACCATGTAGAGGTCCCGCTCGGGACCTCTTCTTTTGGGCGCCGTCCCGTTCGTTTTTTGATGCGGTTCCCTACATTCCTCACTGGCGCCGGCAAAAAATGGGGATAGAGTAGGACAAACGCGTCGAATACGAACGGCGGGGGAGAGCGGGCAAGTGCGCTCGCGTGGGAGAGGTTGCCGTCCATGCTGGAGCTCAAGGGTATTTGCAAAAGGTACGTTACGCAGTCGTTTACGCAGGTGGCGCTCGACAGCGTGAGCTTGTCTTTTCGCGATAACGAGTTCGTAGCCATTCTGGGTCCCTCAGGTTCGGGTAAGACCACGATGCTCAACGTTATTGGCGGACTCGACCACTTTGACTCGGGCGACCTGTTAATCGACGGCATTTCGACCAAGGACTTTCGCGATCGCGATTGGGATGCCTATCGCAACAACCGCATCGGCTTTGTGTTCCAGAGCTATAACCTCATTCCGCATCAGACCATCTTGGAAAACGTTGAGCTGGCGCTTACGCTCACGGGTGTGGGCCATGCCGAGCGCCGCCAGCGTGCACGTGAGGCGTTGGAGAAAGTCGGCCTGGGCGAGCACGTTAACAAGCGCCCGAGCCAGCTATCGGGCGGACAGATGCAACGCGTGGCCATCGCCCGCGCCCTGATTAATGATCCCGAGATTGTGCTGGCAGACGAGCCGACCGGCGCCTTGGATTCCGCAACGTCCGTGCAGGTCATGGACTTGCTCAAGGACGTGGCACGCGACCGTCTGGTTATTATGGTCACGCATAATCCTGAGTTGGCGTACCAGTACGCCACGCGCATCGTCAACCTGGCGGACGGCAAGATTACCGACGATTCCGACCCCTTTGATGTAGCAAAGGCCGCGCGTCGCGAGGCCAAGCCTACGCGCAAAACCTCGATGAGCTTTGTGACGGCGCTGGGGCTTTCTGCCCGAAACCTCATGACCAAGAAGGGCCGTACGGCCATGACGGCCTTTGCGGGCTCGATTGGCATTATCGGTATCGCGGCGATTCTGGCGCTGTCCAATGGCGTAAACGGCTACATCAAAAAGGTCGAGGAGGATACGCTCTCGAGCTACCCACTCACCATTTCCAAGCAGGATTACGACCTGTCATCTATGATGGGCGGGCAGGGGGCTGCGGATGATGACTCGCCTGAAAACGTGGATTCGTCCGACGACAGTGCCGGCGGCAAGGCTAAGGGAACCGATAAGATTCCCGTGGTCACGGCCGTAAAGGATATGTTTGCGAGCGTTAAGTCCAACGACATGACGAGCTTTAAGGCATGGCTCGATGCCGGTGGCGATGGCATCGATAAAGAAGTCAATGCTATCCAGTACGGTTATGGCGTGACGCCGGTTGTCTATCGTGCCGGCAAGAGCGATGAGAAGCCCGTCCGGCTGGTGCCCAACGCTATGACTGAGGCAATGAGCGGAGGCGCGAGCTCGGCGGCGACGGTGAGCATGGAATCCATGGGAACCTCGGTCTTTAACGAGATGATCGACGACCAGAGCCTGCTCGACAGCCAGTACGATGTCGTCGCCGGTCATTGGCCCACGTCTGCCAACGAAGCCGTCATGGTGCTTTCGAGCCGTGGCACGGTGGGCGACTACACGCTCTATAGCATCGGCGCGCTGGATATCGATGAGCTCAACGACCTTGTTAACAGCGCTATGACGGCTGACGGTGGGGTCGAAACGCCCGAGACCGGCACCGACTTTACCTACGACGATGCGCTGTCCACGACGTTTAAGGTGTTGTCGCCGGCCGATGCCTATCGCAAAAACGAAGAGACCGGCATGTGGACCGACATGTCTGACGACGCCGACTTTATGGCCGCCAAGGTTGCCGACGGTATTGATGTGCACATTGTGGGCGTGGTGCGACCTAACGAGACAGCCAATGCGAGCGCGTTGTCTCCGGGTATTGCCTATACGCATGCGCTGACCCGCCAGCTTATGGAGCGCGCCGCCGATTCGCAGATTGTGCAAGAGCAGCTTGCCCACCCCGAGACGGATGTCTTTACGGGCAAAACCTTCGACGAACTGCAAGGCGAGGCCAAGCAAGGCGTGGATCTGGGCAGCATGTTCAGCGTGGACGAGGCGGCGCTGAAGAGTGCGTTCTCGTTTGATACGTCTGCGCTCTCAGGTGCGGCGGGCGGTATGGACCTGTCGGGTCTTGACTTGTCCGGGCTGGACATTGACCTTTCGGACGTTGGCAAGGATATCGACTTCAGCGACATCATGGCAAAAGCACCGGCCCCAGATTTCTCGGGCATCTTTGACGGTCTGGAGCTCACGCCCGAGCAAATGCAGCAGGTGGGAACGCTTGCCAACCAGCTGTTTGAGGGCTTTTTGCAGTCTGATCAGTTTAAGGCGTTGACGCCCGATGATCTTAAGGATGCGTCAAAGCTCGCTGCCGCATTCTCGACGTATCTTGAGAATGATGCCACAGCGCAGCAATACCTGACTCAGCTCAAAGCGCTCGGCGGCGATGCCCTGGTTGAGCGCCTGCAACAGGCGATGACCGACTATGTGCAAAAGCAGCTGGCTCCGTATCTGCAGCAGGCTATGGATCAGGTGATGAAGTCGATTAGCGATCAGATTGCGGCGACGGTGTCAGCTCAGCTCAAAGCGGGCGCGGCAGGGCTCATGGACCAGATGGCGACGCAGATGTCTTCGAGTTTTGCCAACCTGGCGAGCGCTATGCGTGTGGATGCGAGTGCCTTTGCTCGTGCCATCCATTTCAACATGGACGCCGAGGACCTGAGTTCGCTCATGATGAGCTATGCCAAGGCTTCGAAGCTCACCTACGACAACAATCTGACCACGTTGGGCTATGCGGATGAGGCAGACCCCATCTCGGTTAAGATTTTCCCGCGCGACTTTGAGGCCAAGGAGCGTGTGCTCGATCACATCGATGCGTACAACAAGCAGGTCAAAGCCGCCGACCACGATGAGCAGGCAATCTCGTACACCGACTACATGGGCATCATCATGGGTTCGGTGACCGACATCGTGAACACCATCAGCTTGGTGCTCATCGCATTCGTGAGTATCAGCCTGGTGGTGAGCTCCATCATGATCGGCATCATCACCTACATCAGCGTGCTGGAGCGCAAAAAGGAGATCGGCATCCTACGAGCTATCGGCGCGTCAAAGCGCAACGTGGCCAACGTGTTTAACGCCGAGACCTTTATCGAGGGCCTCATCGCCGGTGTCTTTGCCGTTGTCGTCGTGGTGCTCGTGAGCTTCCCGGTCAATGCATGGGCGCTTGCGGCCAAACAGGTCCCCAACCTGATGAGCCTGCCCGTGCAGGATGCGCTGGTGCTCATCGCGATTTCGGTGCTGCTGACGGTCGTTGCCGGCCTGCTGCCGGCCCGCAGCGCATCCAAGAAGGATCCCGTGGAAGCCCTACGCTCCGAATAATGTGACAAAGGGACAGTTCCTTTGTCACAGGCGTTGCTCTCGATAAATGGCGCAGGAAGGGGGGTGTTCCTATAGTTTTGTCAACTGGGAAATGCTCTCCGTGCGACTGAATCGCGGCATGCTGACGCCAGGCCATTAGGCCGGTGGGCTTCAGTCTGCTCGGTGCGTTTCGGCTAGGCTGCGTAAGGCACCCTGTCT
>DBFOLV010000021.1:0-16203 GCA_048430825.1 Collinsella sp.
AGGCCAGGAAGATGCTCGAGTCCGGCCTCGAGCTTGCGGACAGGGTCGAGGCGGCATAGGATATCAACCGTATTCCAGATTCTAGGACGCCGGGCCGACTCGCTTCGGATGGGGCTCTACACCAACTTTCTCGACACTACCTAAAAACCATCGGATTGAGCAAACATTTATCAACGATACAGTTCCCGATTTCGATGGCTTCGCCCTTTCTAAATACTTCATGCCTGAGTTAATATTGCCGGTTTATTCCTCTAGGCAGTGCTTTAATCATTGCGCCTTCTGCACCATTCCCGGTGCTACCGGTGGTTGTTACCGAAAGATGCCTATATCGAGAGTATTTGAAATAATGTGTCGGTTAAATGAAAAATACGGCACGAGAGTTTTCTCTTTTGTGGATGAAACATTCGAAGGCAAAAGAATGGAGCAACTCGCGGATGAAATAAACGCATCGGGAAAAACGTTTTTCTGGCATGGAGAAACGAGGTTCTCTCCAACCCTAAGTACAGACGTTTTCAACAAGATATACCAAAGTGGATGTAGGCAGATTCAGTTTGGCCTCGAGTCATACAACCAAAGAGTTCTTGATCTAATGAAGAAGAACACGAGAGTTGATTGGATTGATCGCAATATCCATGATTGTCTCAATGCGGGTATTCCTGTTCATCTATTCTTTATGATTGGCTTTCCGACCGAAACTAAAGAAGAGGCTCTGAACACCTTAGCTTATACAGAGAATGTTTTGAATTATTCAAAACAGGTATGTGGTGTTCCATATTCCACGAGAGGATTTACGAATTTTGGTCTCGTTATGGGGTCGGATGTTTGGAATCATCCCGATAAGTATGGTGTCTCTGTAATGCCGAAGTCCCAATATGAGGATTTGCGCCTCGAAGTGGATTATGTTTCAGGCACTGGTTTAACTTTAAATGAAGCAAAATCCTTATCTGATGAGCATCATATTGATTTTTATATGCAAGAGGTCATAAACGGTAGCGACACAATTGACTTGCCCCAGCGGCTTCATATTTCAGAGGTGACCTGGATCCTAGATTCTATTCACGCTGTCAGGTATAAGGGACATTTGACCAAAGTAAAGCGACGGCTAACTAGTCTAAATCCAGCTGATCGAATCTGGCTGGATTCCAAGACCTCTGTCGTGCTCGTTGAGCCATTTGCCTACTTCTATAATTCTGAATACCATCATGTCTATGCTGTTTCCCAGTTGGTATACCTTAAGTTGGCCCGTTTATTGGAGGCCGATTGTAGCATTTCTCTTATCCTTGATCAGGGCGACCTCGAGCTGACAAGGGCGATAGAAGAACTGTTGCATTATGGATTGCTGAATACAAATATCGATGCCGATTATGTAATGCACGATAATGGTTTTCAATTGGTTAAAAGTTCGTTTGTGAAAGAAGTCGGACGCTCAAAAGAGGGGTTAAGAGTACTGCTGAGTTGTGCCACCCATAGAATGTGTGCGGTTAATGATTTTTCGTTCGCTTTGCTTTCGTTGTTTGAAAAGCCGATTACTAAGAACGAGGTGCGCGACATTTTGAAAAAAGAGGGACTATCGGCAAACGAGGAGCAATTTAACAAGTTGGTTGATAATTGCATGAAAGCAGATATACTACAATTGATTAGATAGAGGAGGTTTCTGCATGGACGTTATTAACAAAGATCTCTTGGAGCAACTGAAAGAGTTTCAGGAAGAGGGCGTCGTGGTGGAAGTGTTCGACTTTGAGGACTACATGGATAAATTCTGCCATTAGTTTCGGAATTTACTCGCCTCGCTTAAAGGAGAAGTCGATTATCGATTTCTCCTTTTTTAATTAAAGATATTTTTGAAATACATGCTCTTAGCACAGGTTGGCCTCTCAGTAAACTGGGAGGTTGCTTTGGCTAGTTAGAGATATGTGAACGTCCGTTAGACTGAATCTCAGGGTAGAAGGGGCCTCCAGTGTCCAGATCAACAAGGCAATGCTGCGTTTCGGCTAATAAGAACGATGACTTTTTGCGTGTGGCGGCTGCTTCGCCGCGGATTCGCGTTGCCGATGTCGAGGGCAATGCCGAGGTTGCGCTGGCGGCTGTTCGCGATGCTGCCGAGCGCGGCGTTCGCGCGCTGGTGTTGCCCGAGCTTAACCTGACTGGCTATACCGCAGCCGATCTGTTCCATAACCGCACATTACTGCATGCCTGCGAGTCCGCACTGGCACATATTCTCGATGAAACCCGCGAGCTGCCGATTGTCTTTACCATCGGCCTTCCCGTTGCAGTTGCCGAGAATATCTACAACTGCGCCGCCGTGTGCTGCGCGGGCGAGCTTTTGGGCCTCACGGCCAAGAAGCATCTGCCCAACTATGGCGAGTTCTATGAGCGCCGCTGGTTTGCTCCGGCGCCTGCGGATCCTGTGTGGGTCGAGTTTGCCGGTCAGGGTCCGGTTCCGCTGGGTTCGGGGCTTCTCTACCGCTGCTGTGATGAAGGTGCCGAGGATATGGTGCTGGGCGTTGAGGTCTGCGAGGATCTGTGGGTGCCGGCGCCCCCTTCGACCGAGATGGCGCTTGCCGGTGCGACGGTGATCCTCAACCCGTCGGCCTCGGACGAGATTATCGGTAAGGCAGACTATCGCCGCAGCCTCATCTCCAATCAGAGCGCGCGCCTGTACTGTGCCTATGCCTATGCAGACGCGAGCGAGGGCGAGTCCACGACCGATATGGTCTTTGCGGGCGAGAACCTCGTCTACGAAAACGGCTCTAAGCTGGCGGCAACGAAGCTCCTTACCTGCGATATGGCCGTCGCCGATGTTGACCTTGACCGTCTGGTTGCCGAACGCCGCCGCTCGACGACGTGGACGCGCACGGACGATGCGCCGGAGGCCACAACCGTTGAGTTTTCGTTTGAGGGCGTGCTGGCAGACGAGCCTGTCCTGCGCGATGCGTTCGACATCGACCGTGTCTTCCCCCGCGCGCCCTTTGTGCCGGCCGACCATGGTGACCTGGCCGAGCGTTGCGAGACCATCCTCGACCTGCAGACCGCCGGCCTCAAGACCCGCCTTGCCCATACGGGTACCAAGGCTGCAGTCATCGGTCTTTCGGGAGGCCTGGACTCCACGCTGGCACTGCTTGTGACCGTGCGTGCCTTCGATGCACTGGGGCTGCCGCGCACCGGTATCACGGCCGTGTCCATGCCCGGCTTTGGCACGACGCATCGCACCAAGTCGAATGCCGAGTCGCTCGCCCGCGACCTGGGTGTGAGCTTCCGCGAGGTTTCGATCCACGCGGCCGTGGAGCAGCACTTCAAGGACATCGAGCACGATCCGGCCGTGCAGGACGTGACCTACGAGAACAGCCAAGCCCGCGAGCGTACGCAGATTCTGATGGATTTGGCCAACCAGGCTGGCGGTTTTGTCATCGGCACGGGCGACCTGTCGGAGCTGGCGCTCGGCTGGGCTACCTATAACGGAGACCACATGAGCATGTATGCCGTCAATGCGAGCGTGCCCAAGACGCTTGTGCGTCATCTGGTACGCTATGCGGCTGATGTCTTTGGCGGGCGTATTGCCGAGGTCTTGCTCGATATCCTCGACACGCCGGTGTCCCCCGAGCTTCTGCCGCCCACGGGCGATGGCGAGATTGCGCAGAAGACCGAGGATTTGGTGGGCCCGTACGAGCTGCACGACTACTTCCTCTACTACCTGCTGCGTTTTGGCTTTGAGCCGGGCAAGATCTATCGCATGGCGCTCAAGAGCTTCGAGGACGTCTACGACGCCAAGACCGTCCACACGTGGCTGCGTACGTTCTATCGTCGCTTCTTTGCCCAGCAGTTTAAGCGCAGCTGCCTGCCCGATGGTCCCAAGGTGGGCTCGGTGACGCTCAGCCCGCGTGGCGATTGGCGTATGCCGAGTGACGCCAGCTCGCGACTGTGGCTTGCGCAGATCGACGCGCTCAATCCAGTTGACTAAGGTTGGCTAAATTGAACCAATACGGGGGTTGCAAGCGTTACACTTTTGCAATCTGATGGCCCGTATCGCGCGGCGCTCTTGTCGGAGCGCCGCGTTTTTCATATCGAAAGGTGGCACCATGCAGGCATCGCAGCGTCTCGACCGCTTTGGCGCGGAGGTCTTCGCCTCGCTCAACAACAAGCTTCTCGCGCTGAAGGCTCAGGGCAAGACCATTTACAACATGAGCGTGGGCACGCCCGACTTTAAGCCGTACGACCATGTGGTCGAGGCGCTCACGCAAGCAGCTCATGATCCCGAGATGTGGAAGTATGCCCTGCGTGACCTGCCCGAACTCAAGCAAGCCGTGTGCGATTACTATGAGCGCCGCTTTGGCGTTTCGGGCATTACGCCGTCTATGGTGCAGTCGTGCAACGGCACGCAGGAGGGCGTGGGCCATTTGGGCCTGGCCCTGCTCGATCCGGGTGACACCATTCTGGTTCCCGATCCGTGCTACCCGGTCTTTGAGGCGGGTGCCAAGATCGCCGATGCCAAGCTCGAATACTATCCGCTGGTTGCCGAGCATAATTACCTGCCCTATGTGGCGGGTATCGATCCCGAGGTGGCCGATCGTGCCAAGTATATGATCGTGTCGCTGCCTGCGAACCCGGTGGGCTCGGTGGGCACACCCGAGGTCTACGAGGAGATTATCGCTTTCGCCCGCGAGCATGATCTGCTCATCGTTCACGACAACGCGTACTCCGACATCGTGTTTGACGGCGAGCCCGGCGGCAGCTTCTTGCAGTATCCCGGTGCGCTTGAGGTGGGCGTGGAGTTCTTCTCGCTTTCCAAGTCGTTTAACGTCACCGGTGCCCGCATCGGCTTTTTGGTCGGTCGCGAGGATGTTGTCTCGGCCTTTGCCAAGCTGCGTGGTCAGATCGACTTCGGTATGTTTTTCCCGATTCAGAAGGCCGCTATCGCGTGCCTGAACGGTCCGCGCGATGAGGTCGAGGCGCAGCGTCTGAAGTACCAGGAACGCCGCGATGCCCTGTGCGACGGTCTTGAGGGCCTGGGCTGGGAGCGTCCCAACGCGCATGGCTCTATGTTTGTGTGGGCCAAGCTTCCCGGTGGTCGCACCGATTCCATGGCGTTTTGCGAGGAGCTTATGGAGAAGGCCGGCGTTGTGGTGACGCCGGGCGCGAGCTTTGGCCCTTCGGGCGAGGGGCACGTGCGTATGGCACTGGTCCTGCCGCCCGATCAGATCGCTTTGGCTGTCGAGGCCATTCGCGAGGCGGGCCTGTATTAGAAACCTATTTCGACTCGTCAATAGCTCGAAACCGATTTCGTGCAGTTATTTTACGAATTCTGCAAACAATTTCGGTAAACGGTCGATTTTTGGCTGCGAATAGGAGCATAATCAAAGTCCCGATTGGATGTATTGGGATTACGACAAGCCGCTCGGGTCGTTCCCGGGCGGCTTGTTTGTGGAGAGAGATGGGAGTTTCTAATGGTTAACGAGAAGAAGGTCGCTATTGTCGGCTGCGGTTTCGTCGGTTCGTCTTCGGCGTTCGCTCTGATGCAGAGCGGTCTGTTCTCCGAGATGGTCCTCATCGACGTGGACAAGAACCGCGCCGAGGGTGAGGCCCTGGATATCGCGCACGGCATGACGTTTGCCGAGCCGATGAAGATCTACGCCGGCGATTATTCCGATGTCGCCGACGCCGCCATGATCGTCGTCACCGCTGGCGCTGCCCAGAAGCCCGGTGAGACCCGCCTGGACTTGGTCAACAAGAACGTCAACATCTTTAAGTCCATTATCCCCGAGATTAAGAAGTCCGGCTTCGACGGCATTCTGCTAATCGTCTCCAACCCGGTTGATGTTCTGACCTATGCTGCCATCAAGATGTCCGGCCTGCCCGAGGGCCATGTCATCGGCTCTGGCACTGTGCTCGACACTGGCCGTCTGCAGCAGATGCTTGGTGCCCACGTCGAGGTTGACCCGCGCGATGTCCAGGCCTATGTCATGGGTGAGCACGGCGACTCCGAGTTTGTCGCTTGGTCCAGCGCTCAGGTTGCTGGCGTTCCGCTGAACACCTTCTGCGAGCTTCACGGCCACCTGGAGCATGAGGCTGCCGAGAAGCGCATCGCCGAGGACGTCAAGAACTCCGCCTACACCATCATCGAGAAGAAGCACGCCACCTACTACGGTGTCGCTATGGCCGTCAAGCGCATCTGCACTGCCGTCATGCGCGATGAGCAGACCGTTCTGCCTGTCTCCTCGCTCATGGTGGGCGAGTACGGCCTGTCCGATCTGGCCATCTCCATGCCGACAGTCGTTGGCCGCGACGGCGTTGTCTGCCGCGTACCCGTGCCGCTGAACGATGACGAGCAGCATGAGCTCACCGCCTCCGCCAAGGCTCTCAAGGACATCATCGACAGCGTCGACTTCTCCTGCTAAATCAAGCTCTTTTGGGCAACAGGCTACAATGAAAGGCGTCCGGGCCACACGGTCCGGGCGTCTTTTTGGTGCGAGGGGGTCAGGTTACTTTGCACCACCCCAATGCACCATAGTTGATGGGAGGGCCATGTCGGATTCGCCTAATTTTTTGACCTATGCCCAGACGGCGTTTGATCCGTTTGAGGAACGGCCGTTCTGCGCGGTGGATAGCCTGGTCTTTGCGTGGTTGTCCTATTTGCGTTTGCCGGGTGATATGGCGGAGCTGACGAACTGGCAGGGCCTAGACGTACGCGAGCTGCTGCGCGCCGAGTGCTACCAAGACATGATTGGCGACCTGTGGGATCCGGAGGGGAGCCGTGCCCTGTTGGAGGCTGTGGCAGCAAGCCCTCGCTACCGTGGCGTTCGTGTTTGCGGCTATCGTAGCGTGAGTGATGCCGAGACAACGGAGCAGTTTGCGGCCATGACGTTCCGATTTCCGGCGGGGTTTAGCTATCTTGCCTTCCGGGGGACCGACAGCACGATTGTGGGCTGGAAAGAGGACTTTAACATGGCGTTCCGGTGTCCTGTGCCGGCCCAGGAATCCGCGGCGCGTTATGTAGACGAGGCGGCGGATGCGATTGACGGGCCGCTTTTGTGCGGAGGTCATTCCAAGGGTGGAAACCTTGCGGTGTACGGTGCGGCGATGTGCCCCGATGTCGCCCGTGAGCGAATCGAACGGGCGTATTCCCATGATGGTCCGGGCTTCGTCGAGGAGTTTCTGAGCGGCAACGCCTTCGCCGATCTATCCGGTCGAATCGACAAGACGCTACCTCGGTCGTCGATCTTTGGCATGATGTTCGAGACACAGGAGGACTATGCCATCGTTGAGAGCACCGAGTTCAGCCTGCTTCAGCATAATCCCTTTAGCTGGGTGGTTGATGGTCGCGACTTCGTGTACTGTGAGCGCCTGTCCGCCGGTGCTCGATACGTTGATGGCTCCATTCGCGAGATGCTGCTTGCGGTGTCGCCTAGCGAGCGCGAGCGTTTTGTAGATGCGTTGTTCTCCGTGCTTGAGGCTACGGGTGCTGAGCGGTTTGCGGATATCGCTGGGAATCTGCGCGAGAGCCTGCCCGTGATGCTCCAGGCTGCGCAAGGCTTTGACAAGGATATGCGACGCTTTGTCTCGCAGACTATCGTTGCGATTCTTAAGTGTGCGCTTCTGCCCAAACGTCCCCAGATCGACATGCCCGCTGCCGGCAAGAGCTTGGCAGAACAGCTCGAGGCTTGGCAGTCCGAGCTCCTGCGCTAACCATTGGTGCAAAGCAACCTGTCCCCGATGCACCAATCTTCGATGCGCCTGGGGCGGGATCGACCGCTATACTGGTTCGTGCCGAAATCGATCTAGAACGGAATGCCGTATATGAAAATCAATCACGCGATTCTGCATATCCTGGACTTTGACTCTGCCGTCAACGTTATGAGCCAGCGCGAGCTCGATATCGAGAGCCGCACCGTGCGTAATTTCGTAACCACGCACCTGCGGCGCGCTCGTACCTCGGCTGATAACAAGCGTGCCACGTTTGCCGAGAACTCCGCATTCGGCGGCGAGCTCAAGGGCTATTTCTTTGGTGAGCGTGAGTTCGTGGATCTGTCTCAGCAGATTGCGGAGTTCATCTCTTCCGAACTTACCAAGGCCGAGAAAGCCGAGTCCACTGACGTGCTTGTGGCGGACTTTGATGACGATGAGGATGCCCGCTGGTTTGCCGTGATGCTGCTGGGCTCCAAGCAGGCTTTTATGCACGAGGTAGGTCGCGAAGAGGGCGAGGTGCGCAACGACATTGCGCGCCACTACGCCATTCTGCCGAATCCCTCGCAAAAGGTGCCGAGCTATGCAATCGTGCGTGCAAGCACCATGGAGATCGGCTATGTGGACAAGAAACGCAAGATCGCCGGCGAGGACCGTATGCTTATCCCCGATGGCCTGCTGCAGTGCGACACGGGCGTATCGGGCAAGGAGGTCATCGACACCGTGACGCGTGTGGTCGAGGAAGTCGCCGAGGAGCACGGTGCCAATACGGCCGTAGCGCTCGCCAAGGTTAAGGCTGCTGTTGCCGAGAAGGTCGAGGATGACGAGGAGCTGCCGCCTTGGGATATCGTCGACGAGGTCTTTGAGGACGAGCCGGTCATCAAGGAGAGCGTGCGCGCGGCACTGACCGAGGAGAAGGTGCCTGAGCGTGTGCCCGTGGAGCGCAAGCAGGTCGAACGCGCGGCGGTGCGCAATCATAAGATCCGTACCGACACGGGTATCGAGATCAGCTTCCCGGCCGAGATGGGTTCGAACTCCGAGTACATTGAGTTTGTCAACGAGCCCAACGGCCTCATCTCCATCGAGCTCAAGAATATCGGGTCAATTGAGAATCGATAAACTGCGCTTGAACTGCAGGCAAAGCAAAGGCCGAAGCCTCGGATGAGGGCTTCGGCCTTTTTACTTGGGGCTGAATTACGCTACAGGTTGAGCATACGCCAGCGAAAACGACCCAGAGCGAGCAAGGTGACGTGAAAGAGGAGGGCATTGACCTTCTGGTCATGCCCGACGATTGAACGTCAGATTGCCGCTCTGGGTCGTTTGCAGCGTCGACTAGTTACGCGGTTTGGTAAAACCGCGTAACTTCTACAGCTTGCGCAGGCCCTCTTCGAGACCGGTCTTGCTGTCGGTCTTCTCATCGCGCATCTTGATGACGCGGGCGGGGACACCGGCCACGACGGCGCCGGCGGGGACGTCCTCGACGCACACGGCACCGGCAGCCACGACGGCGCCCTTGCCCACGCGCACGCCCTCCAGGACCACGGCGTTGGCGCCGATCATGACATCGTCCTCGATGATGACGGGCGTGGCGCTGGCGGGCTCAACGACGCCTGCCAGTACGGTGCCGGCGCCGATGTGGCAGTTCTTGCCCACGGTTGCGCGGCCGCCCAGGACGGCGCCCATATCAATCATAGAGCCTTCGCCAATGACGGAGCCGATGTTGATGATGGCGCCCATCATGATGACGGCGCGGTCGCCGATCTCGACGCGGTCGCGGATGATCGCGCCCGGCTCGATGCGGGCGTTGATGCCCTTAAGGTCGAGCATGGGCACGGCAGAGTTGCGACAGTCGTTCTCGACGTCGTAGTAGTCGATGGAGTCGGCGTTGACGTCGAGGATTGCCTTGAGCTCATCCCAGTCACCAAAGACGGTCTTGCCGCGGCGACCGCCGTAGACGTGTGCATTGCCCCACTGGACCTTCATGCCCGGCTTCTCGCGCACGTACAACTTGACGGGCGTCTTTTTGGGCGCGGTGGCGATGTAGTTGATAATCTCCTGTGCATCCATCTCGGCTGCGTTACTCATTTGCTATCTCTCCTTTGGGCGG
The DNA here is from genome assembly GCA_048430825.1 of Collinsella sp. Lineage (GTDB taxonomy): Bacteria > Actinomycetota > Coriobacteriia > Coriobacteriales > Coriobacteriaceae > Collinsella. The sequence goes on from DBFOLV010000021.1 coordinate 9,785, forward strand.
ATTCGGTTGACACCTGGTTAGACAAACATGACCTGGTCGAACGTATAGAAGCCGGGTTCGCGGGTGACGAGCTTCTGCGCGGCTGCCAAGGCGCCGTTGACAAAGATCTGACGACTCGTGGCGCGGTGGGTGAGCGTGACCTCCTCGTCCTGGCCGAAAAAGCTTACCTCGTGCACGCCGGCGACGGTGCCGCCGCGCAGCGAGTGCATACCGATCTCCTTGGGGTCACGCGCGCCGCACATGCCCTCGCGGCCATAGACGGGGTGGTAGCCTGCCTCGGGCTCAGCTTCGACGACGGCATCGAGCAGTAGCTTGGCAGTGCCGCTGGGGGCATCGACCTTTTGGTTGTGGTGCGTCTCGACGATTTCGCAGTCAAAGCCGGGCAGCTCGCGTGTAGCCTGCGCTACCAGATGGCGCAGGGCTGCGATACCGATGGAGTAATTGCCCGAGTGCATAACGCGGGCGTTCTGGCCCAGCTCACGCAGGCGGTCCATCTGCTCGGGGGTGTAGCCTGTGGTGCCTGAGGCCAATGCCGCGCCCGTGCGCTCGACATAGGCGACGACGGCGTCGAAGGTCGCGACGTTCGAGAAGTCGATAATCACATCGGCAGCCGGTGCGTTCTCGAGCTTGCTCAAATCGAAGCCAATCTGGGCCACGATATCAAAAACGGGTTGACCGGCGGCGTCGACAACGCCCTCGGCGGTGGTGCGGATGAGCGAGCCCATGCGGCCCGTTCCCATAATGACGGTCTTAATCAAGCAGACCAGCCCCCTTCAGAGCATCGGTAAGTGCAGAGCGCGTGTCGTCTGCCATGGGGCACAGCGGCATGCGGTAGTTTGCCTCGATCATACCCATCTGGGCGAGCGCCTCTTTGACGGGGATGGGGTTGACCTCACTAAAGAGGGCATTGATGAGCGGCTGGCCGGCAATTTGGATATCGCGGGCACGCGCCACGTCACCGTCCAAATAGGCGCGGCACATGTCATGCACGAGCTGCGGCTGCACGTCTGCCCACACGCTGATGGTGCCCGAGGCGCCCAGGCTCATGAGCGGCACGGTAAGCGCGTCCTCGCCCGAGTACATGCGGAAGTCGTCTGACAGCAGGTGGGCGATCTTGGCCGCGTAGGCGACGTTGCCCGAGGCCTCCTTAATACCCATGATGTTGGGGTGCGCGGCCAGGCGCTCTACGTTGCGCTCGCTGATACCGCAGCCGCAGCGGCCGGGGATGTTGTACAGGATGCAGGGGATGTTCACGGCATCGGCGACGGTCTTAAAGTGCTGATAGATACCCTCTTCGTTGGACTTGTTGTAGTAGGGGGTAATGAGCAGCAGACCGTCGGCTCCCAAGCCCTGGTAAGTAAGCGACTTGGTGAGCATGGTCTGCGTGGAGTTGGAGCCCGAGCCGGCAATGACGGGGACGCGTCCTGCAACATGCTTGACCACGGCGGCGACGACGGAGTTGTCCTCGTCATCGGTCATCGTGGCACTCTCACCGGTGGTGCCCAGGGTGAGGATGGCGTCGGTGCCATTTTGCAAGTGGAAATCGATAAGGCGCTCGAGCGCGTCAAAGTCGACGCTGCCGTCCTTTTTAAACGGCGTGACGAGGGCGACGATCGAGCCCTCGAGGTTGCGGATATCCATGTTCTTCTCCTTCGCTTCCGCGATCTGGATGCGTTTGTTCCATTGGGCGGCGACGGCCAGGCGCTCGTCCTGAGCGCGACGGCGGGCGCTTTCGGCGCGCGATTTGGCCAGCAGCTCGCGGCCGCACGGCAGCACGTCGAGCGTGGCAAAGTAATCGCCCGGGCGCTCGGCGCGTCGGATGAGGTCGGCCGAGCCATCGGGGCGCAGCAGGACCTCGGCGGAGCGCAGGCGGCCGTTGTAGTTGTAGCCCATGGAGTAGCCATGCGCGCCGGTGTCGTGAATCACGAGCACATCACCCATGTCGATATGCGGCAGCTCGCGGTCGATGGCGAACTTGTCATTGTTCTCGCACAGATTGCCCGTGATGTCGTACGTGTTTGTGACGGGGGCTGCGGTTTTATCAGGACCGTCCGGCTGACCCATCACCGTGATGTGGTGGTAAGCGCCATACATGGCGGGACGAATGAGGTCGACGGCACTGGCGTCCACGCCGATATAGTTCTTGTAGATCTGCTTCTCGTGGATGGCCTTGGTGACCAGGCAGCCGTAGGGGCCCATCATAAAGCGGCCCATCTCGGTGCAGATGGCCACATCGCCCATGCCGGCAGGAACCAGGATCTCGTCGTATGCCGCGTGCACCCCCTCGCCGATGGCGTGAATGTCGTTGGCCTGCTGCTCGGGCAGATAGGGGATGCCGACGCCGCCGGACAGATTGATGAAGGCGACATGTGCGCCGGTCTCGCGCTCCAAGCGCACGGCAAGCTCAAAGAGGATGCGCGCGAGTTTGGGGTAGTAGTCGTTGGTGACGGTGTTGCTGGCAAGGAATGCGTGGATGCCAAAGTTCTCGGCGCCCTTGGCCTTGAGCATACGAAAGGCCTCGAAGAGCTGCTCGGTGGTCATGCCGTACTTGGAGTCGCCCGGGTTGTCCATGATGCCGTTGGAGAGCTGGAACAGGCCGCCTGGATTAAAGCGGCAGCTGACCGTTTTGGGGATGGGCCCCGCAACACGCTCAAAGAACTCTATGTGGCTGATGTCGTCAAAGTTGACGATGGCACCCAGCTTGTCGGCGAGCTCAAAGTCGGCAGCCGGCGTGTCGTTGGACGAGAACATGATGTCGTGTCCCGTGATACCCAGTGAGCGGGCGATCATGAGCTCGGTATAGCTCGAGCAATCGCAGCCGCAGCCGTATTCGTTGAGGATGGAGATGAGTGCCGGGTTAGGGTTGGCCTTGACGGCATAGTATTCCTTAAAGCCCGGGTTCCACGCAAAGGCGTCGCGCACCTCTTGCATGTTGCGGCGGATGCCCGCCTCGTCGTATAGGTGAAACGGCGTGGGGAACTGCTCGACGATATGCTCGAGCGTTTCCTTGTCCACAAACGGCTGTTTGGCCGCATATGCTTCGTTGGGGGTCAATGCCATGTCCCGTAAACCTCGCTATCCAGACGGCGCCATCGGCGCATCGAATCCGCATAGCGTGGACCCCATGTCCGGATAGCGCTCCCGCATTGCTGCAGACAGTCCTGCGGGTGTTTCCCGCAGGCCCACCAGGTTGTTCGTGCCCGAAAAACCCAGTTCGGCGGGTTTCGCCTCCCCGCGGGGTCAAAGCCTGCCGGCTCGCCCGCGGCTCTTCGTGCCCGCGCCTCTATCAAGTGGTAACGACCCTACCACGTTGCACTTTACCAAACAAGAGTATTCGTATATAACGTTTAAAAAATGCAGCGTTTTGCTAGAAACATGCACACAACAATCCTGCGTCACCATGGATGGCAACTGATGCGCTCCACGAAAGGAATCTCTATGACCGAGCTCCAAGAACTCCGTCGCTATCGTCGCGATCTCCATCGCATTCCGGAGCTCGATTTCGATCTTCCGCAGACCATCGCCTATATCGAGGACGTGCTGGCACCGCTCGACTGCGAGGTAGTTCATCCGTGTCCGAGTTGTGTCTGTGCGTTTTTCGATGCTGGCGTGGGCGCCTCGCATGCTACGGCGATTCGTGCCGATATGGACGCGCTGCCCATCGAGGAGGCGACGGGCGCGGCTTTCGCTTCGTGTCATCCCGGCAAGATGCATGCCTGCGGCCACGATGGGCATATGGCTATGGCACTTGCCGCCGCAACCTATGTGGACCGTACGATTCGCGAGCAGCCGGGTGCGCTTAAGCGCAACGTGCTCTTTGTGTTTCAGCCTGCCGAGGAAACGACCGGTGGTGCCAAGACGGTGTGCGAAAGCGGCGTGTTCGAGCGCTGTGGCGTCGACCGCATCTTCGGGTTTCATGTTTGGCCCGACCTTCCCGCCGGCATGCTGGCGAGCTGTTCTGGCCCACTGTTGGCGCGCTCGAGCGAGACGCATATCCACATCCACGGAGCGAGCATCCATATCGCCAAGACCTACGGCGTGCCGGTCGAGGAGTCGCACGATGCGGCCCTGGCGGCAGCGAAGTTTTTGGTTGCCGAGCGCGAGCTGATGGACGAGCTGGGCGCCAACGAGCCCTGCATCGGTAAGTTTGGCTTGCTGCAGGCTGGTACGGTCTGCAATGCGGTGGCGGGGGAGGCACACGTCGCCGGCAGCCTGCGTGTGTTTACGGACGATATGTTCGACCGTGCGCGCGAGGGCGTACGCCGCGTGCTGGACGAGGCCTGTGCCGCGACGGGCTGTACGTATGATCTGGACTTTGCTGAAGGGTATCCGCCGGTCGATAACGATCCCGAGCTGTTTGCCCACATTGCACCCGCCCTTCCCGAGTTGCAACTCGTTGACGAGCCGTTGCTGATTGCCGAGGATTTTGCCTTCTATCAGCGTCATCTGCCGGGAGTGTTTTTCTTGCTGGGCACGGGCGTGCCGGCCGGGCAAGACAACCCAAATGACGCCGAGAGCTGCCCTGCTTACGCGACAAGCGCCCTGCATACCGACACCATGCTCTTTGACGAGAAGATCCTGCTCGAAGGCCTCGACGTCTACAAGCGACTGCTTTCGCTTGATTGGGTCTCTGTGTAATTTACTCAGAAAATACGAACAAATGTTTGCTATAATTTAGGTGTAAGTCTATAGAAACGTTTGACGTTATTAACGCAAGGCGATACTATGATTGCATCCTATAAAGACAGAGATACCGAGCACTTTGCTATGGGTATTCGGGTCAAGAAGTTTGCTCCCTTTGAGCGTGTTGCTTTGAGGAAGATTCGACAGCTTCAGGTCTGCGTTTCTCTTGATGACCTCCGCGTCCCTCCGGGCAATCGTCTTGAAGCGCTGAAGGGCGATCGCGCCGGTCAATATAGCATCCGTGTCAATGAGCGCTATCGGGTTTGCTTTGAGTGGAGACGGGGGGTGTTCCTATAGTTTTGTCAACTGGGCAATGCTGTTTTCGAGATTGAATCGCGACATGCTAACGCCAGGCCTTTCGGCCGATGGGCTCCAATCTGTTCGGAGCGCTTCGACTAGGCGGCGTAGGGCACCCTGTCCCGCATGATCGCGTAGATGACCTTCAGCCTCTTTCGTGCCAGCGCCTTGAGCGCCTTGCCGTGCGGCATGCCCCGCTCTCGGCACCTAGCGTAGTAATCGCCCCATCTTCCCTCTGTCCGGGTAAGGCAGTTGCACGAGAATATGAGCAGGTTCTTCAGCCTCTTGTTGCCTTGGCGCGATGCCGTCACCGAGGAGATCGAGGTCCCCGACTGGCGGTTGCGCGGCGCCAGGCCGCAGTACGACGCGAGCCTGTCGTGGCTTGGGAAGTCTTCGATATCTATGGAGATCGCGAGCTCGGAAGCGGTTTTGGGGCCGATCCCCGGCACCGTCAGGAGGCATCGGTAGGTATCGTCGCCCTCGAGGAGGGCGGATATCTCCGCCGTGATCACATCGATCTCCGCCGAGTTCTCGGAGATCCTGCGCGCGAGCAGCCTCACCGCCCGGTCCTCGGCGGCGATGGCCGCCGCGTCCGGCCTTGTCGAGGAGGCCGTCGAGCGGACGAGGGCCTCGATCTTGCCGCGCGCCGCCCCGCGCGTGAGCGCCGCCGCCCTGCGGGGCCCGGCGTCGGCCACCGACCAGGCCCCGCCGAGGGATGCCATGAGCCTCAGCTGGGGACCGTCGGACAGGTCGACCAACGCCTCGAAGGCGGGGCACGATTCCAGCAGGATGCTGCGCAGCCGGTTCTTGCTCCTGGTGTTTTCGCAGGTCAGGAAGTTTCTCTGGGCGGCCGGCGCCCTCGCCGCCGCGACCGTCGGGCCCGGATCCCCGACCGGCAGGAGTGCGTCGGGGATGCCCAGCGCCGTCTTCGCGATGACCATTGCGTCCCGCTCGTCGGTCTTGGTGTCGCCGGCGAAGAGCCTGGCGGCCCCGTGTGCCGCGAGTCCCGGCAGGTACGCCGCCGACATCCCGGCCGCCTTGGCGCGGGCGAGCGCGAGGGCGCCTATGTTGCGCGACTGGTCGACGACCACGAGCGCGTCGGGGAAGCGGCCGAACAGCGAGTCCGGATCGCCCTCCCTGTTCGCGACGGGGGCGCTCAGCAGTATCTCGCCGTCCCGGGTCGCGACGCATGCCCAATGGGACAATTTCCCGACATCGAGCCCGATGACGGCTTCCGGCATTCTAGGTGGTGCCACGGTGTTATCCTCCAATCGGTAGGCCGATCGGAACCCCTCCCTGCGACACCCACATTACCTGGCCGTGGCGCTTGCGCCCGGCAGTTTCCTATCAGTCGTCCGGAGCGGCGAGCGCCCCCGGTGGCAACACCCCCCGGGCCCTCTACGGGGCAGGGGCAGACGGCCATCCGGAGGCGCCCGATC
>DBFOLV010000022.1:0-52442 GCA_048430825.1 Collinsella sp.
GGTCTGATAAGATTTCCATAGCGGTCTTCGTCCTTTCCTAGAACCTGTTGTTGTGGTGATTTCAGATTCTAGGACGAAGGCCGTTCTTCGTTAAACGGGCGCTAGGGCGTCACCCTTACACCAACATTTTCGACGCGATCTGGGCTTCGGAAACGCGGTTCTTTCCGTACAATAGTTCAACTCGTGTAAACGCAGGGAAGGGACATTCATGGCAGACATGATCGAGATCAAGCATCTCAACAAGTACTTTGGCGACCTGCATGTGCTCAAAGATATCAATCTCACCGTCAAGCGCGGCGAGAAGCTCGTAATGATCGGGCCTTCCGGCTCGGGTAAGTCGACGCTCATCCGTTGCGTCGATTATCTGGAGGAGCCCACGTCGGGCGAGGTCGTCATCGACGGTACGCCGCTCACCAAAAAGAATCACCTGGAGATGGCTCGCAAGTATAGTTCCATGGTGTTTCAGCAGTTCAACCTGTATCCCAACATGACGGTGCTCGGCAACCTGACGCTCGCGCCCATCAAGCTGCAAAAGAAGAGCAAGGAGGAGGCGACCGAGATCGCCATCGCCGCTCTCAAGCGCGTTGGCATGGCGCATAAGGCCGGCGAGTATCCGCAGAATCTCTCGGGCGGTCAGCAGCAGCGCATCGCCATCGCCCGTGCCCTGTGCACCAAGCAGCCCATCATCCTGTTTGACGAGCCGACCTCGGCGCTCGACCCCGAGATGGTCCAGGAGGTTCTGGACGTTATGATTGAGCTCGCGCAGGAGGACATCACCATGATCTGCGTGACGCACGAGATGGGCTTTGCGCGCCAGGTGGCCGACCGCGTCATCTTTATGGAGGACGGCCGCATCCTGGAGGAGGGCACGCCCGAGCACTTCTTCGATAACCCCGAGAACCCGCGCTGCCGCGAGTTCCTGTCCAAGATTCTGCACTAGGCGCGGTGATGGACATGACGGATATGACGAGGGCGGCCGTGTCGCGCCGTCACTTTTTGCAGCTGGCGGGCGCCGGCATGCTCGCGCTGACGGGGGCCGCGCTTACCGGTTGCGGCAACTCCACCAGCGGCGAGGGTTCCGACAAGGGGTCCAAGCTTGCGGCCATTAAGTCGCGTGGCCATCTGAATGCCGGCGTTAAGAAGGACGTTCCCGGCTACGGCTACTACGACACCGCCAAGGGCAGCTTTGAGGGCATGGAAGTCGATTTGTGCTACCAGATCGCCGCTGCCGTCTTTGGCGTGAGCTACAAGGAGGCTCGCGCTCAGGAGCTTGTCGAGTTTACCGACGTAACGCCCAAGACGCGCGGCCCGCTGATCGATAACGGCCAACTTGACGTGGTCGCGGCGACCTACACCATCACCGACGAGCGCAAGAAGAGCTGGGATTTCTCGACGCCGTACCGCACCGACTACGTGGGACTCATGGTCAAGAAGCGTTCGGGCTTTACCTCGATTGAGGACCTGGACGGCAAGGTCATTGGCGTGAGCCAGGGTGCCACCACGCAGGGCCTGATCGAGCAGATGATCAAGGACAACGGCTTTAGCTGCAAGCCCGAGTTTAGGGCCTTTAGCGGCTACCCCATCATCAAGAGTTCGCTCGACGCCGGCAATATCGACGTCTTTGCCATGGACCGCTCCACGCTGGCCGGTTACATGAACGAGACCGTTGAGCTGCTGCAGCCCGAGGTCAAGTTTGGTGAGCAGGGCTACGGCGTGGCGACCAAGAAGGGCTGCGACCTTTCGGCCGTGGTCGATCAGGTGATTTGCGATCGCCTGGCCGACGGCTGGCTCGACCAAGAGGTCAAGACCTGGGGTCTTGTATAGGCGCATCGTCCAAGGAAGGAATCAAATGCTCGAAGGATTATTTGACGCCGACCGTTGGTCGACGACATTCCAAAACATGGGGCCCTTCTGGGAGGGCTTTGGCGTGACGCTGCAGGTGGTCGTTGCCGGCCTGCTGCTGTCGCTGGTGCTGGGCACGCTGCTGGGCGTGTTCTCTACCACTCGTTCGCGCGTGCTGCGCGCCATAAGCCGCGTGTACGTGGAGTTTTACCAGAACACCCCGTTGCCCGTACAGGTGCTCTTTATGTACATGGCCGGTCCGCAGTTTTTGCAGGCCATAACCGGTGCCGATCAGCCGGTGCGCATCGCGCCGTTCGTGCTGGGCTTCTTGGGTGTGGGCCTGTATCACGCGGCCTACATTTCGGAGGTCATCCGCACTGGTATCGAGGCGGTTCCGCGCGGTCAGATGGAGGCGGCCCAGAGCCAGGGCTTCACCCGTGCGCAGGCGTACTGGTACATCGTGCTGCCCCAGACATTCAAGATCATTCTGCCGCCGCTGTGTAACCAGGCGCTCAACCTGGTCAAGAACACGTCGGTGCTGGCGCTTGTGGCCGGCGGCGACCTTATGTACCGTTCCGACAACTTTGTGAGTCTGTACGGTTACCTGCAGGGATACATCGTCTGCTGCCTTATGTACTTCATCATCTGCTTTCCGCTCGCCATGCTGGTGCAGTGGCTCGAGCGCCGCTCCAAGGAGCGTCCGCGCGGCGTGAGCCTGGCCGAGCTGGGGCTCGACAACGTAGAGGAGGCCTAGCGCATGGAAATCTTCAACGCGACCAACCTGCTCTACATTTGGGGCGGCTTTGTTAAGACAATCGAGATCTCGGCGCTGTCGATCTTTTTCTCGCTCATCTTTGGCACGGTGCTGGCGCTCGTTAAAAGCTATGCGCCCCGCCCGTTTCGTATTTTGGTGAGCGCCTATATCGAGCTGTTCCGTTGCACGCCAAACCTGCTGTGGATCCTGTTTATCTACTTTACGGTGCAGGGTTTGGACATTGTGATTTCGACCATCGCCTTTACGCTGTTTACCAGCGCCGTTATGGCCGAGATTGTGCGCGGCGGTCTCAACTCGATTCCGCGCGGCCAGTTTGAGGCAGCGCAGAGCCAGGGCTTTGGCTTCTTTGCCACCATGTGCTACATCATTCTGCCGCAGACGTTTAAGACGATCATTCCGGCGCTGTTTAGCCAGTGCACGACCGTCATTAAGGACAGCTCGTATCTTTCGGGCATTAACGTGGCCGAGCTCATGTACACGGCAAATGTCGTGATGGCCCACGCGATTGACCTGTCGCAGGTTCTTATGCTCTACGGCCTGGTGTTTGCGATGTACTTTGTGCTCAACTTTGGCATCTCGTTGCTGGTTCGCGCATATCAGAGGCGAATGGTGGCAGCGTAGAATGTGGCAAAGGGACAGCCCCTTTGTCACATAGAGAAAGGAATCGCGATGAGCGATCTGGAGAATAAGAAGAATCCTGTGGTCATTACCATCGCGCGCGACTTTGGCGCCGAGGGCCACGAGATTGGCCGCATGCTTGCCGACGAGTTGGGGATTCCGCTGTACGATAACGAGCTGCTGGTACGTGCGTCGCTGCGCGCGGGCGAGTCGCTCGATAAGATGGCCGCCTATGATGAGCGTCTGGCCGTGGAGAACATGGCGTTTCTGCCCGACCGCTACGATGCGCGTTCGTACTCGGATAAGTTGTTCCAAAAGATGAGCCAGGTGATTTTGGATCTGGGCGAGACCGAGAGCTGCATTATCGAAGGCCGTCTGTCCGATTACCTGCTGCGCAACAACCCCAGCCACATTGCCGTGTTGGTGACCGCTCCCTTTGAGGACCGCGTCGAGATCGTGCGCAAGAAGCGTGGTCTTAACAAGAAGAAGGGCGCCAAGCTGGTCAAGCAGCAGCAGAAGGCGCGCGAGGCGTTCTACAAGCGCTACAGCGCCGGCAAGTGGAAGATGACGAGTGGTAAAGACATCGTCGTCAACCGCGCCAAGCTGGGCCGCGAGGGTTGCAAAGACGTTATTGCCGCAGCCTACCGCTACAAAGTAGCGCAGCTCGAAGACTAACCGACCAAAAATCACCACAAAGGGGACAGGCACCTTTGTGGTGGTTTTTGTTTTAGGCGGAGGGGAGGGCCTTGGTGAGACCGGCGCGCGTCTGTATGTCGGTCTTTTGGTAGATAGAGCTCAGGTGGCGCTGTACCATGCGCATCGAGATGCCGAGCTCCTCGGCGATCTGCTTGAGCGGGCGTTCGTCCTGGGTTACGGCCACGAGCACGTCGACTTCGCGCGGGGTGAGAGCGTGATCGGTGATGAAGGCCTGGCGCTGCTCCTCGATGGTGGGGGCGGCGAGCGCCTCCTCGGCAAGCTGTTGATGTTTGCGCTCCTGCTCGGTTTGAGGTAGGCGGAACAGGCCGGCTGCCACGAATGCCGCGCAGGCGGCGACGAGCAAAACGAGCGCACCAATCATAATGAGGGCAACGTTGCCCGAGGTCACAAGGGCAAGCGAGATGCCCGATGTAGTGAATGCGCATGCATTGTTGGCGGCGCGTCCCATGCCGGCCCAAAGAGCGGGCGCGTGCATACGCGGTGCCAGCTGTGTAAAGGTGGCGGTAAAGAACGTGACAAAAAAGCCCGAGCTCAGGTAAAAGACGACAAGGCCCAGGTTGGGATCGGCGCCGGCCTCCACGGCCAGGATGGAAATGGTCGAGAGCACGGCGATGCCGAGCATGACAAGTCCCATGTAGCGGCGCTCGGCGAGATCAAAGACGACGCCGGCGGCATAGGTTGCTCCCGCTCCAGTGGCGAGTTTGGGGCCATCTTGGAATGCCAACGAAAAGGCGTGGTGCGTTGCGGCGCCTAACAGTCCGAGCCCAAAGAATGCGATGCGGCCCAGAATCTCGAGGGTAAGCGGACCCGTGGGGAACTGGATCTGGGCCAATCCCGGGATGACGATAGGGACGGCGGCGGCGTTGACGGCTGCCAGTGAGTGGCCTTTGCGCTGTGCGAGCCCGAGCAGCGGCGCGTATCCGATAAAGCCGAGCACGCTCGCACCCAGAATAAAGCCCTGTGCGAGCACAACGCGCTCGGCGCCGGCGAGTAGCCCGATATTGATATCGAAGCGAAACTCGGCAGCAAGGAAGGCGAAGGTAAACAGTGCGAGTGCCAGAAGCGCGTTGATTTTAGTCTTACTCAGGTTCAAGAACGGTCCTTTGGGTGGACGGAATAACCGTTTCCTCGGTTGTAGACCAGGATGGTATGTGCGGGCCTTTGGAAAGCGAAGACCCCCCTCGGCGATTGCGCGCTTGTCGCCTTTTGCGCTGGCAGATGCGCCACTTGAGAATTTGTGCCCCGGGATCCGGCTATCTTCCCGTAACATGGTGTTACAGAAGCACCCCTTACGACAAGGAGGCTCACATGCGAAAGCAAATCCATGACAACCCAATCGACCACGACCGCGCGTGCTCGCTCTCTCACGGAACGTGGCGCCGCGTGGGGGCAAAACTTGCTTGCGCGGGGGCCTGTGTGCTCATGGTCGGCCAGCTGCTGCTGCCGAGCGTGGCGCTCGCCGCCGAGTGGGTCAACGTCGGCGGCACGCAGTACGACGCGGGCACCGCTGCCGGCGACGAGGCGGGAACCTGGTCCTGGGATGGCGCTAACGACATGAAGCTCAACGGCTACGACGGAGGCTCCATCGGCGCCAAGGGCAACCTCACCATCGGCGTGACGGGCATCAACACCGTAACGGCCGATGCCGGGCAGAGCGCCATTGCTGTTAAGAACGGTAACCTTGCCATTACCGGCGACGGCACCCTGAATGCGACGGCCCAGACCGATGTGATTACGGCGATAGGCGACGGCAATGCCGGTGGCGATGTGACCATTGATGGCGCTGACGTTAACGTGACAGCCACGGGCGGAGCATATGAATCCATTGGTATCCATGCGGCAGCGGGCGACATAGCCATAGAGAATGGTGCTGACGTCCATGTCGAGGCAAAGTCGAACGCCGATGTCTTTGCAGTCCTTGCCGAAAATGTTCCTCCCAGGCATTCTGCCATCGAGGGTGCACAGGCCGAAGAGGCGGACTACAGCGCCAAACATGGTGGCTGTATCATGGTGGACAACGCTAAATTAAATGCGACGGCGGGTAATGCAGGGGGCATGTCGGTCGCTCTGTATTCGTTTGGTATTAAGACGGAAACATATTTGAAGATTGCCAACGGGGCGGATGTTTCGCTCGCGACAGGGAGCGCGGGAAAAATCTCGGCTGGTGTTTGGATACGCGTGCAAGACGGGGCGTCATGGATACGCGTCAATCGCTCGAACCTCACGGCTCAAGGTGATGCCGGGGCTGATGAGCTTGTAGGGGCAAATCGCAAAGATGTCTATGGAATTTTTTCACAGTCTGGCTCCCCGTCGGCTACCCCTCGAATTAGCTTCTTTCAATCAAATGTTGTGGCGTCGGGCTCGACGGCGGCAGTCTATGCTGTCAATATGGGGTCCTTCAGGGCCCCCTATATCAAACTTGAGGGAGGGTTAAAGATTGCGATTCCCGACGGAGGTACCGTGCGCGACACCGTTGGAAGTGGGCGTGTCATCGGCGTTCCCGGGTCGTCTGTCATCCAGGACATTAGAACTTCCGACGAGGTCGCCCGTAACGTGGTAATCAGCTCTGGAGATGCGGCCGAACCCGAGCCCGCCCCGCAGCCTGAACCCACCCCGGCTCCCACGCCGCAGTCGGGCGGCGGCAGCGGGACCGACGTGCCGTCCGTGACGTCGACCCAGGCGAGCTCCACGGCCGCTGCCCCCAAGCCGGCTGCGCAGGTCGCCGCGGTCCAGAAGTCCGCGGGCGCTCTTGCCGCCACGGGTGACAACGCCGCGACGGCGGCGGCCGCCCTCGGAATCGCCGGTGCGTCCGTCATCGGCGCCGGCTTCGTCGCGTCCAAGCGTCGCAGCCGCTAGCAGTAGCTTTCACAGCCATTTTCAGCCGCTGTGTGGGCATAAGTGTCTTCGCGGCAGCTTTTTGTATTTCCGTAGGTAGCAGCCTGGGCTCGCATGTACGAACCTAGGCGTACAGGGCCATTTGGCGCATCTTGGTTGTACAGGACCACCGCAAAGGGACAAGCGCCTTTGTAGTGGCGTTAATCCTTCGATTAGGGAGGCCGTTATGAACGGAAGCCACTTTGATAATCAAACCCAGCGCGAGCGCGCTTGCTCGCTGGTTCACGGTACTTGGCGTTGCGTGGGCGTGAAGATTGCCAGCGTCGGTGCGTGCGCACTCATGATCGGCCAGCTGCTGCTGCCGAGCGTGGCGCTCGCGACCGAGTGCGCGGATTCCGCCGCCGCGACGGGCGAGGTTGCCGCGGCTCTGGTGACGCCGGCAGTTGCGGAGGATGCGGCTCCGGCGACCACGCCTGCAACCGACGCTGCTCCGGCGGCACAAACTGTCGCCGAACCTCAGCAGACGACTCCGGCTGACGCCGCCGATGAGTCTAACAATGCGGCACCCGCTGAACAAAACATTCCCAGCGACAACGCCGCCGCGCCGGCAAACGACGCCATTACGTCGCATGGTGTGACCGACGTGACAGATAAGACCGTCGATGGCGTGTTTGCGCCCAATGCGGCCAATATGCTGTGCGAGCAGCCGGTTGATGATTGGCAAACTATCGACGTTATCGAGATTGACGACGCCACCACCATCTTTAGGGCGGGCGATAAACCGGACTTTACGGCAGACACTCCGGCGGGCTCGAACTCCATTCTTCAGTGTGAGTTCTGGACGGGCAGCGATGGCAGTGAAGTGAACTCCGATATATTCTGGGATCGGCAAATCACCAACCACATCGACGCTTTTAAATCTGGGGTGACCTATCGCTATGGCCTGTACTTTAAGCCGGCGTGGGATTTCTTCTTTACGCCTAACATTAAACTGATGGTCAATGGCGTGGAGTGCAGTTATCGGGTGGATAAGGCAAGCGAGCATGCGCCTGTTCCCGGCTTGTTCCGTACGCTATGGCTAATCACCGACCTGACGTTTACGCCCGAGGCTAAGCCGGTCCCGGTCGACCCGGAGATGCCGGCGCCGCAGCCCGAGGCTAAGCCCGAGGTGAAGCCCGAGGTGAAGCCCGATACCAAGCTCGAGCAGAAACCGGAGATCAAACCGGAGACCAAGCCTGCCGCAACCACCACGGTGACCAAGACGGTTGAGAAAACCACGCCGGCCAAGAAGTCCCACGCCGTCCTGGCTGCCACGGGCGATGCCACCGCGATGACGGTCGCCGCCCTGGGTATCGCCGGCGCAACCGTAGCCGCCGCCGGCCTCGCCGCGACCAAGCGCCGCAAGCGTTAGGTTTTGGTGACAGTGTCCATCCTCGGCTTCAGCAAAATCTCAATCTGTAACACCTAGCCAGCCAAAACGGCCCTAGATGTTACAGGTTTAGATGAATCGTCTGACCGCCGGCGCAATGTCTCGATCTGTAACACGTAGCAAGGAATTTTGCCTCTTACTGTTACAGATTGAGATGAACAGGCGGATGTTCGCACAATGTCTCAATCTGTAACAACTACGGGACTCAACGTGGCCTACCTGTTACAGATCGAGACACACCGACCAGCCAGGCTCCAAAGCACCACAAAGGCGCCTGTCCCCATCGTGGTGGTCGGGCGGCCGGTATAAAAAAGTCCCCGCCGGGCGTGTGCTCGACGGGGACTTTGCCGTTTGATGGCTAACGCTGTAGGTGATTACTCGCCCAGCAGGCTCTTGGTGATGGAAGCGGCGGCCTTCTTGCCGGCGCCCATCGCCAGAATGACCGTAGCGGCACCGGTGACGATGTCGCCGCCAGCCCAGATGCGGGGATCGGTGGTCTGGCCGGTCTCCTCGTCGGCGACGATGTAGCCCCACTTGTTGAGCTCCATCTTGCCGCCGATCTTCTTTGCGAAGGGGTTGGCGTTGGTGCCGATAGCCGAGATCGCGACGTCGCAGGGGATCTCCTCGATGGCGCCCTCGATGGGCACCGGGCGACGACGGCCGGACTCGTCAGGCTCGCCGAGCTCCATCTTCTGGACCTTGACGGCGCACACGGAGCCGTCTTCGCCAGCGACAAACTCGAGCGGGGAGACGAGCGGCAGAACCTCGACGCCCTCGGCCTTAGCATGGTGCAGCTCGGCGCGACGGCAGGGCATCTCGTCCTCGGTACGACGGTAGGCGATGATGGCATGCTCGGCGCCCAGGCGCTTGGCAGTACGGACGGCGTCCATAGCCACGTTGCCGCCGCCAAAGACGACGACGTTCTTGCCGTGCTTGGTGGGGGTGTCGTACTCGGGGAACTTGTTGGCCTTCATCAGGTTCACGCGGGTGAGGTACTCGTTCGCGAAGAAGACGTTGGGCAGGTTCTCGCCGGGGACGTTGAGGAACTTGGGCAGGCCAGCGCCGGTCGCCACGTAGATGGCGTCGAAGCCCTGCTCGAACAGCTCCTCGGCCGTGGCCATGTTGCCCACGACGGAGTTGTACTCAAACTTGACGCCCATGTCCTCAAGGCCGTCAATCTCGCGCTTGACGACTGCCTTGGGCAGACGGAACTCGGGGATGCCGTAGACCAGCACGCCGCCGCCGGTGAAGAATGCCTCAAAGACGGTGACGTCAAAGCCGTTGCGGGCGAGCTCGCCGGCGCAGGTGATGCCGGACGGGCCGGAGCCGACGACAGCGACCTTCTTGCCGTTCTTGGGGGCCATCTTGGGCGTGGAGGCGAGCTCGGGGCGGTCACCCAGGAAGCGCTCGAGCTGGCCGATGGCCACGGGCTCGGACTTCTTACCACGGATGCACTTGCCCTCGCACTGGTTCTCCTGCGGGCAGACGCGGCCGCAGATGGCGGGAAGCATGGAGTCCTCGCGGATGGTATCGAGAGCGCCGCCGAAGTCCTTCGCGCGGATCTGCTCGATAAAGCGGGGGATGTTGATGTTGACAGGGCAGCCCTCAACACAGAACGGCTTCTTGCAGTTGAGGCAGCGCTCGGCCTCGGCCAGCGCCATCTCCTCGGTGAAGCCCTTGTCGACGGGGCGGAAGTCGCAGGCGCGCTCGGCAGCCGGTTCCTCGTTATCGGGGGTGCGGGGCGACTTCATATCGGCAACGAAACGACCGTTAACTAGTGGCATGCGCAGCTCTTTTCCTCATAGGCCTTGAGGGACTCGCCCTCTTCGGAACGGTAAGCGGCCTGGCGGGCACGAAGGTCATCCCAGTCGACCAGGGTGGCATCGAAGTCGGGGCCGTCGACGCAAGCGAACTTGGTCACGCCGCCCACCTCGACGCGGCAGCAGCCGCACATACCGGTGCCGTCAACCATGATGGGGTTGAGGGACGCGGTGATGGGGGTGTCGTACTTCTGGGCGGTGAGGGTCGAGAACTTCATCATCGGAACGGGGCCGACGCAGAAGACCTGGCTCACGGCCTTGTCCTGCAGCAGGCGCTCCAGCGGAGCGGTGACAACGCCCTGCTCGCCGTAGGAACCGTCGTCAGTGGTGATGTGGATGTGGTCCTCGTCGAGGAGCTCGCGGAACTGGTCCTCCATGAGCAGGAGGTCCTTGGTGCGGGCGCCCATGATGGCGTGGACCTCGTGGCCGGTCTCGACCAGGTGCTTGGCGACCGGGAAGGCAATTGCCAGGCCGACGCCGCCGCCAATGACGGCGCAGGGGCCCTCGGCCATCTCGGTGGGAACGCCCAGCGGGCCCACGACGTCGCGCAGCGACTCGCCGGCCTCGTAGGTGGACAGCATCTCGGTGGTCTTGCCGATCACCATGAAGATGAACTCGACCCAGCCCTCGTTACCGTTCCAGCCGGCCAGGGTAAACGGGACGCGCTCGCCCGTCTCGTTGGCGCGAACCATGAGGAACTGTCCAGCGTGCGCATGCTTGGCGATTGCGGGCGCCTCGATGCGGAACTTGAACACCTTCTCCGAGAACTGCGTCTTCTCCAGGATCTTATACATAGAACCCCTCTCTTGTTAGGGCTGCCGAACCGTGCCTCCACGGAAATGGACGGTAGCCCGAATAAAACCGTACGCGCACAGGCGTTGTGCAGACATACGGTGCAAATTATACCCTCATGGCAATGTCGCTTACGTGTTTCTTTGGCAGGTGGGAAAAGGGTTTATCCACTTCGGCCTACCAAATAGGGACAGGTTTATTTTGGTCGGTTTTATCAGGCAAAACGGCAAAGGGGCCGGCCTCGGGTTGTGATGAGGCCGGCCCCCTTTGGGGCGCTGCATATGTATGGCGGCACAGGGTTTATTACGGCGCGGCTGTCATGGCGTTTCCGTAGATAAAACCTGCCAAAATAACCCTGTCCCTAAATAGTAGGTTTTAGTGCTTGCCGTTGGCGGAGGCGGCGCCGTTGACATGGTCGCGAGCATAGACTACGCCGTGCACAATCGCCAGGCCGGCGGCGTCGGCCGCGCGGGCGCAGGTGTCCTGGAAATCCTCGGCCTCGCGGGCGCGCAGCTGCTTAAGCACGTAGTCGGCGACGGCCATCTTGCCGGGAGGGTTGCCGATGCCGGTGCGGATGCGGCTGAAGTCGCGGCTGCCCATCTTATCGATGATGGAACGCAGGCCGTTGTGACCGGCGTGGCCACCGCCCACCTTAACGCGGACGTCGCCGGCGGGAATGTCGAGCTCGTCGTGGATTACGAGCAGCTCCTCGGCCTTGATCTTGTACTCGCGGCAGAGCTTGGAGATGGGCCCGCCCGAGGTGTTCATGTACGACTGCGGCTTGACCAGTACAATCTGGCGCTTGCCGCCCTCTTCCTCGGGATCGTTGATGTTGATGAGCGCGACCTCGGCGCCTGCTTGGTTTTTCCAGTACGTGACGCCGGCCTGACGGGCCAGCTCGTCGATCGCCTTAAAACCGGCGTTGTGGCGGGTCTCGGCATACTCATCGCCAGGGTTGCCAAGTCCGGCAACCATGCGAATCTTAAGCGGCTGTGCAGCTGCCATATTTGTCCTTCCGTTACATAAAAAGTTTAATCAACGACAAAGGCTACCACGCCCGCCGAAGGCGAGACTTCGTTTCAGCGAAATCCCACCAGACAAAAGCGCGGCCGCGGCAGGGCGAGCCGTCGGAACAGAAGAAACCCCCGCGCGACCTTTGCGAAGCAAGGGGGAGCGCGGGGGTTTCTTCTGTTCCGACGGCGATGCGCCGGGTTACAAGGACGATGCGATTACAGCGCGAAGTCGCCGCCGACGAGTGTGGAGACGGGCTCCTCGTGGTAAACGGCGGAGATGGCCTGAGCGAACTCCTCGGCGACCGAGATGGTCTTGATCTTGCCGCCGACCTCGACGGGAATGGCGTCGGTGACGAGGCACTCGACGATCGGGGCGTCGTTCAGACGCTCGATGGCCGGACCGGAGAAGATGCCGTGGGTGGCGCATACGTAGATGTCGCCGGCGCCCATAGCCTTGAGCTCCTTGACGTTGGCGCACAGGGTGCCTGCGGTGTCGATCATGTCGTCGTTGATGATGCAGGTCTTGCCCTTGATGTCACCGATGATGCCCATGACCTCGGCGGCGTTGTGGCGCGGACGGCCCTTGTGGGCGATGGCCAGGTCGCAGCCGAGCATGTCGGACAGCTTCTTGGCGGCCTTGGCGCGGCCCACATCGGGGGAGACGACAACCAGGTTGTCGGTGTCGAAGTGCATGTCGTTGTAGTACTGGCCAAACAGCGGCAGCGCGGACAGGTGGTTAACCGGGATATCGAAGAAGCCCTGAATCTGGCCCTGGTGCAGGTCGAGGGTGATGATGCGGTTGACGCCGGCGCGCTCGAGCAGGTTGGCGACGAGGCGGGCGGTGATGGGCTCGCGCGGGCCGGCCTTGCGGTCCTGGCGGGCATAGCCGTAGTGGGTGATAACGGCGGTGATGGAGCGGGCGGATGCGCGCTTGGCAGCGTCGGTGGCGATGAGCAGCTCCATGAGCATGTCATTGACGTTGCCGCCGGCCACGGACTGAATCAGGAAGACGTCGGCGCCGCGGACGGTCTCGTCGTAGCGGGCGTAAATCTCACCGTTGGCGAACTGCTTTAGCGTAAGGCCCGAAAGCTCGACCCCAAGGTACTCAGCGATCTTCTGAGCGAGGGGACGGTTGGAGGAACCGGAATACACGCGGATGGACTTGCGCATATTCTCCGACTTCTCGGGATCATTAATCGGCATTACCCTTCTCCTTTATATCGAATGCCATATAGATGCCTTGTTGCATTGTAACCGCGCGACGGGGTTAATCGGGTCTTGATAACGTCTTTACCGTCAACGGACACGAACCGACCACTCATCCTGTCGCGCAGGTCACGATAGAAAAAAGGAGCCGCCCCCCATGGGAACAGCTCCTTAGATGCTTGGTAAAACGTTATACCTCGTCGTCCTCGTGCAGGCGGCGGCGATAATCGGCGGCCCAGCCCTCGATATTTACCTGACGGGCGCGGCCCAGACCGAGTGCGTCGGCCGGGACCGGCTCAGTGATGACGGAGCCGGCGGCCACGAGCGCGCCGTCGCCAATCTGGGCGGGCGCGACCATCATGGTGTCGGAACCGATGAAGGCGTCCTTGCCGATGACGGTCTTGTGCTTGTGCACGCCGTCGTAGTTGCAGGTGATGGAGCCTGCGCCCACGTTGACGCCGGAGCCCATGGTGGTGTCGCCGATGTAGGACAGGTGCGGCACCTTAGAGCCCTCGCCGATCGTGGACTTCTTGATTTCCACGTGCGTGCCGGCCTTGGAGCCGTCGAGCATGTGGGTGCCCGGGCGCAGGTAGGCGCGCGGGCCGCAGTCGACGCCGTTCTCGATGACGGCCTCGATGGCGATGGTCTCATCGATGGTGCAGCCGCTGCCGACGGTAGTGTCGGTGAGGCGGCTGTTGGGGCCGAGCTGGCACTCCTCGCCCACGGTGACGTGGCCGATCAGGTGCGTCTGCGGCCACACGACGGTGTCGCGGCCGATGGTGGCATCGGGGCCGATCCAGGCCTGCGTGGGATCGATGAACGTGACGCCCTCGGCCATCCAGTGCTCGTTGATGCGGTCGCGCGCAATGGCGGTGAGCTGCGCGAGCTGGATGCGGCTGTTGACGCCCAGGCCGTCGCGGTAGTCATCGCAGTGGAAGATGGAGACCGCCTGGCCGTGACCCTTGAGGATCTCGAGCATGTCAGGCAGGTAGTACTCGGATTGCGCGTTGTCGTTGCCGATCTCGTTAATGTGGGCGGCGAGCTGCGCACCGTTGAAGGCGTAGCAGCCGGCGTTGCACTCCAGCAGCGTGGCAGCCTGCTCGGGCGTGCAGTCCTTCTGCTCGATGATGCGCTCGATCTGGCCGTCGGCGCCCAGCTTGATGCGGCCGTAGCCGAAAGGATCGGGCGGGGTCATGGTCATGACGGTGCAGGCGAGCTCGCCGGTAGCGACGGTCTGCGCGAACTTGGCGACGGTGTCGGCGGTGATGAGCGGCAAGTCGCCGTTGAGCACGACGACGGGGCCTTGCGTGATGCCGCAGGCCTCGAGCGCGACCTTCACGGCGTGACCGGTGCCCAGGCGCTCGGTCTGCTCGACGCACTCGACCTTGGTGGCGCTGCTGGCGTAGGCGCCGTCGATCAGGGCGCGCATCTCGTCGGCGTGGCTGCCGATGACGACCACGACGCGGCTGCAGCCGGCCTTGATGGTGGCGTCGACGATCCACTGAACCATGGGCTTACCCAGGATCTTGTGCGAAACCTTGCAGTGGTTCGACTTCATGCGGGTGCCCTCGCCGGCAGCGAGGATAATTGCGGTTGCGTCCATGTGATCTCCTGTTACGTTATAGAGACGTGTGTTTGGAAACGATACACGGCGCAATATGATACCGCAGGCATATGATGAGCGCGTAGCGATTGGTTTTCGGCGGTTGAGGCTTGCACCGCCGGCGTGGCGTTTGCGCTGCTTGCGTGCGGCGTTGGCGATGCCGCGGAGCTGTCGTTTGAGCGAGGGGACGGGGGTGCCCGTGGACAACATGCGAGAGGAGTTTGGCGGCGAGCCCGTCGCGGCGTTCTCGATGTCGCATCCGGCTGTGCCGGCCCTCTACATGGTGCTGACGCTGGGGCTCACCATGTTCTCGATGCAACCGGTGCTGATCGCGCTGTCGCTTGCGGGTGGGCTGGCGTACGGGCTTGCGACGCGCGGTGCTGCGCGCACGTTGGGGGCGCTTCGCTGGCAGCTGCCGGTGATTTTGATTATCGCGGTGCTCAATCCGCTGTTTAGTGCATCGGGCTCGACGGGGCTGTTTCGTATTGGCATGCGTGCGGTGTATCTAGAGAGCATGGTTTACGGCCTGTGCATGGGCGGGCTGTTTGTGGCGAGCGTGCTGTGGTTTGAGGCAGCGGCGTCGATGCTCGAATACGACAAGGTACTCGCGCTGCTGGGCAATGCCGCACCGGTGATTGCGCTTATGATCTCGATGTGCATGCGGCTTATCCCGCAGTTTTTGCGCCGCGGCCGCACGGTGCTGGCGGTGCAAGATGCGATTGACGTGCCGGGGCGCGCGCCGGCCGACCCCGTGCGCTCGCGCCTGCGGGCATCGAGTGTGTTGATGGGCTGGGGCATGGAAGATTCGCTGGAGCGCGCGGACGCGATGCGCTCGCGCGGGTGGGGTGCCGCGACGCGTCGTACGACGTATGCGCGGTATCGACTGGGGCGCGGCGATGTTGCTGCGCTGGTTGGGCTTGCACTGTTTGGCGTGGTCACGGTGACAGTGGCGTGGACCGCGACGACGCAGTATTCGTTTTATCCGCAGCTCTCGGTGCCGGCGCCGTGGCCGGGCTATGTCGTGTACGCTGCCTGGATGGTGCTGCCTTGCGCGTTGCACGCGATTGATGAGAAGAGGTTTGGCTGATGGCTCGGTTTGATAGGAGCTCGGCGGCGGGTGTGGCATATGGCTCGGCCGCGCCGGCGATTGAGGTGCGAGGCCTTAGTTTTGCCTATCCCGGGGCCGAGGCACCGGTGCTCGAGGGGCTTGATTGGCGTGTTTCCCAAGGTGCGTTTGCACTTCTTGTTGGCGGTACCGGATCGGGTAAGTCGACGCTGCTGTCGCTGCTCAAGCCCGAGATCGCTCCGGCGGGCGAGCGCACTGGCGATGCGCGCGTGCTGGGCGAGAACGTTGCCGACATGGACGTGCGCGCGTCTGCGGAGCGCGTGGGCTATGTGTTTCAGGATCCCGAGAACCAGATCGTGTGCGAAACCGTGTGGCACGAGATGGCGTTTGGCCTGGAAAACTTGGGGCTAGCGCGTGATGAGATGCGCCGTCGCGTAGCTGAGACCAGCTATTTCTTTGGGCTGGAAGATTGGCTCCACCGCGACACCGATACGCTTTCGGGCGGACGCAAACAGCTGCTGTCGCTGGCGGCTGTGCTGGCATTACGCCCGCGCGTGCTGCTGCTCGACGAGCCTACGTCTCAGCTTGATCCGGTTGCGGAGAAGAATTTCCTGCACGCGCTGTTTCGTGTGAATCGCGAGCTGGGCTGCACGGTTGTTGTGGCGACGCATCAGCCGCGCCCAATGCTCGAATACGCGACGTGTGCGTACCGGATTGAGGACGGTCGCGTGCGCGAGGTGGCGGATATGGCTTCTTTGGGACGCCGAGAATCGCTGTTGTCCGATGACATGTTGGGGTGGGGTGCCATCCGATGTGCAAATAAAGGAGTATTCAGCAGGCGTGAGGACAATTTGGGCTCTCTGGAGCCGCCCGGGGACGTATCGAGCGCGAAAAAAAGTTCGGAATTGGACAAATCGTCCGAATTTGTGGCGCAAACGTCGCTCGAGAACGGCTCGGAAGCCTTTCCGCGCACGGATGGAAGCAGAATACTCCAAAAAATGCACGGCGGGTCGGCTACCACCCTGTCGGAAGGCTGGTTTCGCTACGATCGCGCGGGCGGTTGGGTGCTGCGCGGGCTCGATGTGTCGTTTTCGGCTGGCGCGGTGCATGCGATCGTGGGCGGTAACGGCTGCGGTAAGTCGACAATGCTTTCGGTGCTGGCGAAGACCGCCAAGCTGCAGCGCGGCCGCATGGTGCGCGGAGCGGCCTCGGCGGCGCTGCTGCCTCAGAATCCCAAAGCATTGCTGGTTGCCGAGACGGTGCGCGATGAGCTGATAGAATGGGCTTCGACCTGCGGATATGACGAGAACTTGGCGCGGGAGCGTGCGGCGCAACTGGGATTGGACGGCCTGGAGACGCGCCACCCCTACGACCTCTCGGGCGGACAGCGCCAGCTGCTCGCACTGGCAAAGCTGCTGCTGATCGGCCCCGAGCTGCTGCTGCTTGACGAGCCCACGAAGGGCTTGGACCTGGAGAGCCGCCGCATCATCGCCCGCGCCCTGCGTGACCATGCGAAGGCTGGCGGCACCGTCATTATGGCCACGCACGATCTGGATTTTGCCGAGCAGGTTGCCGATGACATTGCCATGATGTTTGACGGTGAGATCGCCTGCATGGAGCCGCCGGCCGACTTCTTTGCCGACAACGTGTTTTATAGGGCGTGATGGGATGACGGATTATCGCGTCGCGCGCCTGCTTACAAAACTGGAGATCCCGTTGCTGCTGGCGGTGCCAGCGGTGATGGCTGCGGCGTTGCTAGCGGGCGTTGAGCAGGCGGCACTTGCCATGCTGGTCGTGGTGGCGCTGGTGCTCGCGCTGTTCTTTGCGGGTTACGAGGCATCTCGTCCGGGTTTGCGCCAGATTATGCCCACGCTGGTGCTCGCGGCGCTGGCGGCGGCGGGGCGCATCCTGTTTGGGCCCATTCCCGACTTTAAACCGGTGAGCGCCATCGCCATTATCGCGGGGGCGACGCTTGGTCGCCGCAATGGTTTTATGGTTGGCGCGCTGGCGGCGCTGACCAGCAATTTCTTTTTTGGGCAGGGCATGTGGACGCCGTGGCAGATGTATGCCTGGGGTCTGGTTGGCTATGTTGGCGGCGCGCTGGCGCATGCGGGTGCGTTCGACCGTGCGGACGGAGCCGTGCGCATGCCGGCGCTACTGACCTACGGCTTTGCGTCGGGTTTGCTGTACGGCGTGGTGATCAACGCGTATGACATCATCGGTTTTGTTCAGCCGCTTACTTGGGCGGGTGCCGTGGCACGTCTTGCCACGGCAGTGCCGTTCGATATTACGCACGGACTCGCGACATGCGTGTTTTTGGCCGCCTTGTACAAGCCCTGGTGCCGTCGCATTAACCGTGTCGTCGTGAAATACGGGCTGTAAGGCATTTCGCGTTCCCTCACGAACTTGCGGTGGAATAGTTCTCGTTTTTGGCTATTTGCTGCCCAAACAGGAACTATTCCACCGCAACTTATAGGGGGAGAGGGGTCACATGGTCTGTTTTCCTCTGTCCCCCAGGAATTACTTGGGGCTAGAGCTCTAGCGTGAGGGTGACGGGGCAGTGGTCGCTGCCAAAGATGTCGCCGCGGATGCCGGTGTCGCGAACGTTGGCGGCGATCGAATCGCTTACCAGAAAGTAATCGATGCGCCAGCCGGCGTTGTTCTTGCGGGCATTAAAGCGATAGCTCCACCAGCTGTAGACGCCCTCGACGTCGGGGTTTGCCGCGCGCCAGGTATCGGTAAAGCCGGCGTTGAGCAGCTCGGTAAACTTGCCGCGTTCCTCGTCCGAAAAGCCTGCGTTGCCGCGGTTGGACTTGGGGTTCTTAAGGTCGATCTCCTCATGCGCCACGTTAAAGTCGCCGCAGGTTACGACGGGTTTGCCGGTCTCGCGCTCGAGCGCGTTCAAAAAGCCGCGGTAGGCATCATCCCAGGCCATGCGCACGTCGATGCGCGCGAGCTCATTTTGTGCGTTGGGCGTGTAGACATCCACAAACCAGAATTTGTCGAACTCGAGCGCGCAGACGCGGCCCTCGGTTGCGGCTTGGGCGACGAGCACGGCCGCCTCGCCTCCGCCGGCGTAGGGCAGCAGCGCATCGGCGCGCAGTACGCGCAGCGGTTCCTGGCGGCTAAAGACCGCAGTGCCCGAATAGCCTTTACGCTCGGCGTAGCTCCAGGTTTGGCGATAGCCGGGCAGGTTAATATCAACCTGGCCTTCTTGCAACTTGGTCTCTTGCAACGCCAGGATATCGACGTCGAGTTCTTGCGCGATCTGGATAAAGCTCGGGTCCTTTTTGAGCACGGCGCGCAGGCCGTTGACGTTCCACGAGGCGAAAGTGTAAGTCTGAGGCATGGTGTCCTTTCGACGGGGTTGGCAGGCTTAAGATTAGCGCAACAGGGGCGGTGGTGGGCACCGCGCGTGCTGACCCAAAGGCCGCATGCTGGGACATCGCCCGACGCTGCCCGACCAACAAGGACGGAGGACTCATATGACGCAGGCGATAACGGACTCCAAACAGGCCTCCGCCGCGCTGGCGGAGCTGTTCGGCACCCACAAGCGCGTGGTCTTCTTTGGCGGCGCGGGCGTTTCCACGGCGAGTGGCATCCCCGATTTCCGCAGCGTGGACGGCCTATATCACCAACAGTTTGTCTACCCGCCCGAGACCATGCTCTCGCATAGCTTTTACGAGGTGCACCCGGCCGAGTTCTTCGACTTCTACCGCACCAAGATGATCGCGCTTGGCGCCAAGCCCAACCGCTGCCACACCAAGCTGGCCGAGCTGGAGCGCGCCGGCAAGCTAAATGCCGTGGTGACGCAAAATATCGACGGCCTGCATCAGATGGCCGGCTCGCAGCGCGTGTTCGAGCTGCACGGATCGGTCCATCGCAACATTTGCCAGTCGTGCGGAGCGGTCTATAGCGCCGAGTGGATTTGCTCGCGCGAGCACGAGGACGCCGCGGGCGTGCCCGTGTGTCCTGCGTGCGGCGGCCGCATCAAGCCCGATGTAGTGCTCTACGAGGAGCCGCTCGACGAGCACGTGCTGACCGGTGCCGTTGCCGCCATCGCCGCGGCCGATGCCCTCATTGTGGGCGGGACCTCGCTCGTGGTGTATCCGGCGGCAGGCCTTACGCGTTACTTTACCGGCGATACGCTGGCCATATGCAACCTTGCTCCCACCGATCAGGATGCAAATGCCGACCTGCTGATTTCTTGCGACATCGCGGCCGCGTTTGCGTTCTAGCCCGCGCGCGCGGATACAATAGAAAGACTGAGTGCAAAGCGACCCCGCCGCCAGCTCCCCAAGCTCGGCGGCGTGGGCATTTTAGGAGGATGTTCATGGCGAACGACAGCAAGACATGGCGGTGCGGAAAGTATGAGCTCAGCTTTGACCGTCCGCGCATCATGGGCGTCCTCAACGTGACGCCCGATTCGTTTAGCGATGGCGGGGAGCACTTCGACCCGGATGCCGCCATCGAGTACGGCCTGGCGATGCTCGACGCCGGCGCCGACATCATCGACGTGGGCGGCGAGTCCACGCGCCCCGGTTTTACCCCGGTCAACCCCGACGAGGAGGCTCGCCGCGTGCTGCCCGTGGTGCGCGCGCTGGCCAAGGAGGGCGCCATCGTCTCGATCGACACGCGTCATGTGGCGGTTGCCAAGGCGGCCGTGCGCTGCGGCGCCTCGATCGTCAACGACGTGACCGGCTTCACCGATCCCAAGATGGTCGAGTTTGTTAAGACGAGCACCTGCGGCGTCATCGTGATGCATGCCGGCGAGGTCGCCGCGCCCACCCGCACGCACGCAACGGTGCAGCTCGATACCTCGGCAGCGGCGTTTGTTGCCGAGAAGGCGCGCGAGGCGGCTGCCGAGGCCGCGCGTGAGGCCGAGAAGCCGGCTCGCCGCCGTCGCGGCAAGTTGCTGGGCGAGCCTAAGCCGGAGGCCAAGCTTCCGGGCGGCGTGGTGCAGCCCTCGTTGCCGTTTGGCGAACCGGAGCCCACGTCCGAGCCTTCAAGCGAGCAGGAGACGCCGGCCGCCGAGCAGGCTGCTGCCGCCGAGACCGCCGCGCCCGCGCCCGAGGCCACCGAGGCCGCATCGGAGTCCAATGACCGACTGGCCGCCATGATGCGCCGCAGCGCCCGCCGCGAGGAAGCCTACGTGCCCACCTCGCAGCTCCGCCGCTTCACCCTGCCCGATTCGGCGCCCATCATGCGCCGCGTCATGGGCTTTCTGTCCGACCAGGCCCGCACGCTCATCCATGCCGGCGTGTCGCGCGACCGCATCTGCATCGATCCTGGCCCGGGCTTTGGTAAGTCGGCTAACGAGGACATCGTCATCCAGCGCGAGACTGCCAAGATGGCGTCACTGGGCTATCCGCTCATGTGCGCCGTGTCGCGCAAGCGCTTTGTGGGTGCCGTCTCGGGCGTGACCGAGGCCGCCGAGCGCGATGCCGCTACGTTTGGCGTGTGCCTGGGCGCCATCCAGGCCGGTGCCAACATCGTGCGCGTGCACGACGCCGCGGGTTTTGCGCAGTTCCTGAACGGCTACTGGGCGGTTGCCAAGCCGCAGCCGCGCCGCGCGTTTGTGGCCGTGGGCTCCAACCTGGGGCATCGCTGCGACAACATTCGCGCCGCACGCGAGATGATCGCCGAGATTCCACTCACCTGCGTGTCCAACTCCTCCAAGATTTACGAGAGCGAGCCGGCCTACGAGACGCGCCAGGACGCGTTTGCCAACGCCGTCATCGAGATCAAGACCGAGCTGGCGCCGTTGGTGCTGCTCGACGAGCTCATGAAGATCGAGGCCGAGCTGGGACGCGACCGCTCCAAGAAGGCCAAGGTCAACGGCCCGCGCACCATCGACCTGGACCTGCTGTGGATGGATGGCGAGACCCACGGCGGCAAAAAGCTGCGCCTGCCGCATCCTCTCATTGGCGAGCGCGACTTTGTGCTGGTGCCGCTCGAGGACCTGATGCACGACCCGGCGCGGTTCTTCCGCTACAACGGTGTCGAGGTCAAGGAGCCCGAGGACCGCGTGGGCCATATCGTTGGCGAATTGGGGCGTATGTAGATGATCGAGATGAATGCTGTTGCCGCCGGCACCGAGCTCGACGCGGCGCGTAACGCGGGCCGCGAGGGCGTGTCCGCGGGCTGGTGCGCGTGGAGCGCGGGCGATGCTTCGCTGACGTTTTCGCTGGTCGTGCGTCCGGATGTGAATATGCACGCCTTCCACGGCCTGCCGTTTGTGGCCGCGATGGGCATGATGGATGCGCTTGTGGGCACAGTGTCGACGCCGGGCCTGGGCCTTGCCGGCAAGGTGGGTATCCGGTGGCCGAGCGATATCGTGTGCGGTGCGCCTGCGTTTGAGACGTCGCTCGCGCGTGTTGCCGTGAACGGCGGTGCCGGTGCCGCGGGCATGTTCGGTGCCGTGACGGTGGATATTGAGCGTTCGGCGTTGAGCGAGCTTGGTGTGGACGTGGCTGACGAAGCGCTGGTCGAGGCGCTGGCCGCCGCCGTGCTGGCCCGCGTGGACGCCTGGGCGGTTGTTGCCAACACGCCGCAAGGCGCCGCAGGGCCGTTGGCCCCCGTGTTGGGCGAGTACTTCGATATGGTGCCGCTGCTCGGTCGCCAAGTTGCGGCGGTGTCGCCCAACGGCTTGCCGCTTGCGGTCGGTGTGTTTGCGGGCCTGGACATCTGGGGTCGCGCGACCATCAAGACCGATGCCGGCGAGCAGGAGTTTCCGCCTGAGGCCGTACGGATTCGCGGACTGTAACGCGAGGCGCCCGCGCTCAAAGACAACGATGACAACGAAGCCCTCTTCGGCCTGTGCTGGGGAGGGCTTTGCGTGACTGCGGGGTAGCACCTCGGACCTATTCCTCAAAACTGAAAATTTTTCGATTTTGAGGAATAGAATTAAGCCAGCTCGGGCTTTTGCGAGGTATATTCGTTGCAGAGCCTATTCCTCGAAACTGAAAAATTTTCGTTTTTGAGGAATAGCGATAAAAGACCGCAGGGAGGCGCCAATGAAACTCATCAATAGAACGTCATACATGGACATGTTGACGAGCCTTATTGGCGTGCCGGACATCAAGGTCATAACGGGCATTCGCCGTGGCGGTAAGTCAAAATTGCTCGAGGCCCTCCGCGATTACGTGGAGGCAAATCTGTCCAATTCGAATGTCATCCATATCAATTACAACCTCGACGAGTTCGAGGACCTGCTCGAATATCATGCCCTGCTCGCCTATGTAAAAGAGCATCGAGCGTCCGACAAGCAAAACTTCCTGCTTATCGATGAGGTTCAGATGTGCGACGGCTTTGAACGCGCGATCAACAGCCTCCATGCATCCGAGCAGTACGACATTTTCATTACCGGATCGAACGCCTTTTTGCTGTCGAGCGATCTGTCGACGCTCTTTACGGGGCGTACGTTCGAGATCGAGGTTTTCCCATTCTCGTTTGAGGAGTATCGTCTCTATGGCGACGAGGGCGATGTCGACCGCGACTTCGATGAGTACGCGAGAACCGGCGGTATGTCCGGCTCTTACCCTTATCCACTGCAGGAGCAGCGCTATCAATATCTCTCCAATGTCTTTAAAACGCTCATCGTGAGGGATATCGTGCAGCGGCATAACGCGAGAAACGAATCGGCGCTGCTGCGCATTGCCGATTACATGATGGACAACGTTTCCAACATTACGTCGGCACGCAACATTACTGATGCATTAAATGCGGATGGGCTAAAGATTACGAACAAGACGGTCGGCACGTACATGGGGTACCTGTGCGATGCGTTTGCCTTCTATAAAGTTCGTCGGTACGACATTCGCGGCAAAAAATACCTTAAGAGCGGCGAGAAATATTACCTGGCAGACCACGCGTTCAAATACGCACTGCTCGGTACACGTGATATGGATTGGGGGCGCGTATACGAGAACATGGTGGCCATCGAGCTGCTGCGCCGCGGATACGAGGTATACGTCGGTGTGCTCTATAAAAAGGAAATTGACTTTATAGCAATCAAGCGAAGCGAGAAGCTCTACATTCAGGTGAGCGACGACATCAGCTCGGATAAGACATTTGAACGCGAGATTTCGCCACTGCTGAGCATTGGCGACGCGTACCCCAAGATGATTCTCGCCCGAACGCATCACGAGGCCACGGACCGCAATGGGGTGCAGATCGTGGACCTGGCGAGGTGGCTATGCGGCGAGGCGTAGCAGAAAGCCTATTCCTCAAAACTGATAAATTTTCGATTTTGAGGAATAGGACCGATGCGTTGCCTAGTTCGCCGCTCGCGTTCGTGCTCGACTTAAGCCCCTGCTCTATCCCAGCTCCTGCATGCGGCGGTAGATTTCGCAGATGCCTTTGATGGTGAGTTGGCCGTCGACTATGTCGAAGGCGTCGGTCGAATCGGCGACGATGCTGGCGAGGCCGCCCGTGGCGATAACGGTGGCATCGTCGCGGCCCAGCTCGCGCTTCATGCGCGCGACCAGGCCTTCGGCCATGGCGGCGGCGCCCATCACGGCGCCGACCTTGATGCATTCCTCGGTGTCACGGCCGATGGCGTGCTCGGGCGCCTCGAGCGGAACGCTGGCGAGCTTGGCAGCGCGGGCAGCTAGCGCGTCCATGGAGATGCGGATGCCCGGCGCGATCGCTCCGCCAATGTAATAACCGTCCTCATCGATGACGTCGATATTGGTCGCGGTACCAAAGTCCACCACGATCGCTGGCGCGCCGTAGAAAGCTTCGGCTGCGACGGCGTTAGCTACGCGGTCGGCGCCCACGGCCTGGGGTCGCGCCGCACGCAGCTTGGTCACGGCGGCCGTCTGCGGCCCGATGACGATGGCGTCTGCGGCAATGCGGTCGGCCACGGCGTGCCATTCGCGCGAGAGCTGCGGCACCACGCCGGCAAAGGCGATCGCGTCGACCGCGCCGAGCGAGAGGTCGTACATCTTAAAGAAGCCCATCAGGCGCACGTGGATCTCGTCGGCGGTATAGGAGCGGTCGGTGGGCATGCGCCACGACTGCACCAGCTCGTCTCCGTCAAACAGGCCCATGGCCGTCTGCGTGTTTCCCATATCGATAGCGAGCAGCATGTCTACTCCCAGTGTTGGCATAAAAGGACGCGCACCATTGTATACGCGCCGCCGACGGCGCTCGGCTGCGATTCGTTTACGGTGATAGGGGCTGAGGGGTTTTAAATATGAAGGAATTATGCTCTACGAGATTTTCCTTGCCGCTTACCGAACTCCCGCGTAATATTCTTTCTTGCGCACATGAAGCGCCCAGACATTGCGGGGTGGAGCAGTCTGGTAGCTCGCCGGGCTCATAACCCGGAGGTCGTAGGTTCAAATCCTGCCCCCGCGACCAAGACTTTTAGCAGCTCAGAGGCATTGTTCCTCTGAGCTGTTTTCTTTTATCTTGACAATGCAGCGAGGACTCCTGAGCGGAATATGAGCAGATTGCAACGACCGCCAAGGCAAAACAGATGCCAATAAAACTAAAACCAGCTAAATAGAAGTGAAGAACCCGTAGAATCTTCCTCAGTGGAAAAGGCTATCAAGTGAGGGTCCGTATGCCAGGAAAGAAAGCCGATGCAGAAGCTTTTGCAAGCAGGTGGGCGAACAAGGGAAATGAGAACCAGGACACGCAACGGTTCTGGATCGACTTCTATCAGAATGTCCTGGGCGTGGAGAATGCGGTCTCGAGACTTGAGTTCGAGAAGCCCGTCTCCACCGATGCGAGCACGCACGATGGGTATATCGACGTCTTCATACCATCGGCCAAAACCCTTGTCGAGCAAAAGTCGCTGGGAATTGATCTCGCCAAGGAGGAGACGCGCCAGGGCCGCAAGGTGACGCCCGCGAAGCAGGGCAACGCCTACGCTCAGGGCATGCCCCTCTCCCAACAGCCTCGCTACATCATCGCTTGCAATTTTGCCGAGTTTTGGGTCTTCGACCGCGAGCGGGACTCGCTATGCCGGGAGCCTCTCTTCAAGTTGCCGCTCGCCGAGCTCCCCAAGAACCTCGCGGCCATTCAGTTCCTCAAGGGCGGGGCGGAGGCCCCGGCCACGATCTCCCGTGCCGTTTCCGTCGAGGCCGGCAAGATCATGTCGAAACTCCATGACCAGGTCGCCGAGGCGTTCGATGATCCCGACACGCCCGAGAATCACCATGCGCTCTCCGTGCTCATGACGCGCCTCATGTTCCTCATGTTCTGCGAGGACTCGGGACTCGTGGCCCCCAACGCCTTCCGCGACTACGTCGCCCACTTCTCGGCAGGCGATCTCAGGCGCGGCCTCAAGGACCTTTTCGTTTGGCTCGACACCAAGGACGAGGAACGCGACAAGTACGCCGAGCCCTGGCTGAAGAAACTGCCCTACATGAACGGTGGCCTCTTCCGGGAGAAGACGGAGATTCCGCCCCTGTCCGAGAACTTCCGCCATACGCTCATCGTCGAGGGGTGCCAGGAGTTTGATTGGTCGGGCGTGAGCCCCACGGTTTTCGGCTCCATCTTCGAGGGCGCGCTGTCCCACGACCACCGCCGCGCAAACGGCCAGCACTTCACGAGCCCCGAAAACATCCACAAGGTCATAGACCCGCTCTTCCTCGACGGCCTCAAGGCTGAGTTCGAGGAGGCCCGTGCCAAGCCCGTCGCGGGCGGTGCGAGGACCCGTGCGCTCAAGGACCTGCATGAAAAGATCGGTAGCGTCTCTATCCTCGACCCGGCTGCCGGGTCAGGCAACTTCCTGACGGAGAGCTACCTGTGCCTGAGGCAGCTGGAGAACCGCATCCTCTTCGAGCTCCAGGGTGAGCAGACGTCATTCAGCTTTGAGGATTCCGGCGATCGCGACGTGCTGGTCAACCTAAAGAACTTCCATGGTATTGAGCTGGAGGATTTCGCTTGCTGCGTTGCCCGCACGGCTCTCTGGATCGCCGAGAAGCAGGCGGACGCTGACACCGCAAAAGTGACGCAGCGCGTCTACCAGGAACTTCCGCTCACGGACTATGAGGGCATCGTTAACGCGAATGCCCTTCGTATCGACTGGAATGACGTCGTATCAGCGGATGAGGTCGATTATGTGCTCGGAAATCCTCCTTTTATAGGCAGTTCGCGCCTTGAAGACGCTCAAAAGGAAGATAGGAAGGCGATTTTTGGCAAATCCGCTGGTTTGCTCGACTATGTTGCATGCTGGCATAAGAAAGCGGCTGAATATATGGATGGGCATCGTGTTCGATGTGCATTCGTTTCAACTAACTCTATCTGTCAGGGACAGCAGGTTGAGCCCCTGTGGAAGCCCCTGTTCGACAATGGCGTTCATATCGATTTCGCCTATAAAACGTTCGTTTGGGATTCCCAAGCATCTGATAAAGCGAATGTCCATGTTGTCATTGTCGGATTTTCTAAAAGTCCCGATATGCAACCTCTACTGTTTAGCTCAACGGGTGCAACAAAAGCGGACAACATCAACGGCTACCTCTCGAATGCTCCGGACGTCTTTGTCGAAAAGCGAAGGCAGCCCCTCTGCTCTGTTCCGAAGATGTCGCGAGGTGGCGGCGCTGGTGATTGGGGATTTTTAACCCTCGATGAGGCTGAGGCACATCGTTTACTGACTTCATATCCTGCTCTCGAACAGTACATTAGGCCATTTTCAATGGGATCTGAGTTTATCAAGGGCATTAACAGGTATTGCTTGTGGTTTGCTGGACTATCGGGAGCCGAGCTATCCAAACTTCCCAAAGAAATAAGGGATCGGTTCGATGAAATCCGCAAACTAAGGTTGGCTTCTCCGCGTTCTGGCACGCAAAAGAGAGCCTGTGCTCCGTGGGAGTTCGATGAGGTTAAAGCGCCTGCCGATGGCGCATTCCTGGCCGTTCCACAGGTGTCTTCCGGACGGAGGAAATACATTCCGGTCGGATTCATAACCAACGGCACTATTCCTGGAAACAAGCTCTTTTTTGTCGAAGAGGCGGATTTGTATGATTTTGGAATCATCTCAAGTCAGTTTCACAACGCATGGATGAGGCAGGTTGCTGGACGCTTAAAGAGCGATTATCAATACTCGAACACTATCGTCTATAACAATTTTGTCTGGCCTTCTCCATCTGCGAGTCAGAAGGATGAGATACGCCAGTGTGCTAGGGATGTGCTTGAGGCGAGAAACGCTCAACGCGGGGCAACTCTTGCCGACATGTATAGCCCCGATAAAGTCCTCTTCTTCTCCGATCTCATGAAGGCTCATGCACGGCTCGATGCTGCTGTCGAATCTGCCTATGGCGTTGATTTTGGCGGAGATGAAGAGAGGGTTGTTTCGCATCTATTCAAGCTTTATGCCGAGAAGGTCGGTGAGTAGCGTGAAGGGGAACGTCATAAAGCCGAAGGGGGAGACGATACCATCCGAACCCGATTCCGTGAAGGGGAGCATTGGAGATCTAAGGGCCGAGGCCGATCGACAGGAGGAGGAAGCCCAAAGATATGCCATCGCCTTCCTCAAGAAGGTTATGAGGCTGAAAGGAGTGGCAATCGAGCGCGACCATTTCCTCCGCTCAGAGTTCCGGAAACGGGGCGTTGCGGACGAGCGGGTAGAGCTCGCGATTTCAACGAGCCCAGCCGCCGCCGGGATGGATTCCGACCTTGTCGACTCCATCGCGAGGGACGTCATTGATTTCGAAACGAAGAAATCGACCGTCCTTTCGTTCTCCGCGGGATTGCCCGGAGGACTCGCGATGCTCGGGACGATCCCGGCGGACGTGACGCAGTACTATGTCCACGCCTTTCGAATCATGCAGAAACTGGCGTATCTCTACGGCTGGCAGTCCTTCATCGACGATTGCGACGAAATGGACGATGAGACCTTGGCGGCCTTCGCCCTTCTCCTGGCCGTGATGGCCGGGGTGAGCGGTGCCAACTCCGCCTTGACGGCGTTTTCCAAAACGGTTCAGGCCAATGTGGCCAAGAAGGTCGCCAACAAGGCGCTTATGCAGACAAGTTACTACCCGATCATCAAAAAGGTACTTGCCGGGATCGGCGTCAAGATCACCAGAAGCAGTTTCGGCGACGCGGTGAGCAAAGTCGTTCCGGTCGTCGGTGGGTTCATCTCGGGAGGCCTCACGTTCGTCAGCCTCAAGGGCGGGTCCAGGAGACTTGCAGGGGAGCTCAGGTCATTGCCACAGGCGACAGGCCCCTTGACCGCAGTGGCGGTTGAGCCTTTTACTGATTTTGCTGAAATGAAGGGGATGATGAGCGATGACGATGCCCAAATGGCATGAGACCATGCGGCCCGTCCTTGAAGCGCTGGCGCATGTCGATGGATATCTGGCAGGCACCGACCTCCAGGATGCCGTGGCGATCGAATTCGACATGACCGATGACGAACGGGCCGAGCGTCTCAAGAGCGGCCAGTCGAGACTCTACAGCCGCGTGTACTGGGGTATCACCGATTTGGAGAAGGCTAAGCTTCTGGAATACGGCGAGAAGAAGGGAACCTACCGTATCACCGATGCCGGCAGGACGTACCTCTCTGATTATCCCGGACCCATTACAGCCAAGGGTCTCTATGAGAACTGCACGGCATTCAAGAAGTGGAAAGACGGCTATCAGGCCGCAAGCAAGGCCAAAAACGCTTTAGAGCCCGAGGGCGTTTCGACGCTGGAGGACCAGGAGTCCCCTCAGGAGGCGATGGAGTCTGCCTACGGCGAGATTCGCGACGCGCTCGCCGACGACCTCATTTCGATCATCATGGGAAAAGATCCGTATTTCTTCGAGCACCTGGTCGGAAAGCTGCTCGTGGCGATGGGTTACGGCGAGAGCCTGGACTCCCGTGCCGACGTCACCAAAAAGAGTGGTGACGAGGGGATAGACGGCGTCGTCCGTGAGGACCGACTCGGATTTGGAACCATCTGCTACCAGGCTAAGCGGTGGGATCCGCAAAGGACGGTTGGACGGCCGGAGGTTCAGGCATTCGTCGGGGCGCTTTCCGGAAAGGGCGTATCGAAGGGCCTTTTCATCACCACGGCTCGCTTCTCCAAGGATGCCCGCAAATATGCTGAGGGCCTCCTGGGGCAGACGGTCGTGCTCGTCGACGGCCCCGCGCTCGCCGGCCTCATGATCGACTACGGCGTCGGCGTGAGCACGAGACAGGTCTACGAGATCAAGGCCGTTGACACCGATTTCTTCGACGAATAGCGCGTGTCTGCGACGCGCCGCTACCGCGCGCCCTTCCGCCCGTTGCATTTCGAGCAGAGCACCTGCAGGTTGGATGGAACGGTCTTGCCGCCCTTCGCGACCGGCACGATATGGTCGACGTGCAGGCCCACGCCGTCCGGCATGTATTTCCCGCATATCTGGCAGGTGTAGTTGTCCCGGCGGGCGATCTGCTCGCGCAGCTGCTTCGTCATCAGCCTTCGCTGGTTCTTGGCGTGATAGTCCCTGAGCGTCGCCTCGTCGTTGATGGCGGCGAGGCGGTTTCGCCTGTTCACAACCCAGTCCCAGCTCACGGCCATCACGCTATCGTCCACGGACACCTTGTAGGACGTCTTCACGTAGTTCCTCTGCCTGTAGCGTGTCTGCTCACGGCACGTGACAAACTGGAACGCGTGCGCGTCGTCGAGTGTCTCGGCGTATTGCCGCTCCCGGCGCTTCCGCAGGCTGCAGGTCTTCAGGTATTCCTCCTGCTGTGCCTTCCACTCCTGGATGTAGGAGCGCTCCGCGACTATCTTTTCCCAGTTGGCGGGCTCGAGCATAAAGCGATCTATCAGGTCGTCGATCTTCACGTTGCGTCTGCCGGAGACATCGAACCGCTCGACGAAGTATGGGTAGTGAAAGGGACTCGCCAGGACTCTTCGCACCAGAGAGACGACGCAGCAGATGAGAACAATCGAGACAACGGCCGCAACGATGTAGGGAAGCAGATCGACAGCGACGAGATTTCCCCATTTATCGACATGATAGTAAGTAAACAAGATGGCTCCCATTCGCTCGTATTGGCATCAGATGATAGACCAACGCGAGCACTCGCCCTTTTACCACCCCGCCCAGACACAACCACGCAACCCCCACACCATGTTCGCTTTACAAAACCAAACGCCCGTTCGATACTGGTAGAAGCAAAACACGAACACGTGTACGGGAGGTAAGGCATATGATCATGAAGAAGCACTCCCTCGCGGGCACCTGCGGCATCCCCACGGAGGACCGCCGCATCTACATCCCGGTGGACGCCAACGGGACCGACGACCCCGACCGCGGCCCGTCCGACCCGGTCACCATCCACTGGCCCGACGGCCGCTCCTGGCAGGTCGAGTCCATCTACTTCCGCTCCGAGTTCGGCCGCGCCCTCTTCGGCAATCTCTGCGTGCGCTACGACGTCTGCATCGCAAAGCAGCGCAAGACGGTCTGGTGGGAGCACGGCGACTGGTTCGTCGAGCGTGGCAGCGGCATGGCGGTGACGCCCGCGTGACAGATCACACCAAGGACTTCGGCGGCGGCATCACGGTGCGCGCCCGCGGCGACAGGCCAGGCCGGCGCGTCCACAAGCAGTACGTCGACGTCTACGCCCGCGCAAACGCCGACGGGACTATGGTCCCCATCCGCGTCTGCTGGCCGGACGGGCGCTGCTTCACCATCGATCAGATCCTCGAGGTCGAGCCCTTCGGGGCTATCGTGCAGAACGCCCAGACGGCCACCTACACCGTTCGCTTCGGCCAGTGGCGCACCCAGCTCATGCTCGAGCACTACCACGAGGAGGACGACATTCACGGGCCCGAGGACCACCTGCGCTGGTGGGTCTGGGCGTTCGACAACACCCTCACCAAGAACGACGTGGAGGTGTAGGCCCGTCGCCGGAACGTAAACGTCGTACGTCAAAAGGCCTCTGTCCTCCGAATGTCCCGTTCAAAAAAGTGACGAGCGCTCGTCAGGGTCAAAATGCTGCATATCAAAATCGCTCAAGCAATCGGCTACAATGCGAAGTGGCGGGCAACGCATACGCGGTGCCCTTTCGCTTTAAGACCTCTTTGCGTGCTTTCCGGGCTACTTGGGGGTCTTTATCATGTCACAGAGCAACCGCCAAACGTCAAAAACGTCCGCTAGGCGTAAGGCCATCAAGGCGCTCGTCGGAGTCGAAAGGTTTTCCTGTAATGCATGACGCGAGATTGTCGGCAAATCGGTCGATTTGGCCTGCGGCATATTCGACGATTCTGTCCGGATCCTGTAGGTCGCCGCGAGACGCCGCAAGGAGCGTTGCCGCGAGACCCCGCATCTCGTAGTAGATATCGAAGATCTGGTTCTGTTCGGCCTCTGTCACGGGCATGTTCCTCTCTGAAAACGACATCGCTCTATATTCTCCCCTTCAATCCTGCCATCGGCGAGCCTTTTACCGATACTCGGCGTTCGCCGCAACAGGACCACGGCTCCGCGGCGGGGTGGCACCTCCGCTACGCCGCGTCAAGGGGGCCCATGAGACCCCGCACAAACCTCCGCTCCGCTCCGGTTGGTGGAGGCCGTCATGGACCTCCCTTGACCCGCCTTCGCTCCGGTGCGGCTTTGCAGGGAGCAAAGCCGACGACGACGCGCGGCGTCGCCATTCGGCTTTGCCCGCAGGGGCGAGATGTTGAGGGCAGGGTGCCCGGAACGGAGGAAGAGATGCAGCAGCTGATGACGAGGGAAATCGCCAAGACGGCTCCAAGGCTCTACGAGCAGGACGGAGCAGAGGACCCCACGGTCTACGCCCACTACTTCTCGTGCATGAACGGATGGGACTGGTGGCTGCTCGAGTTCGACGGCACGGACGAGGCGTTCGGCCTCGTCGAGGGCTACGACGACGAGCTCGGCTACTTCAGCATCAAGGAGATGGAGGAGCTGAACCGCCAGATGGGGTTCGCCGCCGTCGAGCGCGACGAGCACTTCTCCCCGAAGCCGCTCAGCGCCGTCAGGAGGAGGTAGCCGCATGGTCACGGTCGAGTTCGACTCCATGGGCGAGGCGGTCCGCCTCGCCCTCGTGGCCGGGGAGTACGTGGGCGGCGGCCTGGCCGTCCTCCTCCTCGACGCCACGGACCCGCGCTCCGACGGCTACATGGCCGAGTGGGGCGTGCTCACGGCGAACGTGCCGTCGGCGGCCGAGTGGTGCCGCGGGTACGGCAACATCGCCATCGACGCCACGGTCCCCGCGGCACTCCTCAAGGCACTCGTGGCCGCCGGCATACTCCGGATGGCCGACCGCTCGGCTGCGTCCGGGATGGCCCGCTACCCGCTGGCCACGGTCGCCGGGCACGCCCTCGACGGCATGGGCGGCCTGACCGAGACCCTCGAGGAGGCGCTCGGCTCGACGGTCGTCGTCGAGTACGAGTCGGGCGGCGACGGCGGGGCGTTCGAGGCGGGGACCGCGCCGGTGGGCTCGGCCGAGCTCGAGCGCCTCATCGCCGCCGCGAGGTCCGAGGCCGACGCGTTGGCGGCCGCCGGCGGATGGGCGGCCGTCCGGGTCGGTTTCGGGGATGCCGAGACCATCGACTGCGAGACGGGCCGAGCGGTCTACATAGTCGGGGCGGAATAGCACCGGGCCGCCATCCGCAGGGGCATACCGGCGACGGCGTGCCCCTCGCGGCGTTTCCCGGGGATGGACCGCGCCATCCCCGGACCCCTGCGCGCCAAAGGGCCCAGGCCCCTTGGGACCCGTGTCCGTGTGACGGGCATGACGGGGATGACGGCACGGCGGACACATGCCTTTGGGCGTCACCGTGTCCCGCCGGATCGGCCTTTCGGCCGATGCGTCCCCGCCGGGATGCGGGGACGCCCGCGCCGCGTTCCGCGCCGCTCTCGCTGCGGCTCCCTGGCAACGCTCTCCAGGGTCGCGTTTCGTACGCCTCCGCTCACTCCGGCCCCGGACGGTGAACGGCTGCATTCGATGGCTCCCAGAGGTCGCCATCATTCCGCCGTGGTCACCGGCCGGGGCCTCTCGCCCCGGGTCGCCGTGCGTACGGGAGATGCTCCCCCCAGGTCGCGTCCCCCTGCGCGCGGCTCAGCCGGGGCTCACCTCGACGCAACCTCGTCGGACGGGGCCGACATGCGGTTGCCGGTCGATGCAAGATGTGTATCCGTGCGTACACGGCGTCCTGCAGCCGCCGCGCACGCACGGATATCTTGCCCTGCGGGGCCGTCCCCCGGGCTTGCGGGACGCCTGTTGCGTCCCGGTCCCGGGAGACGAGAAGAGGGGCCTTGGCCCCTCTTCAAGATGTGCCGATTAAGCTTGTCGCTCGTTCGCCCAACCGGTATCGATGCCCGCGTCGCGCACCACGAGGACGGCCGTGTGACCGGAAGCGCGGCGCACGCGGAATCCCCCGCCATCTCCATCGACGCGGCAGAGAGCGTCGAAGAAATCCCTTCCTGCACCATCTTGGTACCAGGGAGAATCCGGAACATTGTCGGTAAGCCTCAGCTCGGCTATGCCATCGCGCATTTTGAGCTTGGCATCGAGCTTGATGTTGATTTCCATAGCCATTACTCCTCTCGCCGGGCGCATCTCGCACCCTTCTACATTTCGTTGTCCCGGCCGTCGTCCATCGACCTCTCCGCCATCCGGTAGACGGCGGCACCGATGCCCAGGGCGTGCTGTATGCCGCCTCTCGTGAAGCCGCGACCGAGCTTGCGGCCGCTGATCGCGGCCTTCCTGACGGCGCGCCCGCGCGCATCCCTGCGGTCGTATGTCGGGCGGTACTCGAAGACGAGGTCGCGCTCCCCGAGGTTTCGATCGCGGCTGAGGCGCATGTGGACGCCCCTTCGCTCCAAGGCCTCGTTGAGCGCGCGCATCCTGTTCGGCGCGCCGGACGCCGCGACCTCGCGAACGCTCTCGCGCACGACCCGGCGCACATGGTCCTGGTCGGTCTCGAAGCCCGGGTCTGCCTTCGAGCCGATCTCGCGGGCCCGCCGCTCGCCCCTCGACTCCTGCCGGGCGTGAACGCGGCTGTTGCGCGTCCCGCGCTCCAGCTGGACGAGCCCCCAGCGCTCGTCCATGCCCCGCATCCTCTCCGCGTGAAGAGTCTTCTGGTGAGACGCCCTGCCGTCGTTGAGGCGCTTGCCGGTCTCGAGGTCGGTCCGGTTGATGGCGATATGGACGGCGTACCGGTCGGTCCCGTCCTTCGAGTGCTCCAGATGGAGCGCCCACGCCGCTTCCTGGTTCGGATAGTAGCGACCAACCCACTCCCGGGCGAACTCCATGCAGCCATCCCTGGACATCTTTCCCCCGTTGACGTCGCACTCATCGGGGTTGAACGCGATGATCTGGTGGTAGCAGTAGGTGCACTTCGATCCCTTGCGGCCGGGCTCGTTGTGCCCGTAGGCTTCGCGCGTACGGTCCATCTCCCGGGACCAGTTCTCGGGGTCGGTGAGGTTCCGTGAGTCGAAGTCGAGAACGTCGTGCTTCCCGTTCGCCCGGTCGAGATAGCCCGATAGGCTCTTCATGTGCTGGGCGCTCGTTATCGCAATCTGTTTGATAGCCGTCATGTCCACCCCCTCCTATTCGTCCCAGGCTGCCCACTCGTCCGGGAAGGTCGCGTTGTCCTCGTCGGCCTTGGCGGGGTCGTCTGGGGCGATTTCCTCTTTATCGGCGGCGTCGTCCCCGGTGCCGAATTCGGGACACCATGGGGCGGGGGCTTCATATGCGTTGCCTTCTGCAGCGACTTTCGCGCGGGCGTAGTAAGCGGCCCGCTTCGCGCGCTCGACCTGTTCGTCGCCGAGCCCGAAGAACGGGCCGGCGGGCGTCCTGTTGGCGTAGTCGAGCGGGAACTCGAACACGCCCTCGCGGCCCGGCTTCGAGTTCTCCCCGCCCTTGATGGCGATGAGGCCGTCCCGGATGGGGATGCGGTTCTGCCACTCCCATTCGTTTATCAGGGGAACGGCCGCCTCGTTGTAACTCGTGCCAGATGAGGAACGCCCTGCGCCTTTCTGGCTAGACGTTCCCATCGAGCGAACGGTCCGCTTTCCCGCGAGTGCCGTGAAGAATTTGAAGTCTTCGGGCTCGGAGAGGGACAGGGCGACCTTGGTGCCGATGGAGCCGATCAGCTTGTCGCGCCCGGCTCCGCCGTCGCCTGGTTCGTTATAGGCATTCAACATTTTCAGGTTCTGGACGAACAAATGTTCGTTAATCTTCATGCTCCTCCCGAGCGTGGCGATGGCAGGCAGGCACGCAACCCTGACATTCAGGTTGCCGATCTCGTCGAGCACGAGCGCCGTCTCGTGCGGCATGCGGCCGCCGTTCCCCTTGCAGACCTGCTGCGCTACCTGCCACCACTGGTTGAGGAAGCAGGTGTAGACGACCCCGTACGGGTCGCCCTCGTCGAGCATCTCGATGTACAGAACCGTCTTTCTCTCGATGAGGTCTCGGATGGGGACGGCGCTC
Source organism: Collinsella sp. (assembly GCA_048430825.1). GTDB lineage: Bacteria > Actinomycetota > Coriobacteriia > Coriobacteriales > Coriobacteriaceae > Collinsella. The sequence goes on from DBFOLV010000022.1 coordinate 36,103, forward strand.
TCGGACGTGACCGCGCGAAGAGCGCCGTCCGAGAAGATGCCCAGGGCCTCCTTGAGGGTCGAGACGACGTTCTTGCCGGCCGTCGTCGCGCCGCCGTCACCGAGGAGGTCGGATGCCGGCGAGAATGCTGGGTGCGTCGGTCCGAGGCCGCGGATGTAGTCCTTGAGAGGGGCCGACGGGTCCTTCGGGTCCTCGCCGGCGGTCCCGCGCTCCACAAGCGCGGCGACGCTCGCCAGGTTCTTCTGGGGACGGGGGATGTCGGCAGTGCAGACGACGAGGATGCAAGCGGTCAGCATGTTGCGGGCGGCCTTCGGGAAATAGGTGTTCTTCTCCCCGCCGATTGGGATGAGGTCGACGGCAACCTGCCGGGCCGTCCTCACGGCCCCGTCAATGTCGCCCGCCTCGACGGCGTCGGCGACAAGTCCGATGGGGTTGTACGAGCTGGCACCGGGATAGCCGGTCAGGTCGAGGACAATGGTCTCGTAGCCGAGCTCCCTCGCCTTGTCGGCGGTGAGCTCAAGGATCTCGGGCTTTCCGGTGGAGACGACGTTCCAACCGGCTGCCAGGAACATATGCATATCTTCCAGGACTTGGAATTGTGACTTACCAGACCCCGTTTTTCCAATGCTGATCGCGTGCGGAACGGACGAGTCGAACCAGTATCCGCCCTTGGTCGCGCCGAGCACGAAACCCGCTCTGGCCGGCGCGCCGGACCCGTCCCAGAAATCGTTGCGGCGGTTGAGTTCCACTGCGCTCCGGACGACGTGGGCGTCGCCGTAGATACCTTCGTCGACGTTCCGGTTGCGTTCGGCGTCCTTTGCGACCGTATAGCCGAGGAGAACGAGAAACAGGAGACAGAACGCTGCGAACATGAACGGAATGTGACCGAGCCATGCCCCGGAAAGCCAGAAGACCGACCACATGTCGAAACCGATGGCGTCGAGCCAGGCCACCCAATTGACGGGAAGCGAAGCGGCGATGCATCCGACAACGGGCGCGGCGAGGGGATAGCAGGCGACGGTAAGCACGGTGGCGAACACTGCCGATAGAATTGCGTTGAACTTGAGATTGTTCACGGCTGCACCTCTCCTATACGTTTCGGGCATCGGCGAGGAAGGACGAGACGGCCTCCGCGGCGCTTCCGACCCTTGTGAGCGCGGCGTTGAGGAACGGGGAGATCCGGCCGGGGTCATGTGTAATGTGGACCTCATGCGCCAACTGGTTTAAGTTCGACCCGGCAAGCGCGAGGTCCCTATACAGAAGTTTCAGCGTTTCGGGATCGGTGGAGATAACGGGGCGATCGCCATCGACAAGAGCACGCCGACGCAGGTAATCGCTCATGCTTAGGCCCGCAGTGGCGGCGCGCCGCTCGATGGCGGCGCGTTCCTGCGAGGAGACCCTGACATAGATGCGTCCCGAACGCTGGGGGCTACTCATCATCCGCCATTCCGGCAGGGATGAAAGCATGGGAGATGCCGACGCGATGGGCGTTCCCCGTGCTGTCGCAGAGGGCGAACGCGAACGCAAACGGTGCCTCGGCGTAGGGCGTGGCGGAACGGGCGTCGAACACAAGGGACTGGAGGTCGAGGTAAGAGGCCTCAAGCTCGGTAAGGTGCTCGCGTGTCACGGGGACGCCGCGGTACGAAACGACGGGGAGATCGGGATTGTCGCAGTGGTATGCGAAGAGCGTGCCGGGGACCTCCTCCTGGATGACGGAGTCGAGCGAGGGGATATCGGGATAGGCTTCCGGCGAAAACGGCCAGACGAAGTAGACGTGGCTCCTCTTGCCGGCCTCCTCGGGATTGAGCTCGATGGTGAACTTCGGGGCGATCTCGAATCGATCGTCCGACAGCTTGAGGGGCTTGAACTCCATGGGGGTTCCTTTCGATGGGATGGTGGGACCGGACGGTTGGTCCCACCGGTCAGTCAGTTTTGGTTGTGGGCGTGGGTGAGGGTGATCAGGCGTGCCGTTGCCGTGCGGCGGAAGCCATACTCGACGCCGCGCTCTACGAGGAAGGCGCGATGCTCGTTGAGGCGCTTCGCAAGGACGGCGGGCGTCGCATCGGTGAGGCCGGCGTCGTCGATAAGCTGCGTGGCGGTACCTTCCCAGGCGCCGGGTCGTGCAGCCATGAAGTCGAGGACGGTGAGCACGCACGCCGGAACCTCACGCTCACGCAGCTCCTCGCGGCTGGTCTGCTCGATAAGGTGCCAGCGGCAGTCGGTGAACGCGAGTTTATATTCCGCCAGGTCGACATCGCGTCCGGTGATGGAGAGCGTAGCCTTGCCGTCGAACATGGCATCTTTTGCGAGCAGGAGGCACTCGTCCGCCGCACCGAGGATGCCGTTCGAGCCGCTGATGGTGTTGAATACGTTCGCCTCGTCTGCCATTTTGCGCGTATGATGGACGAGCAGAACGCACAGACCGTGCTTGTCTGCGAAAGCCTTGAACAAGCCGACGTCCTGATAGTCCGAGGCGTATACGCTGTCGCCGATGGTGGCGCGGACCTTTTGAAGAGTGTCAACGATAATGAGCCTGGTGGCTGGGTGAGATGCGAGGTACCGTTCTAGCTGCATGATGAGGCCGCCGTTGAGCTTGTTGGCCATGATGGCGAACTGGAGATCGTCGTTGGCGATGTCGACGATGTGGAACAGTCGGTTCTGGATGCGAGCGTACGTGTCCTCGAGGCAGAGGTAGAGCACGCCGGAGCGCTCTGTGGCGTGTTCGAGGAACGGCTGGCCGGTACTGACGCTGACGCTGAGTCCCAGGCTGAACCAGCTCTTTCCGACTTTGGGAGTGCCGGCGAGCACCACGAGGCCGGTAGGGATGAGCTCCTCGACGAGCCAAGTTACGCTCGCGAGAGGGCTGTCGAGGAGGTCCTGCGCGCTGCGCACCTCGAGCTCGCCGGACATCCTAGACCGCCTCCGCGCGCATAACGCGATGACGACCGCGATAGTCGGTGACGATTTCGACTCCGAGGGCGGCGCAGAGCGCATCGATGCGGTCCGCCTGCTCGATGGCGAAGGCGAGGAGGTCCTCGTCGGTGGGGTTGCGCGGTAGGCCGTGGGCCTCCAGCGTGCGCGCTACGCGCTCGGCGTGCGCAAAGTAGGCAGTGTAGTCCATTTGTGCTCCTTGTGGGTATGGGCCGCATGGAGCATGTAATATGAACCATGCGGTTTGGTGACCGCAGACGGGTGCTGCTTCTTGGCGGGAGGGCACCCGTTTTTTTTGAGGCTAGCCAACGCCGGCCATCTCCTTTCGGTCGTCGGGCTCCTCGAGCCCGAGCTCGCGGTAGAGCGCGGAGCGGGCGATGTACCACGTCTTTCCGAGCTTACGAAACGGAAGCTCACCGGCCTTGGCGAGCTTTTGAGCCTTGGAATAGCTCACATTCATAATCTCGCTGGCCTCAGCGAGAGACAGGAGCTTGTCCATATATACCTCCTCTCTATTCGTTAATTCTAGTGTACACTATTAACAAAGAGAAACAAGGTAAAATAAAAACCAAATTGAAATGAGATATAGATAAAGGATAAAGTTGAAACCAACATCGCTATAAAGCTTTATTTAGAAAGTTGATTAAGTAATGGCTAGAAAAGTATTCATCGCGAGGAACCGAAGCACCGGATTCCACTCCCTGGTCGAGGTGGTTCGTGGGGTTGAGGCGGCGGAGAAGTCGGCTCCAATGGACTTCGAACTTGCGGAGCGTCTCATGCGCTGGGGCACTCTCGACGAGCTCGTCACGGCCATTTCGGAGTCTGGTCCCCTCGTCGACCGCAGCATCTATAAAGAGGAGAATAGGCGGTTGTCTATCGACGAGGCCATCGAGGTCGTGGAGGAGTCTGTCGGCGGCGAGCGTGGTTTCACGCGTTGTGACGAAGACTTCCTCTATCTCCAGCTGTGCCTTGAGGGGATGTCTACGACGGGCAGCGCTTCGTCACTCTATCCCTCTCAGGCCTCCATTGCTCGCGACCTCAATCGCCATGGGCTTATTGAGTCCAACGGCCTTGACGAGCTGAAGAAATGGCAGGAAGAAGATCCCGACTGCGTCGTTGTGATTGAACCCTTGAGGGATGTCGTCCTATGCCGAAATCTCGGTTCGGTTCTGCTCAGGTTGATCGCAAACATCATGTCGGAGCATGGGGACGTCCTTGAGAAAAGCGGGTTCAAACGTTTCGAAAAGAAACGCCGCTGGTGGATTACTGGGGAGCTCAAGGACTCCTATTACGTCCTGCCATTCCAGCACAATTCCTCCTTCGATATGACTCTCAACTACTCGACCAAGTGGTTTAAGAACGTCTTTTCCTATATGGTCATAAATCCGCTCGAGACGCGTATCCTCGATCTTAGACCGAGAAAGAGCAAGGTTCTTTTCGGATCGGTTCCCAACGCGGTTCTGATAACCGCGCAAATAAAGACCGGCGAGGGCGCACCGTTTTTCGACATCGGCTGGAAGCCGGAGGTCGAGAAGACCCAGCTGTATCTCGGTATCGATGACGGGGGTGCCCAGAGAGACGAGGCCATTGCCTTCGTGGAGTCCGTTGCCAAAATGCTGGCCGGGCTGACGACGAAGGACGGCGATCAACTTGGGTGGTCTGTAGGCGAGCCTTCGATCTTCGACGACGTGCCGGTGCCCAGATACCATTTCCACTCGACGGCGGCGGCGATGTTCGGGGCCATCTTCTACCGATACGGCTGTGTCCCCACGACGTGCAAAAATTGCGGAAACGGCATTTTGGTCAAAACCAGGGGGAAGAGGCGCGAGTTCTGTTCCCCGTCGTGCAGGACGCAGTATTCGAATCGAAAGGCGGGGCTCTAGATGAATCCGTTTATCATCGCGGGCGCGGTGTGGGTGGCGGTCGCCATCGCGACCTTGCTGTATCAAGTGGCCCGCAGGAAGCTCGGGGATCGGGGCTCGATGGTCGACGCGTCTTGGCGCGATTTGGCTATGTCGTCGATCGGTTTCGGGCTTCCGTTCGCGGCGCTCGCGCTTGCCGCCACCGGCGTGGCAACCATCTTTCTTCACTAGAGGTGCGGTAGCATGGCGACGGTGCCCCGCAACAAGGGTAGTTATGCCCCTAGGACGGCTGGTAGCTCTTGGCAGGTAAAGTACCCGCTCGGCTGGAATGAGCGCAAGAAGCGATACGACGAATATCGCGAAGAGGTCGCTTCGGAGGCCGAGGCCATCGCGCTGATCAAAGCCATCAACGACTACGTTTATCACGGGGGCCTTCCGCAAGACGTACCCGAGTGGAGACGCAGGGCAAAAGGACATTCCGAGGGTGACGTCCTAACACTCGATGGATTCGCCATGTCCTATATCGCGATGCGGGAGAGACGGCGAAAAGTCCAGGAGAGGACCATCGAAAGCAATCGCGAGGCCTGGGCAAGACTCCGGCCGTACCTCGGCGATCTGCCTCTGAGGCGGGTGACGCCCTTCGTCATCGATGAGGCATATGCCTGCATGGGGAGTCCGGGGGACGATAACCTTGCCGGCAAGGTCTACTCCGGAACGACAATCGAGAAAAGCCATGCGTTTCTGCGGCAGCTGCTCAAGGACGCCGTCGAGCGGGGCTACATCGACAAGAACCCCTGCGATTCGATTGACGCTCCCAAAAGGGATACCAAGGAGAAGGTAGCACTCACTTTATTTCAAGCCCAGGCGCTATTCAACTACATAACGAGCCGTCCTCCGGAGGCGCATGCCATTGGCGTGCTGCTTGCGCTGAACTGCGGGCTCAGGCTTTCCGAGATGCTCGCGTTGACCTGGCAAGATTATGAAGGCGGCGTGCTGTCTGTAACTAAAGCGCTGAACAAAGAGAAGCAGACGTACAAGTCGACGAAGAACGAAGACAACAGGAGGGTCCCTGTCCCAATGCCGCTCATACCGGTTCTCGATGAGTGGCAAAAGATCCAGAAGCGCATTTACTCGGACAACCTCGGCCTTCGCTGGAGCGAAGACGCACCTATCGTGAACAGCAGAAACGCAAAGCACATCCTCCAACGGTCTTTCACACGTTGGTTCGATTCGGCAAGGCTCGAGTATCCGATACCCGACGACTTCGAGTTTCATGGGTTCAGGCATACATACGTGACCTTGTTGAGCCGTGACTGCGGGGTGGACCGGCGGACCGCGAAGAGCATGAGCGGTCACAAGAACGACCAGGCCTTCGATATCTACACTCATACAAACGATGAGTGGCAGCGAAGGGCGGCTAACGAGCTCGGTGACATCTTGCAGCCTAATGACGGTGCTAGAAAATGCTACAACTGCGCTTACTGGGGCGTATCTCCTCTAGACGCCGATCGTGGTGCCTGCTGGAACAACCCCGCAGGGCTAATCGAAGCAAAAGCGGGCGACTCGTGTGGCAAGGGCCTGTTCATTGCCAAAACCGCGAAAGCGTGACGGTGTCGGGCATATCCCATTGGAGCTGTCATTTCCGTCATAGGTGTCATTTGCAGACTTACGTATTGGTTGTTTGTTAATCAGCAGGGGTGATATTAAATATGTCCAAATATGGCGGCGGAATCCGATCAGAATATGCTCAGAATGATGATATGAGCAGATAATGAGCAGATAAAAATGCTCAATAATAAGTGCATGATACAGCTATTTACCTGCGTAAACGTAAAATAGGTTTTATAGAGAAAGAGCCGCCCCGCCCTCATAACCCGGAGGTCGTAGGTTCAAATCCTGCCCCCGCGACCAAGAACTTGCAGCTCGTCGGCCTAGCCGGCGAGCTTTTTTGTTATTTCGGGACCGTGTTTTCGATCCAATTCTCGGCCTCTCAAACAAAATCTCGATCTGTAACATCTAGACCCGATTTGGGCGGCTAGGTGTTACAGATCGAGATATACCGGTGGGCTTGGTCGTGTTTGTCTAAATCTGTAACACGAGGGACGGTTTTTGCCGAGTAACCGTTACAGATTGAGATTTTCTAGCAGGCGGGTTTGGTTTGTCTCGATCTGTAACAGGTTGGGGTCAAAAGTAGGTCTAGATGTTACAGATCTAGATTGTTGAGGATGGGTTGAGAGGAATACCTTGATTTGTAACAGTAAGACCCGGTTTTGCCGCGTAACTGTTACAGATTGAGATAAACCGACGGGCCGCCCCGCCCCATCCACCTGCCGCTACCTGTTATCCGCCGATTTCCGTTGCGCTGTTGTATTCCCATGCCATATCCTCTAGACAACTACGCGGCATCATCGCCGCCGCGCCTACAAGAGAGGAATGTCCATGACCGCACCTGCATCCAAGCTGCTTCAGCCCATTACGGTTGGCCCCCTTGAGCTCAAAAACCGCATTATGTTCCCGCCGCTGACCACCGGCTACGAGGAGCGCGACGGCTCCATTGGCGAGCGCAGCCTGGCTTTTTACGAGCGCCTGGCCCGTGGCGGCGTGAGCTACATCGTCATCGGCGACGTTGCTCCCGTCATGACCGCAAGCCCCACGCCCAAGCTGGCGACCGACGCCCAAATCCCCACGTTTAAGGCCCTGGCCGATGCCGTCCACAAGCACGGCGCCAAGGTCGCGCTGCAGCTGTTCCACCCCGAGTACGACGTGCCCGGCGTCGGCCGCATGGTCATGGGATCCATGGCCGCCGCCAAGGCCGCGCAGGAGGCCAAGGCCGCCGGCGACGAGGAGACCTTTGCCGCCAAGATGGCCGAGTCCAACGAGATCCGCAACCAGGCCTACGCCAAGCTGCATCACGACATGCAGCACTTTGTGAACGAGGCGAGCGTAGAGCAGCTCACCCAGATCAAGGAGGCCATCGCTGCCTCGGCCGCTCGCGCACAGCAGGCCGGGATCGACGCTATCGAGGTCCACGGCGACCGCCTGGTGGGTTCGCTGTGCTCGGCCATCCTCAACCAGCGCACCGACGAGTACGGTGGTTCGTTCGAGAACCGCGTTCGCTACGCGCTGGAGGTCGTCGCCGCCATTAAGGAGGGCGCGCCGCAGCTGATGGTGGAGTACAAGCTCCCCGTGATCATGGAGAACCCCGACGGCACGCCGCGCGGCAAGGGTGGCCTGCAGCCCGACGAGGCCTGCGAGTTCGCCAAGCTGCTCGAGGGTGCGGGCATCGATATGATTCAGGTCGCACAGGCCAACCACACCGGCAACATGGGCGACACCATTCCGCCCATGGGTGCCATGCCCTACAACTGGACGCTGCCCGTGGCCGAGCGCGTCAAGGCCCTGGTCTCCGTGCCGGTGGCAACCGTGGGCCGCGTGGTTTCGGTCGAGGCCGGCGAGAAGATTCTGGAAGACGGCGCCGCCGACATCATCGCCTATGGCCGCTCGCTCATGTGCGACCCCGACATTGCGCTGAAGGCCGCCACGGGTGAGCCCATCCGCGAGTGCCTCAACTGCAACAAGGGCTGCGTCGATGCGATTCAAAACCGCAAGTACATCTCGTGCGTGCTCAATGCCGAGAACGGCGATGAGGCAACCATCGCCATTAAGCCGGGCGAGGGCGACAAGAAGATCGCCGTGGTGGGCGGCGGCATCGCCGGTCTGGAGGCCGCGCGCGTGGCGGCCAAGCGCGGCTACGACGTGACCGTCTACGAGGCGAGCGATCATCTGGGCGGCCAGATTGTGCTGGCGGCCGCGCCTCCGCGCAAGGACGAGATCATGCGTTCCGTCGAGTACTACGAGAAGATTCTGCCCGGCCTGGGTGTGAAGGTCGAGCTCAACCATGCCGCTACCGCTGAGGACCTCAACGCCGCCGACGCCGCGATTGTGGCCGTGGGCGCGCACGACGTGGTCATCCCCGTTCCGGGCGCCGACTCGGAGAAGGTCGTCTCGAGCTGGGACGTGCTGGCCGGCAAGGCGGAGCTCAACGGCCGCGTCGCTGTCATTGGCGGTGGCCTGGTGGGCACCGAGACTGCCGAGTATCTGCTGCAGCACGGCTGCGAGGTGGCGATCGTGGAGATGCTCGACAAGATTGCCGCGGGCGAGTCCGAGACCATTCTGCCGCTGATTATGAGCGACTTTGCAGAGCACAACGTGGAGCAGCATGTTAAGACCCGCCTGACCGCCATTACCGACGAAGGCGTGGAGGCTGTTCGCACCACCGAGGACGGCGCCGAGGAGCCGGTGAGGATCGCCTGCGATTACGTGGTGATGGCCGTGGGCTCCAAGGCCAACGCGTTTGACCTGGATGGCGTGACGGTGCCCGTGACCTGCGTGGGCGACTGCTCGGGTGAGCGCACCGCCGACATTGCGAGCGCCATTCGCACGGCGTATCACGCGGCCAACGAGCTGTAGTTGAACATCGCGGCCAGGCGGGGCGGTAGCACGGATCCGCCTCGCCCGGCTGTGTCCCGTCGGGTGTCAACCGGTGCGGGGCCTGCAAGCGCAGCAGGTCCCGCCCTTTTTGTTTTGCTCCGGTGGATGGCAATGCGCGGTAATCATGAGGAGTGAGGACGTCTACTGCCTTGCAGATCACTCAAAAATATTGGGGGAGGGGTTAATAACTATATCCTCTATACCAAAGGACATAAAGAGATGCCAATTTTGTTGACAAGCGAATGACGATTAGCTGCGAGTCAGCTACCAGCGTAAATAATCGATAAAGAAATGTCGTAATTTGGTGCCAAATGCCCAGATAACGCCGCGTCTATTTTAATTAACTGCTTTGAGCAAACAGTAAAATGCTACTATCTAACTTGCACGTAAGAAAGCAGATTAACGGCTAAGGCTAAGAAGTGGCAGGTATGTCGGAAGCAACTAGGACTCGCACGCATGCGCCCGAGGTTAGGCAGCGCGCCGTCGAGATCCTCCAAGAGGGGGTCGGCCATCGCGCCCTCGCCGCGGAGCTTGGCATTCCCCAGGCCACGGCTCGTCAGTGGGCCCGCGCGTATGCCGTGGGCGGTGCCGACGCCGTTCTCAATGCCGGTTCGCATCATCACACCTATTCGTACGACGTAAAGCTCGCTGTGGTTAAGGACCGTCTGGAAAACGGCTTGACGGTTCGCGAGGCCATGATCAAGCACAAGATTCCCAGCGAGTCTTCGGTCAAGGCTTGGTGCCGTCAGTACCGCGAGAGCGGTGAGTCCGCACTGGTCGATAAGCCGCGCGGCCGCAAGCCACGCGTTAAAAAGGCGGAATAGCAAACGGGATGGTGCGCCCACAGGGGCGCATTTTTCTTGCCGCGCCAACTTTTTGGACCGGCGCGAGCCTGTCGGGACATCCTCCAAAGTGGCCAATAAACTGCGCGCAGTGGCCCGCGCGCCTGTCGCTGCGATAGGGGAGCGTCGCCCCGCTGCTCCAAAGCGGACGTGCCCTTACCCCGTACGCCTAAAACTCCCCAGTTGACCGAAAACCTGCCGCCGCTGCTCCTCAATTGAGCTATAACGTTAAACAATTGCAGCGTTTTTGCATGGGGGAGTGATGGTATGACGCTACTGTATTTCCTTACCCTGTTTCCGCTGGTACCGGCGCTGGGCATGCTGCTCGCGCGCGGTGACCGCGCCCGCGATGCGGTGGGGCTCATAGGTTCCGGCATTATTATGGCGGTGACAGTTGTAGTCGCCGTCATGTATTTTGGCACGGGTCCGCAGAGCTTTGAGGTTGCCCCCGGCACCTCGCATGTGCTCTCGATCATCAGTTCCGTCATCGACGTCATCCTGTGCGCCGTCATCCTGTGCAACGCGTACAAATATAGGAACGCGCTCGCCACGGTGCTCGGCATAGTCCAGCTGGTGGGCTCGCTTGCCTTTGCAGCCATGACGCTGCCCGCGGCCGAAGCCGTCACGGCGACGCCGCTCTACCTGGACTACATGAGCGTGATCATGGTCCTCGCCGTCGGTATCGTCGGCAGCCTGATCTGCGTGTATGCCTTGGGTTATATGAAGGACTTCCAGGCCCATGACGAGCACGAGGCTGCGCTGCGCGGGCAGACCGCGCCCGACCGTCGCCCGCAGTTCCTGGCGCTTATGTTCCTGTTCCTCTCAGCCATGTTCGTCATCGTGACGAGCGACAACCTTGAGTGGCTGTTCTGCGGCTGGGAAATCACCACCGTGTGCTCGTTTCTCATGATTGGCTACACGCGCACGCCCGAGGCCGTCAAGAACGCCTTCACCCAGATCATCCTCAACATGCTGGGCGGCATCGCGTTTTTGGCCGGACTCATGTACCTGCACGTTAACGGCATGCCGCTGACCATCTCGGGCATGATCGAGCTTTCCGGCGCCGGAACCGCGCAATCCGCGTTGCTGGTGATGCCGGTCGTTCTGCTGTCGCTCGCCGCGCTCACCAAGGCCGCGCAGATGCCGTTCCATACCTGGCTGCTCGGTGCTATGGTTGCCCCCACTCCCACGAGCGCCCTGCTGCACTCGTCAACCATGGTCAAGGCCGGCGTGTTCCTGATGGTCAAGCTGAGCCCGCTCTATGCCATCTATCCCGTGACCGGCTTTATGGTCACGAGCGTGGGTGCCATCACGTTTTTGCTCGCTGCCCTCATGGCCATCTCGCAGAGCAACGCCAAACGCGTGCTCGCGTACTCCACCATTTCCAACTTGGGCCTCATCAGTGCCTGCTTGGGTGTCGGCGCGCCCGAGGCCGTATGGGCGGCCATCTTCCTGATCCTGTTCCATACGGTGGCCAAGTCGCTGCTGTTCCTGTGCGTGGGCACGGCCGAGCATCATATCGGCAGCCGCGATATCGAGGACATGGACGGTATGTTCAGCCGCATGCCGCACCTGACGCGTCTGATGATGCTGGGCATCATGGGCATGTTTGTGGCGCCGTTTGGCATGCTCGTGTCCAAGTGGGGCGCCCTGGTGGCGTTTGCCCAGACCGGCAACGTGCTCATGATCATGGTGCTTGCCTTTGGCTCGGCTGCGACGTTCTTCTTCTGGGGCAAGTGGCTTGCCAAGCTTTCGGGCGTCGACCCCACGGCTCAAAACGTCGAGGTCAATGTCCATAAGACCGAATGGATGGCCCTCAACACCATCGCCGCGCTGCTGATTCTGTGCTGCGTGGCGTTTCCGGTTATCTCGAGCGGTCTGGTGTCGCCTTACTTGGCCATGGTGTTTGGCCGCGTGCCGTACGTTATCGGCAAGGACGCCATGTATCTGATGGTGGTTATCGTGGCTTTTATCGCCGTGGTGCTGCTGACGTCGTTCCGCGTGAGCAATAAGCCGCACGTCAACGTGTACCTTTCGGGTGTGGGAACCGACAAATATCGCCACTTCCGCGGCTCGATGGGACACGAGGTGAAGGCCGAAAAGCGCAATTGGTACTCGGAGGACGCCCTTGGTGAGAAGCGTATTAGCCCCGTGGGTAGCGTTGTGTGCTGCAGCATTATCTTGTTTGCGCTGCTGTGCTGCGCATGGATTGGGCCCGAGAGGCTTGCCATGAGCGCGCCCTCGGTGCTGCGCGGCAAGTATTTCGAAGGTTCGGGTGTCGTGGGCATCTTTATTGGTACCTTGGTGTTTGCCCTGCTGGCGCCTTTGGTTGGTGGCCTGATCGACGGCGTTGACCGCAAACTTTCGGCCCGTATGCAGGGCCGCGTGGGCCCGCGCCTGCTCCAGCCTTTCTACGACGTTGCCAAGCTGCTGCGCAAAGCCCCTGCCAGCGTAAACACCATGGACGATACCTATATGGCGTGCGCGCTCATCTTTACCGTCGTGGGCGGCGGCATCTTTGTGTCGGGCTCTAACACGCTACTGTGCGCCTTTATGGTGACGCTCGCCGCGATCTTTGTGGTGCTGGCGTCCGCCTCGACGCAAAGCCCGTTTGCCCAGGTTGGCGCCGATCGTGAGCTGCTGCAGGTCATGAGTTACGAGCCCGCCGTTCTGCTGATGAGCGTGGGTCTGTATCTTGCCACCGACAGCTTTGATTCCATCGCTGTGACGGGGCAGTCGGCCCCCATCATCGTGTACAGTGCGCCCATTTTCCTGGCGCTGCTCGCGGTGCTTACCATCAAGCTGCGCAAGTCGCCGTTTGACCTTTCGTACTCGCATCACGCGCATCAGGAGATCGTCCAGGGCGTCGCCACCGAGATGAGCGGCGGCACGCTGGCCAAGATGACCCTTATGCACTGGTGCGAGACCGTGCTGTTTTTGATGTGGGTGGGCATGTTCTTCGTCTGGGACAACCCGGTGAGCTGGGTGGTCGCACTGGTCGTGATGGCCGCGACGTATTTTGTCGAGGTGCTGATCGACAACACCTTCGCACGCAGCACCTGGCGCAGCTGCTTTAGGCTTGGATGGGGCGTGGCGCTGGTGTTTGGCCTGCTCAACCTTATGCCCATCCTCGTCGACGTATTTATTTAGGAGGCGGCATCCATGGATCATAAAATGTCGCGCTCGCCGTGGGTTATTCATTACGACGGTTCGAGCTGCAACGGATGCGATATCGAGGTGCTGGCCTCGCTCACGCCGCTGTTCGATGCGGAGCGCTTTGGCGTGGTCAACACCGGCAACCCCAAGCATGCGGATATCTTTTTGGTGACGGGGTCGGTCAATGCCCAGAACCTGCCCGTCGTGCGCCAGATCTACAACCAGATGCTCGAGCCCAAGTGCGTGGTGGCGTGCGGCATTTGCGCGTGTTCGGGCGGCGTGTTCCGCGATGCCTACAACGTGATCGGCGGCGTGGACCGCGCGATTCCCGTGGACGTGTACGCGCCCGGGTGCGCCATTCGCCCCGAGACGGTGATCGATGCCATCGTGGAGGCGTGTGGCATCCTGGACCAGAAGGAGGCCGTGATGCGCGCCGGCGGCGACCCGCTTACCGTGGGCGGCGCCGCAACCTGGGACGGTGGCGTTGAGCTGGGCGAGGACGGGTTTGTGGCTGCGGGGGCCGGGGCCGGTGTCGACGCAGGCACGGCTGACGGCGCGCCCGCTGCTGGCGCGCCTGCCGGGAAGCCTGCCGCACCCGCCGCTGCAAAGGAGGCCGAGTAATGCAAAAGGCTATCTATACCACCGTCGGGATCGACGAGCTCCTGTCGCATGTCCAGGCGCTCAAGGGCGTCGGCGCGCGCTTTGTGCAAATGCACTCCGAGCGCAACGTCGACGACGGCACGTATCGCCTGGTCTATACGTTTATCAACGTTCGTGCTGCTCAGGAGCAGATTGCGCAGGACGGCAGCTATGCGATCGAGAACCTGGTGGTTGAGGGAATTAATCAGTACCAGGAGATTCCGTCCATCAGCTCGTACTATCCGGCAGTATTCCCGTTTGAAAACGAAGCGCACGACCTGTTTGGTCTTGCCATCACCGATATGCAGATTGACTTTAAGGGCTTTTTCTACCAGGTCTCGACTGCCGAGCCCATGAGCGTTATCACGCCCGAGGTGAAGGCCGCGCGCGAGAAAGCCATGAAGGTCCGTGCCGCTGCCGAGGCCAAGGCGCGCAAGGCCGCGGCCGAGAAGGCTGCTACTGCCACGGCCGCTGCGGGGGAGGGCACTGCGGGCGCTGGCGATGCTGCGGGCGCTGCCGTCGCTCAGCCCGCTGCGGCTGCCGGCTCCGATGCTCAGCACGATGAAACTGCTGCGAAGGCCGCGCTCAAGGCTGCCGAGATGGAGGCAAAGCTCGCCGCCATGGATCCCGAGAAAGCGGCCAAGGTCCGCGCGGCGCTTGCCGCCAAGGCCGCCCGCGACAAGCAGAAAAAGGAGGCGTAAGGTCCATGGCACATCGCTCCGTTATTCCGTTTGGCCCGCAGCACCCGGTGCTGCCCGAGCCGCTTCATCTGGACCTGGTGATCGAGGACGACCGCGTCATCGAGGCAATTCCGCAGATCGGCTTTGTGCACCGCGGGCTCGAGAAGCTCACCGAAAAGCGCGACATGCATCAGTTTGGCTACATCGCCGAGCGCATCTGCGGCATTTGCGCCGTGGGCCACAGCTGCGGCTATGCCAGCGCCTGCGAGCGCATGCTCGATATCGAGGTGCCTGACCGCGTGCAGTATATCCGCACCATTCTGCACGAGCTTTCGCGCATTCACTCGCATCTGTTGTGGCTGGGCCTGCTCGCCGATGCCTTTGGCTTTGAGGCGCTGTTCTATCGGTCTTGGACGCTGCGCGAGCAGATTCTCAAGATCTTTGAGAGCACCTGCGGCGGCCGCGTGATTCTGTCGATCAACGAGATCGGCGGCCTTAAGCACGACATTGAGGACTCCGAGCTGGCGGGTATTGTCCAGACGCTCGACGCCATGCGCCCCGACTACGAGGCCCTGGTGCATACGTTTTTGGACGACAACAGCTGCGGCGAGCGCCTGCATGGCGTGGGCGTGATTAGCAAGAAAGACGCGCTGGCGCTTTCGATGGTCGGTCCGTTTGGGCGCGCCTCGGGCGTGGACTACGACGTGCGCATGTTCGGTGACGGCGCTTATGCGGATCTGGCTGCGTTTGAGCCCATCGTTGCTACCGATGGCGACTGCTATGCCCGCTGCCAGGTGCGTTGCGCCGAGGTCACGCAGGCCATGGACATCATTAAGGAGCTTGTGGGCAAGATACCGCACGACGGAATCGGCAGGCGCACCAAGCTCACGCCGGCCGACGGCGCGCGCGGCGAGGTTGTGATTGAGCAGCCGCGCGGCGAGGCGTATTACTATGTGCGCGGCAACGGCACCAAGAACCTGGACCGTTTTCGCGTGCGCACGCCGACGTCGCAGAACCTGGCGGGTCTGACGCATGCACTGCAGGGCGTGCTCCTTGCCAACGTGCCCATGATTATCCTGACCATCGACCCCTGCATTAGCTGCACGGAAAGGTAGGCGCGGCATGAGTTTGCTGACATTTGCCAAGACGGCCTTGGGTTCTATGGTCAAGCAGCCGGTAACGGTGTGCTATCCGCAGGAGAAGCTCGCGGCGCCCGAGCGCCTGCGCGGGCACATCGTTAACGACATGGACGTGTGCATTTGCTGCGGCATGTGCGCGCGTCGCTGCCCGGCGGGCGCGCTCGCGGTCGATCGAAAGGGCGGAACGTGGTCGATCGATCCGTATGCCTGCGTGGTGTGCGGCGAGTGCATCGAAAGCTGCCCCAAACACTGCCTGAGCATGGACACCGCCCGTACTCCAGTTGCGGCGGATAAGACTCCCACGGTAGAAACCAAGCTGGAATAGCGCTGGAACAGGGGCCGGTGGGGCAAAAATGCCCCACCGGCCCCGCGCATGAACGCGCGGTTGGGCTGCCGCGAACAAAACTATGCCGGATTACGGGGCTGGATAGCGAACCTCCCACCATACGGAAAATCCCAAAAACAAAACCGACGCTCCTATAAGTTGTCAAGAGGCAGTTTGCGGGAGCGCTCTCTCCAATTCGCACAGGAGCTCGTAATACCTCCTCTCCAGTTTCGTCGACCGCCGTTTCCCCCGTTCCAAGTGCCCGAGTGTGGCTG
>DBFOLV010000023.1:0-114455 GCA_048430825.1 Collinsella sp.
GGATGCGACACAGCTGGTGTGTCCATCCTCGCAGTATCCGGTTCTCAAGGTGCACGCCCTCGCGGCTGATCCGGTTCCACCGGGCCGCGCGGCAAGGAGATATATTGCCAGACCGGAGGGGCCCCGGGGGCGGGAATCTGGGCGTACACATTTCCTACACATCTTGTGATCCGACTAACGTTTGCCAGACGTTACCTACCGCTCGCCGAGCATCTCTTCTATATAAGGCAGACTCATGGTTAAAGCGGATACGTCCCCCTAGCTAAAGCACAGCCAGCATCGAGCAACTCATCACGCTCTTCCACCGAGAACCCCTCGGCGTAGACGCGCACCACTGGTTCGGTCCCGCTAGGACGGACCAGCAGCCACGTGTCATCCTCGAATGCCAAACGCAAGCCATCCATATGACTAACGTTTTGCGGCACCTTGCCACAAATCGACTTGGGGTTTACGCCCGGCAGCAGGGTTCGTAACGTTTCGGCATCTTCGGCCTCAAGGCGCAAATCGCGTCGACCGTAACTCGTCTTACCAAAACTGTCCTCGAGTTGGTCGACCAGAACGCCCAAAGGCGCGTCCGTCTTTGCCATAAGCTCACACAGAATCAGACAGGCGAGGATGCCATCGCGCTCGGGCATATGCGCGGCGATGCCGATACCACCGGCTTCTTCGCCGCCTATGAGGACGCCGCCCTTCTTCATCTCCGCCGCTATATATTTGAAACCGACTGGTTTGACGGTCACGCGGCAGCCAAGCGCCTCGGCAATGCGACGCACGAGCGTCGAGCATGAAAGATTGACGACGACGCGCCCCTCCAAATTACGAAATTGAACCAAGTCGCCCAAAACGAGCGCCATGATCTGATGCGGATGTATATATCTGCCGCGCTCGTCAACCGCGCCGATACGGTCGGCGTCGCCGTCGGTCACCAGGCCAGCGCAAGCTCCGTCCTCGATAACCGTGCGCTCGCAAGCGTCCACCCAAGGCTCAACGGGGTCGGGGCAGATATCTTCTTGGTCAGACGCCTGCCCGGCGTGAATCTCGTGCACCTCAACGCCAAGCTCGCGCAGCAAGTCGGCTAGATAGCCCTGGGCTGCGCCGCCCATGGGATCGACGACCACGCGCAGGTGCGCGGCGCGGATGGCTTCGGCATCGACAAACGATGCCACCGCCTGCATATAGTCAGGAATAATATCCGCGGTGCGATATTGCCCCTCGATCCCCATTGGCTCGGGAGCCACGGTCTCTTCGAGCTCTTCGATGACATCCTGGTTGGCGGTCGAGCCGTCACCCATGCGAATCTTGAGGCACAGATAACCCTGCGGATGATGGGACCCCGTCACCATGAGCGCGCCGCACGCCTCACCGTCATAAGCCGCCGCCCACGTAAGGGCAGGGGTCGGAACAGGTCGCGAAACGAGCACAGCGTCCAGCCCGTGCGCTGCTAGCACGCCCGCCGCAAGCTCAGCGAACTCGCTCGCCAGGGGCCGGGTGTCGAACCCTATATATACCGTTTTGCCCGGATTGGTCTTTTGCCACAACTCGCCAACGGCATCGGCGATACGGGCAACGTTATCGGCAGTGAAGTCCTCATCGACGCGAGCGCGCCAACCGTCAGTTCCAAAATGAATTATCGCGCACACGCGCAGACACCTCACAGCGTTTGGATCATGGTACGCGTGAGGTATACCCGCAACACGCACTCGGCAACCTGCCGGCACCAGCATTCACCATTTGGGCAAATGCTGCCGAGGACATGCAGGCAATAAAAAAATCGCCCCGTATGGAGCGGTTTTGCCCTTTATATATCGAGCGCCTCGGCCATCGCTGCCGTAGTGATTGCCGAGGTTCCACAACAACTGCCCACCATTGCGGCGCCGGCATGTCTCCATTCGATGCATGCGCGCGCGAAAGCTTCGGGGTTCTCGTGCCATACGGGGCCATCCTGAGTCTGGACCGGATCGCCCACGTTGGGACGCACCGTGACGGGAGTAGTCGCCGATGCAACCATCCTGGGCACCGCCGCGTTCGCGGCCGCAAGCGAACAGCAATTAACACCAACCGAGTTTGCGCCGCGTTTTTCGGCGTACAAAACGGCTGCCTCGATGTTGAGGCCATCGCCCAGCAGGTCGCCTTTATCGTCAACGACAAAACTCACCAGAACAGGCATGCCGTCGGCGGCATCTCGGGCGCCGGCAAGCATGGGCTGCAGATTACGGATAGACGTCACCGTCTCGATCAGCAGACCGTCAACACCAGCATTGAGCAAGGCGTGCGCCTGCTCGCGCGCAATGCCGCGGATTTCACGATACTCGGCAGAGTCCTCGGCAAACCACTCAATACCGATCGGGCCCATCGAGCCCAGCAGCAGCTGAGGGTGCGCCTGGCGGGCATCGTCGACGGCCCCGCGATTGACCTCCGCCACGGACGGCGCAATCTGGTCGTGTTTGAGGGCATAGCTCGATGCCTGAAAGGTGTTGGTAATGAGCACCTGCGCGCCGGCGGCGACATACAAGCGATGGATACGAGAAACGGTCTGCGGCTCTGCCAGATTCCAAAACGCCGGTGGAATGTCGGCGGCATCGTACTCACTCAACAAAACACTGCCCATGGGGCCCTGCGCCAACAAGGTCTCGCTCGACAAGCGGCGCGTAAGTTCCTCGGCACCAAAGCGGTTGTAATAACTCGTATCCATATATATCCCGCTATTCCTCGACGCTGATTCCCTGCTTTTCGAGATAGGCGAGCCAGCGGCTCATCGTGTCCTCGGATAGCGCATGCTCCATCATGCAGGCCTCGGAATCGGCTCGCTCAAATTCGACACCGAGCTCCTGAACCAAAAACGTGCGGATGAGGCGATGACGGTACCAGATAGCCGTGCCAACCTCGCGGCCGCGATCGGTCAGAATTACCTTGCCGTAGTGCGATTGCTCGACAAGCTCGGATGCCTTGAGCGCCGAAACCGCTTTATTGACCGATGCCTTGGAGACGCCAAGGCGCTGCGCGATGTCGACCGATCGAACGCCGTTGGTTTCCCCCTCTTCGCTTTCAATGCGAACCATGCACTCCAAGTAGTCTTCGTTCGCCACCGTCAGATGTAGTTCGCGCGAGCTATTTGTCGTATCCATGATCTTCCGTCCCTTCTGCATTCAATGGCTGATTCTACCCCATCCAAGCGTCGCGGTATGCCGTGGCATACCGTGCTAGAGTTCTTGTTGCACACGACGACCAAGATTGGAGCGGTCTTTATGGAAAACACCACCACGAGCCCCGATGTCCTCGAGCGCTTTTTGCGCTACGTCCAGATCAACACGCAGTCCGAGGACGCAAACTGCGACCAGGTACCCTCGAGCGCCGTTCAGTTTGACCTTGCCAACGTGCTGGCTGAAGAGCTGCGCGAGCTTGGTGCGAAAGATGCCCACGTGACCGAGCACGCCTATGTCTGCGCGCATATCCCCGCAAGTGCAGGCGCTGAGGACAAGCCCGCCCTGGGCCTGATCGCCCATCTCGACACCACCGAAGTTGCACCGGGCGCCGGCGTGAAGCCGCACATCGTACACTACGAAGGCGGCGACCTGGTCTGCGGCACGGTTGACGGTAAGCCCGTTGCCATGGGTACCGCCAAGCTTCCCGCCCTGAATGACCTCGCGGGTGAGGACCTGGTCTGCAGCGATGGCACCACGCTGCTGGGCGCGGACGACAAGGCAGGCGTCGCCGAGATCATGTCGCTTGTCGCGCGTATCGCTCAGGACCCTTCTCTGCCCCATCCCGCACTCGGCATTTGCTTCTGCCCTGACGAGGAGATCGGCCACGGAGCCGAGCTGTTGGATATCGATACCTTTGGCTGCAAGTACGCCTACACGATCGACGGCGGCCCCATCGGCGAGCTGGAGTGGGAGTGCTTTAACGCCGCCGAGGCGACCGTCTGCTTTGAGGGCCAGTCCATCCACCCGGGCGACGCTAAGGGCCGTATGGTCAACGCAGGCAATCTGTTCTGCGACTTCAACGCGTTGCTCCCCTACGTGCAGCGCCCGGAGTATACGGAAGGCTACGAGGGCTTTTATCACCTTGAGGGTGTATCTGCGACCGTCGATCACGCCACAGCGCGCTATATCGTCCGCGACCATGACGCCGCCAAGTTCCAGCAGAAACTCGACCTTATTGATGCCGCCGCCTCGATGCTCAACCAGCGTCTGGGTGAGGAGCGCGTGACGGTCGAGATTAAGCAGCAGTATCGAAATATGGCCGAGATCGTTCGTGACTATCCCGAGCTTATTGATGTTGCCAAGGAAGCCTACCTTGCCTGCGGCGTTGAGCCCCAAGTGCTGCCGATTCGCGGCGGCACCGACGGCGCGCAGCTGTCGTTCCGCGGTCTGCCCTGCCCCAACCTTTCCACCGGCGGCTATTGCTACCACGGCGTCAACGAGTTCGTCCCGGTCAGTTCGCTCGTCAAGATGACCGACGTGCTCCAGGAGCTCGTCGCCCGCTTTGCATAAGCCTGGCTGCACAAGTCCAAAAGACGAATCGCCCCGTCCTCAACCAAGAACGGGGCGGTTTTTTACTGCAACGAGAATAGGTTGACGCACGCCAGCCTCTTGAAGCAAGGAGTGTCCCAAACTGCCGGTACAAAAGGAACGTCCCCAAGTGCCAAGTGCATCAAGAGTGCCCCCTTTGACCAGTCGTTTAAGAACGTCCCCAATGACTACCCATGTGCCAAGTGTTACGCCGATGTTTTGGCACCGACAGCGAAAACCCGCCAGAGCGAGCAAGGTGCCTTGAAACGAGGTGGCATTGATCTTTTGATCATGCCGCCGAAGTTGAAAGGCAGATTGCCGCTCTGGCGGGTTTGCAGCGTCAACTGGTTACGCGGTTTGGTAAAACCGCGTAACTCTAGTAGTTGGCTTCGTAGCCGTTGCCGTCGCCGGTGGGCTCTTCGTAGTAGTCCGAATCGCTCGAATCGCTTGAGTCATCGGAATCGTCAGAGCTGACCGATGAGGTTGCGGTACCGTTTGCGTAGTCGTCAGACGTGTTGTTGTTCAGGTCGCCGATCGTAGAGCTGGAACCGTCGGAAAGACCCATGGTGTTGGGACCCTTGGGATCCTTGCCGGCATCGACGCGCTCCATCATTTCCTTGAGCTCGTCCTCGTAGACAAAGACGTAGCTCACACCGTCGATCATGGTGCTGTCGTCGGCATACGAGGGCAGGTTGGCCGAGTAGATACCGTCGACATCCATACCGCGCATGGCGTTGACCGTAGCCACGATATCCTGAACGCTCATATCGGTTACGAGCATATCGGACAGCGAATTAACCAGGCCAAAGATCTTCGTGGCATCGAAGTTATTGAGAATCTGGTTGGCAAGGGCGCCAAGCACCTGACGCTGGTGGCGCATGCGCGTGTAATCGCCGTCGGCATAGGTGTAGCGGCAGCGGGCATAGGTAAGGGCGGTGGCACCGTCCATATGCTGCTGGCCAGCGGTAATCTTAATATCCAGGTGCTCGGGGTCGTCAACATCATCGGTTGCGTTAATGTCGATACCGCCAACCGAATCAATCAGCGCCTGCATACCGTCGAAGCTGACCTCGGCATAGTGGGAAATCTGAACACCGCACAGCTCGTTGACCGCCTCGACCATGGCCTCGGCGCCGCCCACGGTATGGCAGGCGTTGATCTTCATGGTCTCGCCCTTGTACTCGACCTTGGTGTCGCGCGGAACGGAAATGAGCGTCGCCTGCTTTTGCGTGGGGTCGATGCGTGCCAGGATAATCGAGTCGGCGCGATACGTATCCTCGCCCGGACGGCCGTCGGTGCCAAGAAGCAGCACGTAGAACGGATCCTTTGCCTCATCGGTGTCAACCAGAACCCGACGCAGATTGTCGGTAATGACATTAGAATCGCCGAGCTTGCCCATAATGGTGGCAAACCACAGGCCGGCAGCGGTAGTAGCACTCAGCAGCACGCCAAGCACGACAATGAGCGCGACGTGACGAATCGTGTGGCTACGACGACGTTGGCGAGCGCGCTCGGAATAGCGAGCCACGTTATCGCGACTGTAGATCTTGGCCTGTGCACCAGTTGAGGGTCTTCGGGCGGTGGTATCCGCGAGGGGCTTTTTATTAAACATAGGCAACCTGTATTAGTAGATGACGGGATCGGGGACGGTAGCATGCTCGACATGCGCGCCGAGCGCCTGCAGCTTTTCGACAAACTGCTCGTAGCCGCGCTTGATGTGATGAATGGCCGAAACCTCGGTCGTCCCGTCGGCGATCAAGCCCGCTACGACGAGGGCCGCTCCGCCACGCAGATCGGGCGAGGTAACCTGTGCACCCGAGAAGCCCTTGACGCCATGAATCATGGCATGATGACTCTCGATACGAATGTCGGCACCCATGCGCACCAGCTCAGAGGCAAACATAAAGCGATTCTCGAAGATGTTCTCGGTAATAACGGAACTGCCGTCGGCAAGGGCGGAGAGTACCATAATCTGTGCCTGCATGTCCGTCGGGAAGCCGGGGAACGGAAGCGTCTGGATGTCGACCGGCTTGATACGCTCGGCACGGTTCACATGGACGCCATCCTCGACGCGCTCGCAGTCGATACCCATGAGCTCCATCTTCTTGAGCACCATGCCCAAGTGAATGGGGCAAAAGCCCGTGACATCGATACCGCGATCGTCGGCCATCAACGCACCGGCAACGATAAAGGTACCGGCCTCGATTCGGTCGCCCACTACGCGATGGGTAACAGGATGCAACTCTTCCACGCCCTCGATGGTCACGACAGGCGTGCCGGCGCCGACAATCTTAGCGCCCATCTCGTTGAGCATGTTGGCGAGATCAACGATCTCGGGCTCACGGGCGGCATTGTCGATAACCGTGGTGCCCTGCGCGCGCACGGATGCCATGATGAGGTTCTCGGTCGCACCGACGCTGGCGAACTCGAGCGTGACGGTGGTACCGCGCAGACCTTGGGGCGCATTAGCGTTGATGTAACCGTGGGCGGTATCGAACTCAACGCCCAGGGCCTCAAGACCAAGAATGTGCATATCGATCTTGCGAGCACCCAGGTTGCAGCCGCCCGGCATGGCAATCTTGGCGCGATGGAAGCGGCCCAGCAGGGGTCCCATGACGGCGGTGGAAGCACGCATCTTGGCAACGAGCTCGTAGGGGGCCTCCCAAGAATCGACCTGAGAGGTATCAATCTCGAGCGTGTGCTCGTCGAGAACATCGATCGTAGCGCCCATGCCCTTGAGCACCTTGCCCATCACATGGACATCGGAAATATCGGGCACGTTCTGCAGCGTCGTCTTGCCCGGCGCCAGAAGCGTTGCCGCCATGAGTTTGAGCGCGGAGTTCTTGGCGCCCGAGACGGGCACGGAGCCTCCGATGGCGTGGCCACCCTCAACGCGGATAATATCCAAGGTCTACCCTTTCAAAAAGCATGCCCGGGATGGCTGGGCCATCCCGGGCATGATGTGTTCGCAAATGGTCGAACGCTAAATCGTTTGACTATTGGGCAAGCTTGAGCTTACACCATGCGATTTCATTATAGAGGTAGGCGCGGCGTGCATCATCCTCCGACAAATTACCCAGCTTCTCTTCAAAACCTTGAATATCAGCTTTAAGCTTGTCGGCATCGACGGTCGCCAAATCGCAAGCGCGCTCGGCGAGAACGGTCACGACATCGTCCGCAACCTGGGCATAGCCGCCGGCCACGGCAAACGTGTGGTCGACAGTGCCCATGGCCTTATCGGAAACGCGAACGTAACCGCGGTCGATCGTGCAGATCTCGCTGGAGTGAGCAGGCAGAACGCCAAACTCGCCATCCGTGGACAGAATCGACACAAACGCAGCGTCGCCCTCATAGGCGCAGCTCACGGGGCACACGATGCGGATACGCATAACCTACTTCTCCCCCATCTTGCGGGCGCGCTCGCGCACGTCCTCAATCGTGGAAGCATAGCGGAAAGCCTGCTCGGGCAGGTCATCGGCCTTGCCGTCGACAATCTCGGCAAAGGAGCGGACGGTATCCTCGACGCGGACGTAGACACCGGGGTTGCCGGTGAACTTCTCGGCGACGTGGAAGGACTGCGAGAGGAACTGCTGAATCTTACGGGCACGGTTGACCGTAAGGCGCTGCTCCTCGGACAGCTCGTCCATACCCAGAATGGCGATGATGTCCTGAAGGTCGGAGTACTCCTGCAGGAGCTCCTGGACCTTGACGGCGACACGGTAGTGCTCCTCGCCGACGATCGAGGGATCGAGAGCGTCAGAGGAAGACGCAAGCGGGTCGATAGCCGGGAACAGGCCGAGCGACGAAATGCTACGCGAAAGAACCGTGGTGGCATCGAGGTGCGTAAACGTCGTGGCAGGCGCCGGGTCGGTCAGGTCGTCTGCGGGGACGTAGACAGCCTGGACGGAGGTAATGGAGCCCGTCTTGGTCGAGGTAATGCGCTCCTGGAGGTCGCCCATCTCGGTTGCCAGCGTGGGCTGGTAACCAACGGCGGACGGCATACGGCCCAGCAGTGCGGAAACCTCGGAACCTGCCTGGGAGAAGCGGAAGATGTTGTCGATGAACAGCAGAACGTCCTGGCCACGATCACGGAAATACTCAGCGGTGGTAAGGCCGGCCAGACCGATGCGCAGACGCGCTCCGGGCGGCTCGTTCATCTGGCCATAGACCAAGCAGGTCTTGTCGATAACGCCAGACTCGCTCATCTCGAGGAACAGGTCGGTGCCCTCGCGGGTACGCTCGCCGACGCCGGTGAACACCGAGGTGCCGCCGTGCTCCTGGGCGAGGTTGTTGATGAGCTCCTGAATCAGAACGGTCTTGCCGACGCCGGCGCCGCCGAACAAGCCTGTCTTGCCGCCACGGATGTAGGGCTCGAGCAGGTCGACGGCCTTGATGCCGGTCTCGAAGATCTCGGTCTTGGTGGTGAGCTCGTCGAAACGGGGCGCTGCATGGTGGATGGGGTAGAACTCCTCCACCTCGGGCATGGGCTTGCCGTCGACGGGCCTGCCCATGACATTCCAAATGCGGCCGAGCGTCTTGGGGCCGACCGGCATCTTCATGGGCTCACCGGTATCGGTGGCGATGAGGCCGCGCTGCAGGCCGTCGGTCGAGGACATGGCGACCGTGCGGACGACGCCGCCCGGAAGCTGGCTCTCGACCTCGAGGATCGTGCTCAGATGACCGATCGGGGTCTCGGCCTCGACCGTGAGCGCGTTGTAGATCGGGGGCACCGCGCCGTCAAACTTGACGTCGACGACAGGGCCGATGATTCGCACGATGCGGCCATCACCGGCAGTCGTCTTCTTGGTGGCTTCCTCGACCGCAAGCTTTACGGTGTTATTAGCCATTACTGTTCCTCCAATGCTGAGGCTCCGCCGACGATCTCGTTAATCTCGGTCGTGATCGAAGCCTGGCGCACGCGACTATACGTGCGGGTAAGGGTCGAGATGATCGCGGTGGCGTTTTCCGTCGCGGAGTGCATGGCCTTGCGGCGTGCACCCTGCTCGGCAGCCGCCGAATCGATCAGGGCCTGGTAGATGACCGTCAGGATATAAGACGGCACAAGCTTGCCGAGAACATGCTCGGGAGAGGGCACGAACTCGAACGTGGACGAGATGCGCTTAGGGGCGTCGGTCTCGTTCTTACGCGGACCGTGGGCCATAGCGATCATCTCGGGGTCGAGCGGTAACAGATGCTCGACGCGAAGCTCCTGATCCACGCGGTTCTTGGCGTGGTGGTAGACAAGCTCGACACGGTCAAGCTCACCGGCACGATACGCATCGCAGATATGAGAGGAGATCATGCGGGCCTGATTGAAATCGGGCTCAGAGGAGTTGCCCTCGAAGTGCATGATGACGTTTGCGCGGTCACGGAAATACGTGGCCGGTTTACGCCCGCACGCGATGATCTCGCACTCGATGCCGTCGTTCGCCCAAGAAGCGGCGAGCTTTTCGGCCGTGCGCTCCACCGTCGTATTGAAACCGCCGGCAAGGCCGCGGTCCGAGGCAATAACGACAATCAGGCCATGCTTGACGCTCTCATGCTTCTGCAGCATGGGATCGGTGCCCGAACAGGAGGCGTCGCCGGCGACCGTCAACATGACGTCGGTCAGCGCCTCCTTATAGGGCTCGGCCTGCTTGGAGCGATCGAGGGCACGACGGATCTTGGCCGTAGAGACCATCTCCATCGTGCGCGTGATCTGCTTGGTCGTGGTAACCGAGGAGATTCGCTTCTTAATGTCGCGAAGGTTGGCCATGGGGCTTAGTTCTCCTCTGATCCAGAAACATCCGAATGGTGCTTGGCCATGAACTGCTGCTTGAAGTCGCCGATGACGCGCAAGAGCTCAGCCTTGGTGTCATCATCGATCTTCTTGGCGCGAACCTTGTCGAGCAGCGAGCCAAAGCCATTGTCCATGTACTCGATGAGCTCGGCACGGAAAGGCAGCACGTCGGCGATCTCCAGGTCATCCAGGAAGCCCTCGTTGCCAGCGAACAGCGTAACGATCTGCTCGCCAACCTCAAACGGCTTGTAACGCGGCTGCTTCAGGAGCTCGGTCATGCGGGCACCATGGGTCAGCTGCTTCTGAGTAGCCTCGTCGAGGTCGGAGCCAAACTGGGTAAAGCCGGCGAGCTCCTGGTACGAAGCGAGGTCCAGACGGAGGTTGCCGGCGACCTGCTTCATAGCCTTGGTCTGCGCGTCGCCACCGACGCGGGACACGGAGATGCCCACGTCAACTGCCGGGCGCTGGCCCTGGAAGAAGAGCTCGGACTGCAGGTAGATCTGACCGTCGGTAATGGAAATGACGTTGGTCGGAATGTAGGCCGAGACGTCGCCGTCCTGGGTCTCGATGATCGGCAGAGCCGTCATGGAGCCGTAGCCGTTCTTCTTGGACATCTTGACGGCACGCTCGAGCAGACGAGAGTGCAGGTAGAAGATGTCGCCAGGATAGGCCTCGCGTCCGGGCGGACGATGCAGCGTCAGCGACATCTGACGGTAGGCCACAGCCTGCTTGGACAGGTCATCGTAGATGACGAGCACGTGGCCACCGGGGTTGGTCTCGCTGGCGGGCTTGCCGTCCTCGCCGTTGTACATGAAGAACTCGCCGATAGCGGCACCGGCCATAGGCGCGATGTACTGCATAGGGGCGGAATCGGCAGCGGTGGCCGAAACGATGATGGTGTAGTCGAGCGCACCGTGCTGAGCGAGGGTCTCGCGAATGTTGGCAACCGTGGAGGCCTTCTGGCCGATGGCGACATAGATGCAGACCATGCCCTTGCCGCGCTGGTTGAGAATAGCGTCGATGGCGATGGCGGTCTTACCGGTCTTACGGTCGCCGATGATGAGCTCACGCTGACCGCGGCCAATAGGCACCATGGAGTCGATAGCGAGCAGACCGGTCTGAACCGGCTCGCACACCGGGGTACGATCGATGACGCCGGGGGCCTTGAACTCGATGGGGCGACGGTGCGTGGCGACGATGTCGCCCAGGCCGTCGATGGGCTGGCCGAGCGGATTGACGACGCGGCCGAGCATGGCACGGCTCACGGGGATATCCATAATGCGGCCAGTGGTGCGGCACTCGTCGCCTTCCTTGATGGAGTCGACGGCACCAAACAGAACGGCACCGACCTCGTCACGGTCAAGGTTCTGGGCAAGGCCAAAGACGGTCTCACCGGTATCGGAGCTCTTGAACTCCAGAAGCTCGCCTGCCATGGCGCTCTTAAGGCCGGAGACGCGCGCGATGCCGTCGCCTACCTCGTCGACCGTTGAAACCTCATGCGTATCGACCGTCGCGGAGAGGCTCGTAAGCTGCTCCTGCAGTTTCTTGGCGATATCCTGGGCATTGAGGGTTTCGGACATTAGGCTTCACCTCCGTACGAATTAGCAGAGTTTGCGAGGGTCTCCTGCGCGATGCGCAGCTGCGTCTTGACGGAAATGTCACGACGCTCGCCGCGGGCCTCGAGCACAAGGCCGCCCACGATAGACGGGTCGACCTGCTCGATAAGGAATACCTTGCGGCCGAAGTCCTGCTCGCATTTCTTAGTGATGGTTTGACGCAGCTCGTCGTCGAGCGGGATCGCCGTGGTGACGGTCACGCCCACTACATCCTCGTCTTCCTCGGCAACATACTTAAAGGCAGCTGCCACCTTGGGAAGAAGGTCGAGCTGGTCGCGCTTGGACATGGTGTCGAGCACGGCGATGATCTCGGGGCTGGCAGAAGCCAGGCGCTCGATCATCTCGAGGTCCTCGAACACATGGTTCTCGGCCTTGGCGGCTTCCATGAGGGAGCGCGCGTAGGTCTCGAGCACCTTGTCCTGATAGCGGCTAGTCGGCATTCAGGCTACCTGCTTCCTGGATGTAGCGCTCGATGAGCTTCTTCTGCTCGGCATCGTCCTCGAGTGCCTCGCCCACGATCTTGGTGGCGACGGCAACGGACAGGTCGGCGATGGAGCTCGCGGCACCGGCGTAGATGGACTTGCGCTCGTCCTCGACGGTCGTATGGGCCTTGGCGATGATCTCCTCGGCCTCCTTGTGAGCAGCCTCGATGATACGGGCGCGCTCGGACTCGGCGTCCTTACGGGCCTCGAGAACAATGTCGGCAGCCTGACGACGGGCGTCGGTGACGATCGAGTCGGACTCAGCGCGCTTGGCGATAGCCTCCTGCTTGGTCTTCTCGGCCTCGTCGAGGCTCTCCTCGATCTTCTTGCCGCGCTCCTCCATGGTCTTCATGATGCCCGGCAGGGCGACCTTGGCCAGCACGATCCAGATAATCAGGAAGGCGATAAGCGCCGGGATGAACTCCGCCATCTTAGGGATGAGGATGTCCGCACCGGCAGCGCCGTCCTCAGCGAACGCGGAAACCGGCATGAGCAGCGCGGCCGCGGACGCGGAGAGTGCGATCGCGCTCTTCTGGGATGAAAGATTCATACTTGACGCTCCGTGCTATTTAACGATCAGCGCGACAACGAAGCCGATCAGAGCCAGAGCCTCGCCGAAGGCGGAGCCCATGATGAAGACGGTGAACACGCGGCCCTGGACCTCAGGCTGACGGGCCATAGCACCCGTAGCACCCAGAGCAGACAGGCCGATAGCAAGACCAGCGCCGATAACACCGAGACCGTAACCGATAACTCCCACGATTCCTCCTTTGTCGTGCGTGTCTTATTTCACGCAGGATAACCTTTTTATAACTGCCGGACTCCATGGGTACGGGCACCGGCGGTTTAACGAATTGCTTTACCTTTAAGGCGCGAACGGAAGGCTACTCCTCCTCCGCGACCTCCTCTGCCTCGGAGACATACACGGCGGTAAGGACCGTGAAGACGTAAGCCTGGATGGCGCCGACCACAAGCTCGATCGCATAGATCAGGATGAGGATGGCAAGCCAGGCCAGCGAAGGCAGGGCGCCGACGGCGTGGGCCGCGGAAACCTGCTGAAGCAGCGGCTGCATGAACATGCTCGCCATGATGGCGAACGAGCCCATGACCACGTGTCCTGCGAACATGTTGCAGAACAGACGGACGGCGAGCGTGATGAGGCGCAGGAAGGTCGAGAAGAGCTCGACGACCCACACGAGCACGTTCATCGGGAAGCTCACGCCCTGCGGGGCGAGGCTCTTGATGTAGCCAATCACGCCGTGAGCCTTGCATCCGTAGTAGATGAAGTACACGAAGGCGAAGATGGCGAGCGCGGCGGTGGAGCCGATTGCGCCGGTGCCGGGCTTCATTCCCGGGATCAGGCCGATCATGTTATTGATCAGGATGAACAGGAAAAGCGAGCACAGGAACGGGAAGTGCTTCTTCCAGTTCTCACCCACGACGCCCTTGCCGATATCGTTCTCGACGTACTCGATGATGTACTCGAAACCGTTGACGAAGAAGCCCTTGGGAACCAGGGTCTGCTTCTTCTTGAACACGGCCAGGACGATCAGGAGCACGATCGTGGAGACGATCAGCCAAAACGAGTACTGCGTGATGCCGCAGCTCAGATCGCCCACGACAGGGGTGGAGCTGAACTCGCTGACCAGATGATTAATCTCATCAGGCAGCTTTTCAAAAATTTCCACGACTTACCTTTCGACCTCATGAGGATCTCGCAGCGCCTTGGCGACACGAACTGTGCAGGCGGCCATAAAGGCCACAAAGCCGATCGCCTCGCCCAGGAGGAACATGCGAAATGCCTCTCCGAACAACACAAACACAACCAAGGTAAAGACGAGCAGGGCGATCGCCGAGACCGCCAGACTCACCATACCCTTGAGCATGTCCGCATTCTGCTTATCGTCAAGAACCGGCTTGAGCGTAAAGACAAAGGGAAGAAAGGCGACCGCGCCCGCGATGGCGCCTGCAACGATAGCGAGCAGATCGGCTATCTGAAACATTGGCGTCCTCACTTTCCTTTTTTAACGCCTCACAGAACAGTTCCCGCCAAACATTGGTGACTATTGTACGAGCCAATCGTTAAAGTACAACCGAAAAAGCATCGGTTAATACGCACCTGTTCGTTTTCTTAAGACCTTCTTTATGCCGCAGGTACGGTAATACGTTTTTCTCGAACCCTGCAGGGCAAAACGTCCATTAACAGGAGTGCGCGCGGTCGTCTTTTGTTCGACCGCGCGCACCATTTCTTCGTATTTGCAGCCGCGGCCGTCTTAGCCCAGCGACTAGAGCGTGCCGAAGATGCGGTCGCCGGCGTCGCCGAGGCCGGGAACGATGTAGGCGGCCTCGTTGAGATGGTCGTCGATGGCGCACGTATAAATATGTACGTCGGGGTCCTTTTCGGTCAGTGACTTGAGGCCCTCGGGCGCGGCGACGATGCACAGCATGCGGATATCCTTGACACCGCGCTCGCGCAGGTAGCTGATGGCCATCTCGGCCGAACCGCCCGTGGCGAGCATGGGGTCGACGACCAGGCAGATGCGCTGGTCGATATCCTTGGGCATCTTGCAGTAATACTCGTGCGGCTCGTGGGTGACCTCGTCGCGCTCCATGCCGATGTGGCCCACGCGAGCGGAGGGCACCAGGTCGAGGATACCGTCGACCATGCCAAGGCCCGCACGCAGGATGGGCACGATGGCGAGTTTCTTGCCGGCAAGCTGTTTGAACGTGGCAGTAGTGATGGGGGTCTCGACCTCGACGTCTTCCATAGGCAGGTCGCGCATGGCCTCGTAGCCGTCAAAAAGCGCGAGTTCGCGCACGAGCTGACGGAACTGGTTGGTGCCGGTGTTTTTGTCGCGCAGGATCGACAGCTTGTGCTGGACGAGCGGATGATCGACAAGCGTCACACGGGACGCATCGTAGGTGACGGTCATGGGTTGATTGCCCCTTTCGTTGCAGCCGCAAAACGGCCTTGCTGACAAGGCGCGCAGCAATGTTGCCGCCGCACGCCATGCATAAGTTTAGCGGTTTGTTGTATCGAGCAGCCCATCGCAGCCCTACTGTGCGGTACTGAGCGAGCGCTTGACTGCATCACGCCAGCCCGCAAGGTTTTGCTCGCGACGCTCGGCGGACATATGGGGAAGGAAGGTCCTAACGATCTGGGCATTTTGCTCCAGCTCTTCAAGGTCTTCCCAATAGCCGACGGCAAGACCCGCCAAGTACGCGGCACCGATTGCCGTGGTCTCCACCGTCTCGCATTGCAGCACGGGGATATCCAGCAGGTCGGCCTGGAATTGCATGATGAACTCGTTGCGTGAGGCGCCGCCATCGACGGACAGGCGCTCAATCGAAAGTCCCACGTCCTGCTCCATGGCGCGCAGCACGTCATAACTCTGGTAGGCCATGGACTCGCAGGCCGCACGCACAATGGTCGCGCGACTCGAGGCACCGGTCAGTCCGCACACGATACCGCGGGCACGCGGGTCCCACCAGGGAGCGCCCAGGCCAGCGAAGGCGGGGACGAAGTAGCAGCCCTCGTTGTCGTTGATCGAAGCGGCGAGTTGCGCGGACTCGCTCACACTCGAGATGATGCCCATGTTGTTGCGCAGCCAGTTCATGGTTGAGCCGGCGGCAAAGATAGAACCCTCGAGCGCATAGCTGATCTTGCCGTCCGCGGCGATACCGATCGTGGAGACCAGACCGTTCTTGGATTCGACGACCTCGTCGCCGGTGTTCATGAGCATAAAGCAACCCGTGCCATAGGTGTTTTTGGTCTGGCCGGGATGGAAGCAGCAGTGGCCGAACAGCGACGCCTGCTGATCGCCCGCCACGCCCATGATGGGCGGCATGTTGGTCATGATATCGCTCGCGACGCGGCCGTAGTCGCCCGAACTCCAACGAACCTCGGGCATCATGGAACGTGGAACGTCAAAGAGCGCCAGCAGGTCGTCGTCCCAATCGAGCGTATGGATATTAAAGAGCGCCGTGCGGCTGGCATTGGTGTAGTCGGTGGCAAAGACCTGACTGCCGGTGAGGTTGTAGATGAGCCAGGTGTCGATGGTGCCGAACATGAGGTCGCCCGCCGCCGCGCTCTCACGCGCACCGTCGACGTTGTCGAGGATCCACTGCACCTTGGAAGCCGAGAAATACGGATCGAGCGTGAGTCCCGTGCGGGAGCGCACCAGCTCTTCTGCGCCCCGCTCGACCAGCTCGTCGATCAGAGGTGCGGTGCGACGGCATTGCCACACGATGGCGTTATAGATGGGTTGGCCGCTTATGCGGTCCCACACCACCGTGGTCTCGCGCTGGTTGGAGATACCGATGGCGGCGATGCGGTCAGAATGGATGCCGCTCTTAAACTGGACCTCCATCATCACGCCGATCTGGCTGGCAAGCACCTCCATGGGGTCTTGCTCTATCCAACCGGGACGCGGGAAGCTGGTTTTGACGCTACGACGTGCCTGCGCGACGATGCAGCCGTACTCGTCGACGATGGTCGCAAGTACCGAGGTGGTGCCGCAGTCGAGCGCCATGATGTAGGAACCGCCAAAGTTAAACGAGGCATCTTCCATGCCCAGGCTGCCCAGATTCAACGACATCGCTTACACCTTTCTATTGCATCGGGTCGGACAGGACCCGTTCGATCTCTGATGCGGGAAGTGCGCCTTGGCGCAGGATCTGGAGCCCGCCGTGCTGGAACGACACGATGGTCGAGGCGTCGCGACACGGGGTCTCGCCGGCGTCGACGGCAACATCGACCCCCTCCAGGATGCGACCTTCGACGGCGGCAAAGCTTGCCGGCGAGGGCGCGCCGTGCGTGTTGGCGCTCGTGCAGGCAAGGGGACTGCCGCAGGCGCGAATGAGCGCTTGGACCACGGGAGAGGCCGAAGCGCGCAGGGCCACGGTGTCGTCGGCAGCGCGCATAAAGGTCGGCACGCAGGGGGCTGCCTTAATCACGATAGTCAGGGCTCCCGGCCAGCATCGTCGCGCGAGCACACGAGCCTCTTCGGGGATGTCCACGCCATAGCAGTCGAGCGCTTCGACGCCATCGACCAGCCAAGCAACGGTTTGTGTGAGTTCACGTTGCTTGAGAGTGAAGATACGTCGATAGCCGGTGCCAAGCGCAGGGACTGCGGCACCGTTGACGGCAGCCTGCGGATCGCGCGGCCACGATGGGAATTCGCTTGTATCTTGGGGCACGGCGCCCGAGAAGGCGTTGACTGCCACGGCGACACCGTAGACGGTCTCGGTCGGGATCAAGGCCAGGCCGCCGCAGCCGAGCACCTCGGCCGTGCGCTCGACGGCAAGCCGATGCGGCTCGCGCGTTCCCTCGTATACCCGATAGACCGTCTGCATGTGTATGCCAGCCCCTTACGCTCTGGTGCAAGTTTGTTTACTGTGGGGCATTCTCGCACGAAACGTTCAACCTATTTGCCCAGAGCGCATGTTGGTTTGGTGAGCGGCTCTAGTAGTCGGTGAAAGTGAGGGGGTTAATTGAAGATTTTTAGCGCGCAAGCGTAACGGTACGATCGGGAAACTCGATGCTTGCAACCAGTTTTCCGCCGAGGCTCTCTGCGTACCTGCTCAGCGTGTCGAGCCTCATCGAACCCAACTCCCCACGCTCGAGCTCGGATACACGTTTTTGAGAAACGCCCATCGACTGGGCGACCGACGCCTGTGTTAGATCTTTTAACCTGCGAATCTGAGCAAGCTTATAGGCTTCGATACGATCGCGAGTCCTCTCCTGCTCGGCGGTAATGGAGTCGCGTGTTATCCCGCGAGATTCCATATACTCATGCAGTTCCATCTCGATCGAGCCTCCTTACGTGGCGACGGTATATTTGCTCGGCCCTTGGAATGTTGATCGCATACCAACCGTTCCATTTTGCCCTTGACGATCCCGCTCGCGACTTATCACCCGCCAATAGCAATACCGCCTGGCGCTTGGGGTCAAAGGCGAAGAGGATGCGAATCACCTGCCCACCACACGACGTCACTCTCAGCTCCTTTAAATGATGAAGCTTCGAGCCCTTTACGCGGTCAACCAGCGGACGACCAAGGCTGGGACCTTCCTTCTCGAGCACCAAAAGGTCTGCATAAATCTGCTTCAGCGTAGCTTCATCCTGCTCATCAAGCCAAGGTTCAATGTAATCAAGCACGATACGGTACCGATGCAGCTGATTTGACATACCTTTCTCCTTCTATAGTAGAAGTTTTACGGTATATTGCAAGGACAAACTTGCGCAAATGTCTATTTATTCAGCTTAAATACGCTGTTTGGGCTCGGTGACGATGGCTCGAACGATGCGGGGACGATCGGTGAGGTCGTGGACGATACGCACGTCCGAAAGGCCTGCTTGACGACAGAGCTCGGCCGCGGCGTCGAGCGCGCCCTCGTAGAGCTCGCAGGCAAACAGGCCGCCGGCACGCAGCATGTAGGGCGCCGCGTTGAGCAGGCGGCGGAAGATATCGAGACCGTCGGCACCGCCCTCGAGCGCCAGATCGGGCTCAAAGTCCTTGACCTCATGCGGCAGCGAGCGCATGACATCGGTGGGGATGTAGGGCGGGTTGGAGACGAGTACGTCAAAGGTGCCCCACTCTTCGCGGGGAATGGAACTCACCAGGTTGGTGAGGCTGAAGGCGACCTCGTCGGACGTGAGGCCAAGCGCATCGCGGTTTTTGGTAGCAAGGTCGATGGCGCGCGGCTCGATATCGGTAGCAGTGCAGGTAACGTGCCCGCGGCGCTCCCAGGCAAGGGAGAGCGAAATGCAGCCCGTGCCGCAGCCGACCTCGAGAACGCGGGCAGTGCGGGGCTCGGCTGGGGCAGATACGTTAGCCTCGGCGGCATCTTGCGCGGGAGTCGCCTGTTGGTCGTTGTCCTCAATGGCGATGCCGTATTCGTCGAGCTCGGGCTCGGGGGTTTCCATGGCCTCTGCTTCTGCCGCTTCGGCTTCTGCTGCCTGCGCGGCGGCTTCCTCGGCCTCGCGGTCGGCCAGTTCCTCGGCATAGGCGCGGCTACCGAGCACGTCGCTACCCAGCGCAGCCTCATCGGCGGCCGTCAGGTTGGCGGCACGGCGCTCGGCGGCCGCGCGTTCGTCAGCCAGCGCCGCCTCGGCTTTGCGGGCCTGCTCGACCTCATCGTTCCAAGGCAGCTCCACGCGCTGGCGGGCAGCGGCCTCGGGGCTCAGCACCTCGGCATCCAGATAGTTCAGAACTTCTTCGACGAGCATCTCGGTCTCGGGGCGCGGGATGAGCACACCGGGGGCGCACGCGACGTCGATCATGCGAAACTGCGTGCTACCGGTGATGTACTGCAGCGGCTCGCCCTTCGCGCGACGGACGACCGCCGCGTGCATGGTCTCGAGCTGCGCTGCGTCGAGCGTCTCGTCCATGCGCATATATAAGTCGATACGCGCCAGACCCGTAGCTGCGCACAGCAGCCACTCGGCAGAAAGACGGGGGTGCTCCTCGCCGCGCTCGGCCAGGTACTCCTTGGTCCACTCGAGACAACGCTTGATGGTCCAGATCTCGTTTGCCATGGGGCCCTCCCCTCTTAAGCGCCGGACGGCGCGCGAATGTCGGAGCAGATTGTAAGCGAGGCTAGCGCTTGGCAAGGGGCGATTGAAGGCGATTATCGAGAATCAGCCCAGAATTTTGCACCGGGCTCGCTCAAAGTGTTCATTCGCCGACGTCTAGATTTGCATTCGTCAAGCTTTTGGCAAGGTTGACCCAAAACTGACCAATATCTAACCAAGAACTTGCCACATCGCTTGACGAACAACGCGGTAAAAACCACCCCGCGACTTCTTGGACGATTTTTCGAGCAATATTTTCAATAACAGATGAATGCCCTTAATTGCTCTAAGCAGGTAAATAGCTTAATTTCCAACAAAGCAAATTAAATAAATTCGAAAAGTAATTTACCCAACCTAGTCATTTAAGAACGTCCCCAATGACTAAAATGCCATCACAGCCGACTGAATATAATATCAAGGCAATGTCCCCAATGACTCCCTACGGATCATTTGACAACCAAGAAAACGCCGATGTTTTGGCAATGCCAGCGAGCGACGTCCAGAGCGAACAAGTTGGCATGAAAAAGGCAAGGCATAGACCTTCTGGTCATGCCTTGCCTTTTGATTGACAAATTGTCGCTCTGGACGTCGAGCAGCGTCGAGCCGTTACGCGGTTTGGCAAAACCGCGTAACCCACTACACAGCCTGCGCCAGCTTCTCGGCTCGCTCGGCGGCGGCGAGTGCCTCGATCACGGTGCCGAGCTGATCGCCCAGAAGGACGCCGTTGTAGGTGGAGTTGAAGCCGATGCGGTGATCGGTCACGCGGTCCTGGGGCTGGTTGTAGGTACGGATCTTCTCGGAACGGTTGCCATGGCCGATCTGGCTCTGGCGCTCGGCACCGAGCTCGGCCTGCTGCTTCTCGAGCTCCATCTCGTACAGACGGGCACGCAGCATCTGCATGCAGACCTCGCGGTTCTGGATCTGGGAGCGCTGCTCCTGCGACTGCACCACGGTGTTGGTGGGCAGGTGGGTAATGCGCACGGCGGAGTAGGTGGTGTTAACGCACTGACCGCCAGGGCCGGAGGCGCAGTAGGTGTCGATGCGCAGGTCGGACTGGTTGATCTGGACGTCGATCTCCTCGGCCTCGGGAAGCACGGCGACGGTAGCCGTGGAGGTCTGAATGCGGCCCTGGGACTCGGTCTTGGGGACGCGCTGGACGCGGTGCACGCCGGACTCGTACTTCATGACGGAGTAGACGCGGTCGCCCTCGACCTTGAACTCAATGGACTTAAAGCCACCGGCCTCGCTGGGGCTGGAGTCGAGCACGGTAGTCTTCCAGCCGCGCGACTCGCAAAAGCGCTGATACATCTTGTACAGGTCGCCGGCGAAGATGGCCGCCTCGTCGCCACCGGCGGCGGAGCGGATCTCGACGATGGTGTTCTTGTCGTCGTTGGGGTCGCTCGGGATGAGCATGTACTTGATGTCTTCCTCGAGCTGGGGAAGCTTGGCCTCGTTTTCGGAGATGTCCATCTGGAGCATCTCCTTCTCATCGGCATCGGTGGTATCGTGCAGCATTTCCTTGGCAGCCTCGATGTCATCGAGCGCGCCGATGTACTCGCGCGAGGCGGCGATGAGGTCGGACTGGTGCGCGTATTCCTTGTTGAGACGCGTGAACTCCTTGATATCGGAGGCGACGGCCGGGTCGGAAAGCTTCTTCTCGAGCTCCTCGTAGGCCTTGATGATCTTTTCGAGCTTGTCGCGCATGACGGACTCCTTTATATGCGTGAAGGTGAAAATCGGCAGAATTGATGGGGCGCGGGGCGCCGCTGCGGGGGTAAGCCCGGCTAGAACATGTCGATCCTCAGATACATGCGCATCCCTTCGCGTATGGGGTACATAGTTGCGGTCTAACCCATACATGATAGCGTGCGCAGGCAAACCTGCATATAACCCGCACGGAATCCGACAAAGGGACAGTCCCTTTGTTGGATTCTAGAGCGTGTGGAGTAGAGCGATGAAAAAGCGGACACCCTGAAGGTAGACTCGGCGGGTAATGCGCTCGTTGGTGCCGTGGACGCCTCGGTCGCACTCGTCATCGTCGACCACAAAGGCCGAGAAACGAATGCACTCAGGGCAAATGCGCTGATAGTTGGCAGCGTCGGTCGCGCCGATCACGGTCGAGGGGACGATGCTGACAGGAGCCCCGCCCGTCGCACTCGGTCCGTTTTCCTCCGTCCCCTTTGGATCACGGAAATAGCGGGCGGCGATGGCGCGAACGGCCTCGAGCCCCGGTCCACCGACACGCGGAGACGGCGAAGGCTCGGAGCTGCCGGGGCCCAGCTCCACTTCGACACAACCGGCAAGGTCCGCCCCGGCAACCGCCTCACGGCAGCGCGCCACAACGTCGACCACGCTCGTACCCTCGAGCATGCGGAAGTTAATGTTGGCCCACATATCCTGCGGCATTACGTTGGCGCCGGTGCTGCCACCCTCGATCTGCGTGGGCGCGCAGGTGGTCGTCACCAGCGGATAGAGCTTTTTGCTGGCGAGGCAATCGCGGACAATGGCATCCCCGTTGGCGGCAATTTCATCGGCCGTGTAGAGCCCCAACTCGACGAGTTGAGCGGCAAGCAAGTCGGTCACGCGCGTCGGCCACTCGATATCGCAGATTGCGGTGATGGCACGGCTGAGCACCTCGAGCGATGTGCCGCCGTAGGGGTTGGACGAATGCCCGCCCTCACTCTTCGTCTTGAGTATGATATCGGCGTAACCCTTCTCCGCGAGGTCGGCATGCATAAGCCAGCCCTCGCCCGCGCCATACTCGGCAGCCGAAACAATACGGTAGTCACCCTCGTCGATCAGATATTCAAGTTCAACGCCACGCTCCTCGAGCACACGACCGATCGCCCCCGCGCCGTACTGCGTGGTTTCCTCGTCCTGGCCAAAGGCGAGCAGCAGGGTACGCTTGTGCTCCCAGCCGTGCGCGAGCGCATACTCAACCGCCTCGAGAATGCCTGCGACCTGGTCTTTCATATCGATGGCGCCGCGACCCCAAATGTAGGTGTCGTCCACATGTCCGCTAAAGGGGGCATGCGTCCAGTCAGCCTCGGTGCCGGGTACCACGGGAACCACGTCCATGTGGCCCATGAGCATAATGGGCTTGAGGGCAGGGTCGGAACCGCTAAGCGTCACCAATAGCGAATGGTCGATAAGCTCGACCTTACCCGCCGTAAATACGTGCGGCCAAGCCTGCTGCATATACGCGCGCAGGTCGTCGAACGGCTGCCAGTTCACCGCCTCGGCATCCATACTCGAGATGGTCGGAAACGACAGCACGCGGCCCAGGCGCTCGCACGCACCAGCTTCGTCCAAATCGGCAAAATCACCCTCATGCGCAAAGAAGCGCCAAACCTCGGCCATGACATCCTTTCGATTGTGATGACGAGGGCCGCCCCACGGGAGCGGCCCTGTCATGCAAACATTTGCGGTCGGTTACTTGTCCTCGAGATAACGCGAGAGGAACTCGCGGGTGCGCTGGTGTTTGGGGTTGCCAAAGAGCTCGGCCGGCGCGGCGTCCTCGAGCACCACGCCCTTATCCATAAAGACCACGCGGTCGGACACGGTTCGGGCAAAGGCCATCTCGTGCGTGACGACGACCATGGTCATGCCGTCGGCCGCGAGCTTGCGCATGACCTCGAGCACCTCGCCCACGATCTCGGGGTCGAGTGCCGAAGTCGGCTCGTCGAACAGCATGATCTGCGGATTCATGCACAGGGCGCGTGCGATGGCTACGCGCTGTTTTTGACCACCGGACAGGCGGCCCACGGCGGCGTGCGCGAACTTTTCGAGTCCCACGCTCGTCAGATGCTCCATCGCAATTTTTTCAGCCTCGGCCTTGCTCATCTTTTTGAGCATGACGGGCGCAAGCGTGCAGTTGTCGAGCACGTCCATGTTGTTGAACAGGTTAAAGCCCTGGAACACCATGCCGATGTCCTCGCGGAGTTTATTGATATTGCAGCGCTCGGCCGTAAGGTCCTGGCCGTGGAACCAGATGTGGCCCGCGTCCGGGGTCTCAAGCAGATTGAGGCAGCGCAGGAAGGTCGACTTGCCCGAGCCCGAGGCGCCGATAATGGTGACGACCTCGCCGGGGTTAACGGACAGGTCGATGCCCTTGAGTACCTCGAGCGAGCCGAAGCTCTTGCGCAGGCCCTCAACGCGGATGAGCGGCTCATTGGTCTGTGCGGCGGCCGCAACGCCGGTAGTGGCGGTATCTGCCATGATGATTCTCCTCGTCTTAAGCCTAGTTAGAGCTGGGCAGCGTGGCCGGAGCCTCGGCACCGAGCTTTTTGCCAAAGGCTTCGAGCAGGCGGCTCGCCACGAGCGTCAGGATCAGGTAGACCACGAGCGCCACGCAGTAGACCTCCATCTGGCGGTAGTACACGCCGGCGACCGTGGTAGTAGCGTACATAAGGTCGAACACGCCGATGACCGAGAGCACCGACGAATCCTTGATGTTGATGATGAGCTCGTTGGTGAGCGCCGGAATCGCATTTTTAATGCCCTGGGGGAACACGACTTTGCGCATGGCCTGCCACTGCGACAGGCCCAGCGATCGCGCCGCCTCGGCTTGGCCGGGATCGATGGACTCGATGCCGCCGCGCAGGACCTCCATCATGTAGGCGGTGGAGTTAAGCGAGATGGTGACGAGGCCGGCGGTAAAGGTGCTCCAGATCTGGTTGGCCTGGGCGGTCTCGAAGCCCATGCCGCGC
Source organism: Collinsella sp. (assembly GCA_048430825.1). Lineage (GTDB taxonomy): Bacteria > Actinomycetota > Coriobacteriia > Coriobacteriales > Coriobacteriaceae > Collinsella. The sequence goes on from DBFOLV010000023.1 coordinate 24,672, forward strand.
AGAACGGTAAAGCCCGCGTAATAGATAAGCAGGCCCTGGACCATCATGGGCGTGCCGCGCACAATGGTGGAGTAGACGGTCGCGAAGCCGCGGCCGATACTCTTAAAGAAACGCACCAAGTCGTTGTCCACGCGGTCGAACGTCTGAATGCGCAAAAACACAAAGAGCAGTGCCAGGAAGAAGGCGATGACGGTGCCGAAGGTGGCAAGCGCGATGGTGATTTCGATGCCGCGGATGAAGAAGTCGCCGCTCTTGTAGGTCATGTAGACCAGGCTCGACAAAAAGTCGCTGGGGTTGGAATCCGAGACAATGCTCACCTGCACCAGGTCGATAAACGACATGATGCAGCGGTCCACGAAAAAGATCGCTGCGATGGCGACCACAACATAGCTACCCAGGCGCGCGCCGCGGCGGAAACGCTCGGAGGCGAACGGCGACTTTTCGCGATAGTCGTTCCAGTGCATGAGCTTGGTGACGAGTGCCGCCGCCGACACGACGACCCAGGCCCACAGGATCGCCCAAAGGCAGTCCTGGAAGATGCCAGTGGGCGCCAAAAAGCTCAGCGGCGTGGGGTTGCGCTGGCTAAACGCCAGGCCAAGCGCCGCGATGACGCTCGTGCCCAGGTATACGTAACGGTGATCGGCCTTGATAAAGGAGGCCAGGCGATTGACGGTTTTCATGCTGCCTCCCTATGCCGGCTGACGGTCGAGGCACGCGTCCCACATTTGGTCGCGCTCCTCTTGGCTAATGCCCTTGAGTGTCTTGTCGATGAGCTTAAGCAGTTTGTCCGAGCCCTTGCGGCAGCCGACGTTTGCCGCGACCTCCTGCTTAAAGCCCTCGCCTTCGGCAAAATGAATGGGAACGATGCCCGGGTTTTGAGCCATATAGCCCTTCTCGTTCTCGGTGTTGTAGGTCACGGCGTCGCAGGTGCCCTGCAGCAGGTTCGAGAACACCGTGGGGACGGAGTCGACCGGGTTTTTGTGCACAACGCCCGGGATCTCGTCGATGACGGTGTCGAGCATGGTGTCCTTTTGGCCGAGCACCGTGGCACCGCTAAAGTCGCTAAGCTTGGTGGCGTTTTGGTAGGGCGAGCCCTCTTTTACGAATAGGCCAAAGTAGCCAATGAAGTACGGGTCGGAGAAGCCGACCGACTCTTCGCGCTCGGGCGTGGCGCTCATGCCGGCGATGATGAGGTCGATTTGGCCGTTGTTGAGCGAATCGATAAGGCCCGAAAAGCTCTGCTTGACGGCAACGGGCTCGCCACCGAGGGCCTTGCAGACGATCTTGGCGATCTGCACGTCGTAGCCATCGGCATAGGCGCCCTGCACGTTGTCGATGGGGATGGTGTACTCGCTGGCTTCGGAGACCTGCCAGTTGTACGGGGCGTAGGCCGCCTCCATGCCGATACGGATCTTGTCCTTGCCGATCACGGAATCGGACAGGTCGTCGCGACCGCCGCCCGTCGTGGGCTGAACTACTTCCAGCGTGGAGGGACGCTGGCAACCGGCAAGTGCGCCGGCGACGACAGAAGCGCTCGCAGCGAGAGCATTACCCAAAAAGATGCGACGGCTGCATATCGGCTGGACATGCATGCCGCGCTGTTGTCGAGATTGCATCTGATGCCTTCCCTATTTCGTTTTGCTGACAATAAGACAGGATATACGCCAGCGACCAGCAGCGCAGTACAAGCTCGAAAAATTAATAGACACACGGTAGTCATTGGGAGCGTCGATGTTTTGGCAATGCCAGCGAGCGCCGCCCAGAGCAAACAAGTTGGCATGAAAAAGGCAAGGCATAGACCTTCTGGTCATGCCATGCCTTTTGAATGACAAATTGTCGCTCTGGGCGGCGCGCAGCGTCGACCGGCCCGCCGTTCGTCAGAACGGCGGAACCTCTAGAGCAAGGTGACGCTAAAGCTACGTTTGTCGGTAGCGCCGGGAGCCAAGGTGATGGTGTTGACCTTGTGCTCAAAGACGTCGTCCTCGGTGTCCATGGTGGTGTGACCGGTCCAGGGCTCGAGCGCCACAAACGGGGCGTCGTTGGCGGCAGACCACACGCCAATGTACTTAAAGCCCTCAAAGTCGATCTTGACGCCGTGGCCCGACTTGCGGCCGCGCAGCGTGAGCGTGGAGCCCGGGGTATCGGTGAACATGATGGCGTCGTTATCGAAGCTGCGGTGCGTGATGGGCAGCACGTCCGAGTTATCGGGAGCCTTGTAACTGCCCTCGAACGTCATAAGACCGTCGGGCGTGATGATGGGAGCCTCATTAGTCCAAGCCTCGGTAAACGCCAGCTCGTAATCCTCGAATGCCTCGTCCTCGGCACCGGGAGCCGGTACGTTAAACGCGGGGTGGCCGCCCACCGAGAACGGCAGGTCCACGTCGCCGGTATTGGTGACGGCAAAGGTCTGGGTAAGTGTGGCGTCACCAGTCAGGGCATAGGTCATGTTGAGCTTAAAGTGGAACGGGAACGCCTTGAGCGACTCGGGCGTGTCGGTGATCTCGTACGTTACCGAGGAGCCGTCCTCCGAAACCTCGACCAGCTTGTGTTCGACGATGCGCGCGAGTCCGTGGCGCGGCATCTCGCAGGTGCCGGCCGCAGACGTCGCCGTGTTGTTGCGCAGCGAGCCCACAATGGGGAACAGGATGGGCGCATGCTTGCCCCAAAAGGCGGGGTCGCCCTGCCACAGATACTCGTTGCCGTTGAGGGCAAGGCTCGTGAGCTGGGCACCCATGGAATCGATGGCCGCGGTGAGGCCGCCGCGCTTGATGGTAGTGACAGTAGACATGCTACTTCCTCCAAAAGTAAACAATAGTGTCGAGGGCTATTGTCCCACTCTTGGCGGCGGGACGGGACGGCAGGCGATTATTGAGTAGCCATAGCAGAATGAGCGGCGAGTGCCTACTGGGTATCCACGTAAAGGTCGAACCTGCCCTGCGGTGTGGTGTCGACCGTGTCGGGCGCCTGTGAGTTAAAGCTCACGGGGACCATGCGCTTTGAGGCACGGAAGCGCGTGCCGTCGGTGGCGACGGGCGGTTCATCGACGGTGAGCTCGTAGTCGCCGGGCTTAAGTTCGATGCCGTCACCAGCGGAATTGACGTATTGATACTCGTCAATCGTCTGCCCTTTGAGCGTGCACCCCACGATGTGGATGAGCATTTGGCTGTCGCCGCGCGCGGTGTCCCACGTCGCGCCGTCCTTGACCTCGACCGACACATGTACCGAGCGCGTGCGGCCGAGCGATTGCTCGACAGACATCTCGACCTTGGCGGCGTCTTTTCGCTGTTGTTCGACATGGCTCCAGACGTTTCCAATTACCGAGCATGCGATAACGCCGGCCATAAAGGCGATAAGGATGGGGCCGAGCGGCGAGCGACGTCCCGCATCTTCCTCGCGAGACAGATTGGGGCGACGTGTGGGTGCGGGCGCCTGAGCGCCCTGCGAGGGCACGTCGAGAATGCTGAAGGATGCCGTGCTGTCGGGATCGATGCTGTGACGCGGCTGCGGGGTCTTTGCCGGCGAGATCGACATGTCGGCTGGCTCGCCGAGCGTGGCCGTAGCGTCGGCCTTGGCCTCGTCTGCCTCGGCCTGGGCCCAAGCTTGTTCGAAGGTCAGGGGCTCGACGGGGTCGAGGGCGGCGTCCGAGTCGGCGGCGACGTCGTTGCCGGTCTCGTCCTCGTCGCTCGACGCGTCACGCGGCGTGGGCTCGTCCCACTCCTCGTCCGGAGCCTCACCCTCGCTATACCACCATTCAAAGTTATCGATATCCATACGGGGCGCCCCTTAGGCCTCGCAAATAAACGCTCGCTAGCCTTATACCCCCAGACGGCACCGAAGCTCACCCGCGCCGGACACGAAAACCGTCACAACATTCGACGCTTTTCCTCGTTTTCGAGATTTTCGCCGAATGTTGTGACGGTTTGGGCGACTGGCCGGCAGCGCAATGTGACAAAGGGACTGCCCCTTTGTCACATTCTGTTAGAGTTGCAGGGATTGAATCCCGCTTATCAATGCGACATTGGAGTGACAACCTTGATCGCCGCAACCACGCCTAAAAGTAAGTCAACCGCCGCCGCGCTCTCCCCCGCGCGCACCAAGCTCTGCCTGGCGCTGCTCGTGCTGTTGGGATTCTCGCTCGGCTGCTCCGAGTTCGTGGTCATCGGCATCGAAAGTGACTTGGCAACGGAACTCGGCGTATCGCTTGCCACCGCAGGCCAACTTATTAGCGTGTTCGCACTGGTCTACGCTATCGCGACGCCGGTGCTCGCGCTCAGCACGGGGCGTTTTCGCCGCTACCAGCTGCTCGTGTGCTACAGCATCGTCTTTGTGCTCGGCAACCTGGTCATGGCGTTGGCGCCCAACTTCCAGGTGCTGTTCGCCTCGCGCATCATCCTGGGCTCCGTCTCGGGCGCACTGCTCGCCGTGGGCGTGACGTACATCCCCGAGCTGCTGTCCCCGCAGCAAACTTCGCTTGCCATCTCGGTGGTATATGGTGCGTTTTCCGTGGCAATGGTCTTTGTGACCTCGATCGGTAAGTTTGTGGCCGACACGCTCGACTGGCACGTGGCCATGTACGGCACGCTGACCTTTGCCGTTTTGATCTGCAGCGCGCTCGTGGCGTTTATGCCTCGCACCGGGCAGACCGATGAGCCCGCCACCTTCCGCGAGCAGGCGGGGCTACTACGCGAGCCGAGTATCATTACCGGCATGCTCATCTTCTTGTTTGGCGTGGGCTCGGTCTATGTGTTCTACGGCTACGTGACGCCTTATCTTGAGCAGGTGCTGGGCATGGGCACGGTCGAAGCCAGTACCACGCTTATGGCCTACGGCGTGTTCTGCCTGATCTCGAACATCCTGGGCGGATGGATCGATGCGCGCTTTGGCATGAAGGCGCTGCTTGTGACGTTTGTGCTGCAGGCGGCGGCATTGTTTGGGCTGTTTGCCGCAGGCGCTGCCATGCCGCTCGCACTTGTCTTTGTCTTTAGCCTGGCGATGCTCATGTACCTGTTCTCGGTGTCGTGCATCACGCACTTTATGGACGTGGCTCGCAGCCGCCATCCCAAATCGATGGTGCTCGCGAGCTCGGTAGAACCCATGGCGTTTAATGTCGGCATTTCGTTTGGCACCGCGGTGGGCGGCGCCGTGGTAAGCGGAGCTGGCATTGCCTACGTTGGCGCGGTCGGTGCCGTGTTCTCGCTTGTGGCCTGGGCGCTCACGCTGGTGACGATTAAGTTGGCTCGCTGGGAGCGCAAGCGGGCGAGGGCGCAGGCGTAGATGCGATACTCGAGCTCGATGATGGCGATCGAAAGGAAACCGCATATGCAACGTGTACTGTTTATCTGCCATGGGAATATCTGCCGCTCGACGATGGCTGAGTCGGTGTTTACCGAGCTGGTGCGCCGCGCTGGACGCGAGGCGGAGTTTGTCATTGATTCCGCTGCAACGTCGACCGAGGAGATCGGCAATCCGCCGCATCGTGGCACCGTTGCCAAGCTGCGTGAAGTCGGGATTCCCGTCGTTGCGCACCGCGCCCGCCAGGTGCGTCGCGCAGAGTATGGTAACTGGGACCACATTGTCTATATGGATGCCGAGAACGCGCGAGGTCTGCGTCGCATTTTTGGCAGCGACCCCGATGGCAAGATCTCGCGCCTGCTCGATTGGACCGATCGCCCCGGCGACGTGGCCGATCCCTGGTACACCGGCAACTTCGATGCCACCTACCGCGATGTGCTCGCCGGCTGCACGGCCATGCTCGAGCAGTTATAGGCAAGCGAGCACGCGGACGCACGTGCCACGCCATCGGCATAAAACGAGCGTGGATGATCTCCCACTTTGAGCGTTCAAGCGCGCTCTAAACGGGAGAAAATCCACGCTCAACTACTCGTCGACGATCTCGGCAAGCCAGACGTTCAGCGTATCGACCTCGGGACAGCAGAACTTTGCCGTACCAGGCTCGTTGCCGGGCACGGTTCCGCCATAGCGCAAGATATCGATATAGGGAAAGCCCACATGGCAGGCCATGGCGCACATCTTGCCGCGATCTCGGTCGAAGTCAAAAACGTCGCCCGGCTTGTGCCCGTGATGGCAGCGGCATGTGCCCAACTGGTCCACGCAACTCACGCGGATACGTGGACGCTTTCCACGCGGCGCGCCGAGCGGCTTGCCCCCGCCCACAGGCCTGGCGCCGTTCTCGCCAGCGTTACTCATGGTCGATCACATCCAGGCAGGCCTCGATGGGAAGGCCGGCCGACTTGTCCTCTTGGTCGGCATTGCGCTCGATAAGCTCCGCTACCACGCGCATGGCATCGCTCGTCGCGCGCTGAAGGCTCCAACCGGCCATAACGCGGCCGACGAGCACCGCCGAGAACGTGTCGCCCGTGCCCGGGAAATAGACCGGAATGAGCTCAAAGGGAATCGTAAAGTACTCCCCCGCCACATGGTCGTAACCGATAACCGCGTTCGTGCCATTGACTACAGCGCTCGTAATGACCACCGACTTGGCACCCAGCTCGCGCACGGCGTCCACAAGGGCGCGGGCCTCGTCGGGCGTGATTTGCTCGGCGATAGGCGTATCGGTGAGCAGGCATGCCTCGGTATAGTTGGGCACCGCGTAGTCTGCGCACTCCAGCAGATGCCGCATAAGGCCAATCGTGGACTCGGGCACGCCCGCATAGAGCTTGCCGTTGTCGCCCATGATGGGGTCGACGAACACCTTGGTGCCCTTTTGCGCACGGCGGTGGCAAAAGTCCGAGATGATGCGCGTCTCTTCCTCGGTCACGATAAAGCCGGTCGAGATGGCGTCGAACTCAAAGCCGAGCTCCTCCCAGATAGCGAGGCTTTGACGCACGTACTCGGTGGTGTCGTGGATGTAGAACTTGGGATAGTTGAGCGTATCGGACACAAGCGCCGTCGGCAGGTTATGGATACGGTAGCCCATGTGCGACAGCACCGGCAGCATGGCAGAAAGCGCGACCTTGCCGTAGCCGCACATATCGTTGATCAGCAGCAGCTGAGTGTTCTTCATGAGGGTCTCCCTTGGTTCGGGCACGGCGCAGCAGCGCCACAGTGCGACTAAGTGTAGCGCAGGAGGCGTCGTGAGCAGTCACTAGGGTCGCGAAGAGCGCATTGTTGCGGAAAGGTTTCGGAAATGGGAGGCAAATCACGGCAGTAGCGGCACAGTAGCTGCCACCTATTTACTACCATTCCAAAACTATGCCGGATTACTACGATAAACCGCCAGTCTCCAACCACAACAAATTGCACTCCAGCAAAACCGCAGGTAGACAGCTTGTGATTTTCCGAAAAACAATGCCGAGGTCTGAGATTTCGAATTCATCGTAGTAATCCGGCATAGTTTTGGGCAAAGCAGCTTCGGAAGGGTGTCACCGCAGCCCAAAATGATCCGTTATCCTCCGTCCCCCACGGATCACTCAAATGCCAACCCAGGCAGCGCTGCAGATTGAGGACGGACAGCGAAAGCGTTCCTAAGCGAGCAAGGTGGCGTGAAAGAGGAGGGCATAGGCCTTGTGGCCATGCCCGACGATTGAACGCCAGATTGCCGCTTAGGAACGTTTGCAGCGTCGAGCGGTTACGGCGTTTGGCAAAACGCCGTAACTTAATAAGTTTGGTACCTTGACATTCATTTCTCATGCTCCTAGATTGGTTAGGCACAAAACAATTCCACTACCTAACTAAAGAAAGGAGCAACACTAATTCATGTGCAATGAACCTCTTAACCTTTGTTCGCACGAGCCCGGCGGCGACCCGTCACAGCCGGCGAATGCACCCGAAGCGGTTAGCTCAGAAGACAAGCTTGCCAAGCGCATCCTCAATGGCCTGGGCTTTTGCGGCCATTACATGCATTTTCATGGCGGAGGCGTGTCCGGCAAGGCGTCCATCATCTGCCTGCTGGCCAAGCAACCCGGCGGCGAGATGTCGCAGCAGGAACTCGGCATGCACTTTGACCTCAAGCCGGGGTCGCTTTCCGAGATCCTGTCCAAGCTCGAGCTCAACGGCCTCATCGAGCGCAGCCGTAACCCCAAGGATCGACGGCAGCTCACCATTCGCCTGACCGAAACCGGCCGGGAAAACGCCCGCATCGACCAGGCAGCCCGCATTCGCTTTAGAGAGCAGGCCTTTGGTGCCCTCACCCACGATGAGCGCGAGCAGCTCGCCGAAATGCTCGAGAAAATCCGTGTAACCTGGGAGGAACTGGATGATTAAAACCCTCATGGGCAGCATCCGCGACTATATGAAAGTCACTGTTGCCACGCCATTGCTCGTGCTTGGCGAGGTACTCTGCGAGATGCTGATTCCATTTATCACCGCCAACCTGATCGACGCCATCAAAGACGGCGCCACCGTAGCCGAGATGCTTCCCACCGCGGGCTTTTTGGTGCTCATCGCGCTGACGTCGCTTGCTTTTGGTGCCGCCGCCGGCGTCACCTGCAGCCATGCGAGCTGCGGCTTCGCCAAGAACCTGCGTCATGACCTGTTCTACAAGATCCAGACGTTCAGCTTTGCCAACATCGATGAGTTCTCGAGTTCCTCGCTCGTCACGCGCCTGACCACCGACATCAACAACGTTCAGCAGGCCTTTATGATGATCATCCGCATCGCCGTGCGCGCGCCGCTGGTATTGATCTTCGCCTTTACCATGGCATTTATCATGGGCGGCAGCGTCGCCATGGTCTACCTGGTCATCATTCCGCTGCTGGGCTTTGGACTGTTCTTTATCATCTTTAAGGTGCGCCCCATCTTCTCGCGCGTGTTCCACAAGTACGACGCCCTTAACGAGTCCGTCGAGGAAAACGTCACCGGCATGCGCGTAGTTAAGAGCTATGTGCGCGAAGACTTTGAGAAGGAGAAGTTCGCGACCGCTGCGCGCGACGTCCAGATGGACTTCACCCGCGCCGAGAAGCTGCTTGCCTTTAACAACCCCATGATGAACATCTGCGTCAACGGCGCGTTTGTCGTCATCATCTACCTGGGCTCCAAGCTCATCATCACGAGCCAGGGCACGCTGTTCGACGTGGGCCAGCTCTCCTCGATCTTTACCTATGGCTTCCAAATCCTCATGAGCCTGATGCAGCTATCGATGATCTTTGTCATGGTGACCATGGCCGACGAATCGGCGCACCGCATCACCGAGGTGCTGGCCGCCGAGCCCACGATCGCCGATCCCGCCGAGCCCGTGCTCGAGGTCGCCGATGGCTCCATCGACTTTGACCACGTGAGCTTTAAGTATTCCGCGCATGCGAAGCGCCAGGCGCTCGACGATATCGACCTGCACATTAAGAGCGGCGAGACCATCGGCATCATCGGCGGCACCGGCTCGGCCAAGTCCACGCTCGTAAACCTCATCGCCCGCCTGTACGACGCCACCGAGGGTACCGTGCGCGTGGGCGGCGTGGATGTACGCGACTACGACTTGGACGCCCTGCGCCACCAGGTGGCCATGGTGCTGCAGAAAAACGTGCTGTTTAGCGGCACGATTGCCGAGAACCTGCGTTGGGGCGACCCGAACGCCACCGACGAAGAGGTCCGCGAGGCCGCGCATCTGGCCTGCGCCGACGAGTTTGTCGACGGCTTCCCCAAGGGCTATGACACCTGGATCGAACAGGGCGGCTCCAATGTTTCCGGCGGTCAGAAGCAGCGCCTGTGCATTGCGCGTGCCCTGCTGCGTCGCCCCAAGATCTTGATCCTGGACGACTCCACGAGCGCCGTCGACACCAAGACCGACGCCAAGATTCGCGCAGGGCTGGCAAGCTATCTGCCCAACACGACCAAGCTCATCATCGCCCAGCGCATTAGCTCCGTGCAGGACGCAGACCGCATCATCGTCATGGAGGGCGGCCGCATCGCGCAGATCGGTAACCACGACGAGCTGCTCAAGACGAGCGAGATCTACCGCGAGACCTTTACCTCGCAGAACAAGATGTCTGCCGAGGGCGAAGAGGCCGTCGAGGCCGACACCGAGGCATCCGTAACGCAAGCTCAGACCCAGGAAGGAGGCGAGGCACATGAGTAAGGCAACGACCGCCGAGCGCGCGCTCAACCGCAAGGGCGGCACCATATCGCGCCTCATCAAGACGCTCTTTGGCTTTTACCCCGTGCTTTTGCCCCTCGTCGTCGCCGGCGTGGTGCTCTGCGCCATCATCAACTCCATCGGCGCGACCTTCCTTCAGAGCGCCCTGCAGATTATTAGCGAATCGTGGCAGTCGGGCGATTGGGGAGCCGCGCAGCCCAAGATCGCACAGCTCGTGACCACCCTCGCCTGCATCTACGGCATCGGCATCCTGTCCTCGCTCTTCTGGAACCGCGCCATGGCCATCGTCACGCAGGGCTCGCTGGAGAAGCTGCGCGAGAAGATGTTCAACCGCATGCAGGACCTGCCGATCCGCTACTTCGACACGCACCAGCGCGGCGACATCATGAGCCACTACACCAATGACATCGACACGCTGCGCCAGATGATCAGCCAGTCGCTGCCCAACCTGCTCATGACGGTCATCGTCATCGTCACGGTGTTCTTTATCATGCTGTACTACAGCGTGTGGATGTGCTTGGTCATTATTGCCGGCGTCGCCTTTATGACCTTTATGACCAAGCTGCTCGGCTCCAACTCCGCGCGCTTCTTTATTGCGCAGCAGACCGAGCTCGGCGTTGTCGAGGGCCATATCGAGGAAGTCATGAACGGCCAGAAGGTCGTCAAGGCATTCTGCCACGAGTCTGCCGCCGAGGCCGATTTTGACGAGCGCAACGAAAAGCTCTTCGAGGTCTCGCAGAAGGCCAACATGTACGCCAACATCCTCATGCCCATCCTTATGAACCTGGGAAACCTGCTCTACGTGCTGGTCGCACTGGCAGGCGGCATTTTCCTGGCGCTGGGCGTGCCCAACCTGAGCATCTCGGGCATGGCACTGTCCATCGCCGTCGTGGTGCCGTTCCTCAACATGACCAAGCAGTTCTGCGGACAGATCGGCCAGATCTCGCAGCAGATCAACGCCGTGGTCATGGGCCTCGCCGGCGCCGACCGTATCTTTGAGCTCATCGACGAGAAGCCCGAAGCCGACGAAGGCTATGTGACGCTCGTCAACGCGCAGGTGAACCCCGACACCTGGCAGCTCGAGGAGGCCGACCACCACACCGGCATGTGGGCGTGGAAACACCCGCACCGCGCAACCGGCGAGATCGAGTACGTGCCGCTGCGCGGCGACCTGGTCATGGACAACGTCGACTTTGGCTACACGCCCGACCACGAGGTGCTGCACGGCGTGTCTGTGTTTGCCAAGCCGGGCCAGAAGGTCGCGTTTGTCGGCGCCACCGGTGCCGGCAAGACGACCATCACCAACCTCATCAACCGCTTCTACGACATCGCCGACGGCAAGATCCGTTACGACGGCATCAACGTCAACAAGATCCGCAAGGCCGACCTGCGCCGCTCGCTGGGCGTCGTGCTACAGGACGTGAACCTGTTCACCGGCACTGTGATGGATAACATCCGCTACGGCAACCTGGACGCCACCGACGAGGAGTGCATCGCAGCGGCCAAGCTCGCGGGCGCGGATGACTTTATCACCCGCCTGCCCGACGGCTACGATACCATGCTCACCGGCAACGGCGCGCAGCTGTCGCAGGGCCAGCGTCAGCTGATCTCGATCGCACGCGCCGCCGTCGCCGATCCGCCGGCAATGATTCTGGACGAGGCCACGTCGAGCATTGACACCCGCACCGAGGCTATCGTGCAAGCGGGCATGGACAAGCTCATGGAGGGCCGCACGACGTTTGTCATCGCGCACCGTCTGTCCACCGTGCGCAACTCCGACGCGATCATCTGCCTGGACCACGGCCGCATTATCGAGCGCGGTAACCACGACGAGCTGATCGCCAAGCGTGGGTATTACTACCAGCTCTATACCGGAGCGTTTGAGCTGGAGTAGTTCGGCTCGCCGAGATGGCCGATTTACCGCTCGTTCGTCGGACATGATCCCAAGGTCAATGCCCACCTCTTTCGGGGCAAATCGACTCATCTCAACGGCCCAAACACAATGCGCCGCAACGAATAAAGCCTCCGCAGCCACACGAGCTGCGGAGGCTTTTTTCATGCCGGCCGGAAACCGTATCCCACTTTTCGGGCCCAGAATGGGATGCCGTTTCCCGCTGGACCCCCTCCGGGAAACGGCATCCCATTTCAAGGGGGTAAACCGGGATGTGATTTCCCCTAACGGCACCTTTGGGAAGCCGGGGACCTCGGACAAAATCTCGGACCCAATTCGGGTCCAGGAGGGAGTCCGATGTATACGAAAGAGGAGCGCGAGGGGATTCTCTGGGAGTTCCACCGGAGCGGCCTGTCCGCCCCCGCCGCCTGCAGGAGCCTGCCGCTTTTCCCGAACAAGGACAACCTGTATGCTTGGCTCAAGCTGGAGGAGGCGGGCGAGCTGACCGCCCGCGAGATGCCCGACCGGGCGGAGCGCATGCACTGCTCACACGGCGAGGGCAGCCCCGCGTTCGCCGCGAGGCGCTCGGGCGCCGCGCCCGCCTCCCCGCGGAAGCGTCGAGCCGAAGGGGGCGCGGGCAAAATGAAGAGGACCGGGCGCGGAGGGGCCGGCGGCGCGGCACCCGAGCAGACGGACTGGCGGGACTGGGGCCTGGAGGGGCTTCCGGACGACCCCGCCGAGCGCGCCCGCGAGGCCGAGGTCAGGCTCGCCGAGGCCCTGGCGGTGTTGGACGTCCTAAAAGCACCAGGCCCTGGCTCTTTGACGAACGAGGAGAAGCACAGGGCGGGGGAGGCGGCGAGGAGGCTCTCGCCGGCGGTGAGGCTCGCGGACGTGACCAGGACCCTGTCGATCCCGAAGAGCACCTATCTTGACCAGGCGTCCAGGATCTCGAGGCCCGACCCCAAGGCCGCGCTCAGGGAGCGCGTGCGCGCGTCGTTCGAGGCGAGCGGCGGCGCCTACGGGCCCGAGTCCGTGACCGCCGACCTCAGGAGGGGGCCCGGCGAGCCCGTCTCGTGGCGCGCGCTCGCGCCCGGGGACGCCGAGACCCCCGTCGTCGCGTCCGAGAAGGTCGTGCGCCGGATCATGCGCGAGGAGGGCCTGGTCGCCCGCAAGGCGGCGCAGATGCGCAGGAGGGCGAGGTACCGCAGCTACCGGGGCGAGCTCGCGGAGCGCCCGGCCAACGTCCCCCTGCGCGGGGACGGGACGCACGACTTCCGCGCCGCCGCGCCCGGCCTGCTCGTGGTCACCGACGTCACGGAGTTCAGGCTCGACGGGTACAGGGCGTACCTGTCGCCGGCGATCGACTGCTTCGACGGCTGGCCGATCTGCTGGAGGGTCTCGGTCCACGCCGACTCGGACCTGATGGTCGGCATGCTCAGGGACCTGGTGGGGATAGTCGGTCCGACGGAGGAGCGGCCGCTCACGGTGCACACCGACGGCGGCGCCGTCTACATGGGGCGCGAGTGGCGCGAGGCGTGCGGCCCCGGGGTGGTGCGCTCGATGTCGAGGAGGGCCCGGAGCCCCGACAACGCGCGCGCCGAGGGGTTCTTCGGCACGCTCAAGTGCGACTTCTTCGAGGGCAGGGACTGGACCGGCGTGCCGTTCGACGAGTTCTCCCGCCTGCTCGGCGAATATATCGAGTGGTACAGGGACGGCAAGCTCAAGAAGGACCTAGGATGGAAGACCATTAGGGAGTATCGCGAGGAAAGGGGCTATGCGGCATAGCGCCGGGGCATGGTCCGAAAAAACGTCCGAGGCCCCCCGCATCCCACTCTAGACGCACAAAACGGGATGAGCTTTCCCATGGTAATCCAAGACCAGAAGCATGTCCGATAGCGCGGCCAGGTCAAGAACAACAAGGCAAGCGTCACGCCAATTTGGACGAGCGTCTGCCGCAGTTTGAGGCTGCTGGCCCATATGGTAGAGTTAACCACCCATGAATTTCAGCACACTGCGTGCTACCTGTTCTTTTGTCATTTAGGGGAGTGAACTTGTGAATACTTCTGTCGCCAAGAAGGCCGGCCAGGCGGTGCGCCTGCTCATGATGGTGCTCACGGCAGTTCTCATCTTCTTCTTCATCAATGTTATGCTGCTCGTCTCCGATATCCAGGGCACGGCGCGCGTGGTCAACTACGCCGGTCTGGTTCGCGGTACCACGCAGCGAATCGTTAAGCTCGAGGACGCGGGCCAGCCTCAAGATGACCTGCTTAAAGCCGTGGATTCATACATCAACGGTTTGCGTTACGGAAGTGACGACCTCAACCTCGTCCGTCTCGACGACGATGAGTATCAGGCAAAAATGACCGAGCTTGCAAATTATTTTGATGAGCTTTGCACCGAGATCATCCGCGTGCGCTAAGTCGGCTATGAGAACACCGACATCATCTCCATGAGCGAGGAGTTCTTTGGCATTTGCGACGATGCTACGCGACTCGCAGAGGACTACTCTCAGGAGAAGGCGTCGGCACTCAACTATCTCGAGGGCCTGGTGATCATCGACATCATGGGCTTGGTGGCGACCTTTGCGGTCGAACTTGTTCGCGCGGTGCGAACTGCCGCGCTCAATCGCGAACTGCAGAGCAAAGTCTATCTCGACGAAGCCACGGGACTGCCCAACAAGAACAAGTGCGAGGAGGTCTTGGGGCAGGAGCAGCCTGTCTCCGCGGAGGCGCCCGTTGCGGTGTGCGTCTTCGACCTTAACAATCTGCATACGGTCAATAACAGCTTCGGCCACGAGAAGGGCGACGAATACATCCGTTCTTTTGCCCAGCAGCTGGGGCGCGTGGCGTCGGAGACCTGCTTTGTGGGCCGCGACGGCGGCGATGAGTTTATCGCGGTGCTGCGAGATACCGATCGAGCTGCCGTGGAGTCCTGTCTCGCTCGGGTTCGCGCGAACGTGAACGAGTATTCCGAGACTCATCCCGACATGCCTATCAGCTATGCGGTGGGCTATGCGCTTTCCAGTGATTTTGATGAACCGCCTACGATGCGCGAGCTCTTTTCCCAGGCCGACAAGAACATGTACGTCGATAAGAACCGCGTAAAGGCAGCCGAGACAGCCGACCCGCAACGCGAGGACCGCTAAACCCGTCCCAAATGAGCTAGTTGAGGAGTTGGGCCATGGCGTTGACGAATTTTTGTACTTGGAGGGTGGGCTCGAGCGGGTAGTGCAGAAAGACCGGCACCTCTCGCCCGCATAGAAACGGCACGCCCACAAAGGCCGGGTGCACCCCCGACCACGCCCCGCAGGTGAGCACCGCGTCGCCCTTTTCCTCCGCCTCGTTAAAGAGCGCAAAGTCGAAGCTATCCACATCGATCACGTCCACGCCGCCGTCGGCCAAAAGGTCGATGCGCAGGCTGTCCATGGCGTCGTTGCCGTGGCGCAGTACGCGCAGACGCATGCCCTCCAGGTCGGCAACCGTAATGCGATTCTTGCGCGCCAGCGGGCTCGTGCGCGGTACGTCGATATAAAACGGTACGTTAACGATGCGGAGCTTTTGGCAGGCGTCGCCCCAGCGCGGGGTCGAAAAACTCGACTGCACTACATCCACCTCGCGACCAAGGCTGCGCATGACGGATTCGCGTTCGTCGTAGAGGTCGCTCACCGGCACGATCTCGAAGCGCAACGACGGTTCCAGCTCGTGTACGTCCGTCCACATCGACAGCGTTTGGCGCCCCGGGCACATCATCGACACGCCCAGACGCACGGCACCGCCATCGCCCGCCGCGCGTCGGGCGCGACGCAGCGCATCCTCGGACTGCCGCATGATCGAGCGCGCGTCGTCCACCAGCAGAGCGCCCGCCGGCGTCACCTTAACACCCGAATGCGAGCGCTCGAACAACGTGATGCCAAACTCGGCCTCGAAGCCCGACACCTGCTTGACGAGCGCCGGGGTCGACACGCGCAATTTTGCCGCCGCACGCGAGAAGCTTCCCAGCTCCGCGGCGGCCGATATGGCCTCGAGTCGTCGATCGTACACGTCAATCTCCCGTTTCCAGACGCATGGCAATGAACTGCCGAAGGGGGTCGTTTTGGCAGGTCACGCGCTCAATTGAGAAGAAACTGCATCGCACAGTATAAACCTACGGTTAACGCCATTCTAACAAATATGCAATTCACCTGCGCAAATGCAAAGCATACGATAACCTGCGAAAACCACGTGGGTCGGTTAATGGGAGCGACTCACCGGGAGGCACAAGAAGGGAAGTTCCTATGAGCAATTGGCTTAAGCTCGAGGGCGATGTCTGCGCCGTGACCGGCGCGCTCGGCGGTATGGGCGTCGAGATTTGCCGCGAGTTCGCCCGCAACGGCGCCAACGTCGTCCTGCTCGACCTGGACGAAGAGAAGGTCAAGGCCGCTGCCGCCGACCTCGCCGCTGAGTTTGGCATCCACGCCGAGGGTTACAAGATGAACGCCACCGACGAGGCCGAGGTTCAGGCTGCCGTCGACGCCACGATCCGCGACTTCGGCCGCATCGACGTTCTCGTCAACACCGCCGGCATCCTGCGCTTCGCCGCCATGGAAGACCTGCCGCTGAGCGACTGGGAGCAGGTGCTCAACGTCAACCTCACCGGTTACTTCATCACCTCGCAGCGCTTTGGTCGCGAGATGATCAAGGCCGGCCAGGGCCGCCTGGTGCACATCTCGACCGTTGCCAGCCACTCCCCCGAGACGTTCTCGGGCGTGTACAGCTCCACCAAGGCGGGCGTCAACATGATGTCCAAGATGCTGGCTGCCGAGTGGGGCCCCTACGGCGTCCGCTCCAACTGCGTCGAGCCTTGCTTCGTTAAGACCCCGATGTCGGCCAACTTCTACGCCGACCCCGAGGTCGAAAAGAGCCGCAGCCGTCTGATCGCCACGCGCCGCATCGGCGAGGTCAGCGATATCGCCAACGCCGTCATGTTCCTGGCGTCCAAGCGCTCGGACTTTACCACCGGCGACGCCATCAAAGTCGACGGTGGCTTCTCCAATATGATGGGCGACCTCACCGCCAAGCCCGGCGGCCGTCGCGCCTATGCCGACAACTACCTCAAGAACAAGGGTGTCGAGCTTTGGTCCGATGAGTCCGGCGTCGCCAAGCCGACTGACCAGTAAACCAACCTAACAGGGAGGCCCGCGGATACGCCCGCTCCTCCCCCGTATCGATCAGAAAGAGTCCAATGGCTTCCACCAACTCCAACAAGGGTCGCGCCGTCGTGCTTTCCGCCGCGTGCGTCACCATGTTCTTCATCAGCTCAATCGCGCTGTACTCCGTCGTGAGCAAGAACCTGCTCGCCGTCTACCCCGAGTGGTCCAGCGCCCTTACCTGGGCGTTCCCGGTCTTTCAGACCATCATGGCCGTGACGGGCATCTTCGCCGGCCGCATCTCCGATAAGATCGGCCCGCGCAACGTCGTGATCGCCGCCGCTGTGTGCTACGGCCTGGGCTGGTTTATGTCCGGCACCGTCACCGAGCCGTGGCAGTTCTACCTGTGGTTCTCGCTCGTCGCCGCCATCGGCAACGGCCTGGGCTACAACCCGGCACTCACCACCGGTCAAAAGTGGTTCATCGACAAAAAGGGCCTTGCCTCCGGCATCACCCTGGCCGCTTCGACCGCCGGCCCCGCCGTGCTCTCCCCGGTGCTCGCCTCGTTGCTCATCCCGAGCCTGGGCATCTTTGGCGCCCTTAAGGCGCTCGGCGTCATCTTCTTTGTGACGATTGCTGCCTCCGCCCTGTTCCTGAAGGCCCCCGAGGCCGGTTGGCTGCCCGAGGGCTTCGAGGCCCCCAAGGGCGGCGCGCACGCCGGCACCTTCGGCGACCTCACCCCGGGCGAGATGGTCAAGACCCCGCGCTTCTGGGTCCTCATCGTCACTTTCGCCTTTGCCGCCACCGCGGGCACCCTGCTCGTGGGCAAGGTTGCCTCCATCGCCGCCGTCCAGCTCTTCGCCGACCCCACGAGCGCCGCGGCCGTCGCCCTCGGCGGTGTGGTGGTCTCCGTCAACACCTGCGCCAACCTGGTCGGCCGCCTGTCCTTTGGCCAGATCATCGACAAGCTCGGCGCCTATAAGTCGCTGCTCATCAGCCTTGTCGTCACCATCGTCGCCCTCGTCATCATGTCGATGAGCTTTACGCAGAGCATGTTCTTTGTGGCGCTCGCCCTGCTCGGCTTTAGCTTTGGCGCTCTGCTCGTCATCTACCCGCCGCTCACCGGTGGCGCCTTTGGCACCAGCAACATCGGCGTCAACTACGGCATCATGTTTTTGGGCTACGCCGCTTCCACCTGGATCAGCCAGCCCATCACCGCCGTGCTGTATCACGCCGAGGCCGGCAGCGCCGCCTACCAGCAGTCCTTCTACGGCGCTATTGTGATCGCCGCCATCGCCGTCGTGCTCACCGTCTACATGATGGTCTCCGACAGCAAGAAGAAGTCCGCCTAGTTTTACCGATGCGACGAAGGGACAGCCCCTTTGTCGCATTCCACCGGTCACCGGTATTAAGGAGTCGAAATGTCTGAGCTCAACCCCGTCCGCATTGCCGTTATCGGCGCCGGCGCCATGGGCCGCAACCACATCCGCTTTGTCACCGAGGAGCCCGAGGCCGAGCTCGTCGCCATCGCCGACGCCTTTGAGGGCGCCCGCGCCACGGCCGAGGCCGCCGGCGTGCCGTTTTACACCGATCCCGCCCAGATGATGGACGAGATCAAGCCCGAGGCCGTCATTATCGCTACCCCCAACGACCTGCACCTAGGCGTTGCTCGCGAGGCTGTGAAGCGCAACATCGTGCCGCTGGTCGAAAAGCCGATCTCCAACGATCTCGAGGATGCCCAGGCCTTCGCCGCCGAGGCCGAAACCGCCGGCGTGCCCGTGCTCGTGGGTCAGCACCGTCGCCACAACCCCTTCGTCAACAAGGCCAAGGAGATCATCGAGTCCGGCGAGCTGGGCAAGCTCACCGTGTCGAGCTTCCACTACATGATCTATAAGAATGACGAGTATTTCGATGTCGAGTGGCGCCGCAAGAAGGGTGCCGGCCCGATCCTGGTCAACCTGGTGCACGACGTCGACCTGCTCCGCTACCTGCTGGGCGAGCCCGTTGCCGTCCAGGGCATGCAGTCCAGCGCCGCCCGCGGTTTTGAGACCGAGGACTCCGCCGTGGTCAACGTCCGTTTTGCCGACGGCGCGCTCGCGAGCATGACCATCTCTGACGCCACCGCCAGCCCCTGGAACTGGGAGGCGACCGCTCGCGAGGATCCGCAGTACCGCCCCTTCGACGCCGACGCCTACTTTATCGGCGGCACCAAGGGCGCCCTTTCGCTGCCCCGCCTGCACCAGTTCTCCTACGACGGCGCCTCTAACTGGCACAAGCCGCTGCAGATGGAGATTCCGGCCGTCGACCCGGCACTGCCGCACAAGATGCAGCTCAAGCACTTTGTGAAGGTTGTCCGCCGCGAGGTCGAGCCCGTCGTGACCCCCGCCGATAACGTCAAGACGCTCACGCTTCTCAACGCCATCAAGGAGGCCGCCGAGACCGGCCAGCTCGTTGAGCTGTAATGCCTTAAGAGCGGGCCGCGGCAAACTCCCCGCCGAGCGCCTCGGCCCGCCACCAACAAGCCCCTCTTCTTTGCCCCGCGAGCAGCCTCCTGCCCGCGGGGCATTTTGCTACCTTGCCGATGATTTTTCTGGGGCGGGGGCTATTTTGCACCTCGGCTTGATTCGTTCGCCACGAAATGGGCCTATCTACTACGTTTAACCGATCACCCTCAACCATGCCAAGTTTCGCAAAATTAAAACCGACGCTCCTATAAGTTGTCAAGAGGCAGTTTGCGGGAGCGCTCTCTCCAATTCGCACAGGAGCTCGTAATACCTCCTCTCCAGTTTCGTCGACCGCCGTTTCCCCCGTTCCAAGTGCCCGAGTGTGGCTGCGGACAGGCCGAGCTCCGCGGCGGCTTTCTTCTGAGTCACCCGCATCGCCTTGCGCATCTTCGCGAGCTCGGGGCCTTCCGGCGCGGCGCCGTCGGGGTTCGGGTCCATGAGCACGCGGTACACCTCCCGCGCTATGTAGCGCTTCAGGCAGCGGACCGCCTCCCGCCGGGACTTCCCCTCGGAGGTCCGCCTCGCCACGTACCTCCTCGTCCTCTCGTCGTACGCCATGCGCTTGATCGCGATCTCGTAGAGCGCCCAGTTCGCCTGCCGGTTGCCGCCGCGGTTGAGCCTGTGCCGGTCCGTCTTCCCGCTCGACGCGGGGATCGGGGAGGCGCCGCACATCATCGAGAACGCCGCCTCGCCCTTCAGCCTGCCGGGGTTGTCGCCGGCGGCCACGACCAGGGCGGCGGCGGTCGTGGTGCCGCAGCCCTCGACGCCGAGCAGCGCGGGCGCGTTCGCCTCCAGCAGCGCGCGGATGCGCTCGTCGAGGGACTCGACCTGGCTGCGGGCCTCCTTCCAGACCGCCGCGACGGACCGCAGCGAGGCCAGCACGCTCTCCTCGAGCGCGTCGCCCGCCTTCCTCCCGCGCGCGAGCAGCGGCATGAGGTCCTTCGGCCGCTCGCGGCCCCTGAACCGCTCCCTCAGGGCGCTCGGGGCCGTCGTGAGCATCGACTTCGCGCAGGCCACGCAGGACGTGGACGTCGCGACGGCCAGCCTGCGCGCGACGTAGAGCTGGCGCACCGCCTCGACCCAGCCGTCCTGCGACTTCGGCACGGAGCAGCCCTTCCCGGACGCCGCCTTGCGCGCCGCGCGCTCGGCGTCCAGCGGGTCGCTCTTCCCCTCGCCGGGCCTCACCTTGTCCCTCTTGGGCCTGAGCACCTCGACGACGTTGTACCCGAGCTCCACGAGCCTCCTCGTCAGCCCGGCCCCGTACGATGCCGTGCCCTCGACGCCGACGACCATGCAGCTGCCCGGGTCGCCTATCGCCTCCGCCAGCCTGTCGTAGCCCTCGGGGTCGGCCCCGAAGCTCCCGCTCCGGATCTTCCTCCCGAGGCCGTCGAGCAGGCACAGAACATGAACGTCCTTGTGCGTGTCGACGCCCGCGATGACCGTTTCGCCTTCCATTTTCGCTCCCCTCGGTCTGCCGCCTGCTCCGCGCCCGGGTCTCCCAGACATTGCACTGACGGGAGCGCTACAATCCAATTGGCTTGTCCGATTGTCCGCGCTCATGCTCCTATTAGGTCATGGCAGGACTCCGGGACGCGGATGCCGGGGCGAGACAGGTCGGATTTGAGGACGGCCGAAGAGGCGTCAGCAGGTCAGTGGGTCATCGTCCCGGCATTCAGCATCAGGGTAGCGCTGCGACGCGGAAATCGCGCGCCGTTGCCGCGCCCCGCAGTGCCCGCTTCCCCCGAGAACAATTATCAGTGCAGGTCACTGACTTATGCTTTGTTGGTGTGGTCGGGGATTC
This sequence comes from Collinsella sp., assembly GCA_048430825.1. Classification (GTDB taxonomy): domain Bacteria; phylum Actinomycetota; class Coriobacteriia; order Coriobacteriales; family Coriobacteriaceae; genus Collinsella. The sequence continues at coordinate 46,041 of DBFOLV010000023.1, forward strand.
GGTAAAAGTCTACTCACTTAGTTTTGCGTGATGCATATTGTCCGCAACGAGACCCCAGCTGGGGTGATTCCATCGCAAATTCCGGTGATCGGACAGCTAATTAGGCGCCGTATGGGTTGCGGTCGCGTTCGATGCGTTGGCGGATGTGGGCGTACTCGATAATCAGCAACACCAGGAGTAGAGCCATGATGGCTAGGTAGCTCACCACAGCGCCCATCAGACCCAGCAGCTTAATCAGGATCACCGGAAGCACCACGCTTACGGCGAAGCAGACCAGGTAGATCTTGGTGACGTCGCCGGCGTGGCGCAGCACCGTGATGATGGCGTAGATAAAGTCGATTGCCGCGGTGACGCCGCCGGCGACAACCATTAGCAGCGCCAGCGTGCGGTAGCGCTCAAAGTTAAGGCCGTACATAAAGCTCATGATGGGGATGCCGGGGCCTGCCATAAATGCGGCGCACGCTCCGGTAATGACCACGATTAGTGCCATAACGGCAACAATAATCAGGTCAAAGCGGCGACGCTTACGCGGATTCGCCCAAATGCTCGACAGACGCAGGAGCTGCGGTTTATAGATAAATCCAATGCTCAATAAAATAGCCTGCGCCGGAAAGAATAGGGCATTAAAGTACAGCTGATATTTGTAGGCCAGCGTGCCTTCCATCACGAACTTGGGCATGCTCTCGATAAGGTTGAACAGGAACAGCGCACCAAAGAGCGGGGCGCACTGGACAAACAGGTGGCCAGCCTCGCGCAGACTCATGCGGCGTGATTTTTCGGTTTCGAGCAGGGCGAGCGGCGCGGTGACCAGCACGAGCGAGGCGATGGCGGCGACACCCATGGCCATGGCCGCGATGGGCATGCTGCGCGTAAGGAACAGCGCCACGCTAAAGACCGCGATGACGCCGGCGGAGCGTAGCGTTTGGCTCATGCCGGCCAGGTAGAGTTTATCGGCCTGCTGCAGGCGGCCCTCGTACACGTCCGCCACGCCGTCGATCACCTTATAGAGGTAGACACCCAGGCCGATCGTGGCCATCTGCGCATCGTAGCCGCGGGCGCTGCTGTATACCAGGCCGCATGCCAGCGCGAGCGCTCCGCAGAGCCAGCGGTTGAGCTGGTAGGAGGCGAAGGAGGTTTTTTCGTCGATGTCCGAGACCTGAAAGTTGCGCACGCCGTAGTTGCACGCGATCATGATGAGCGTGCCGGTGACAAAGGCGATGGAGAACTTGCCGGCCTCCTCGGCGCCTACGAGCTGCGTCGACACAATGGTGAGCAGCGGAAACGCCATGCCCCATACGGCGGTGCCCAAGGTATTCCAAAGGTAGTCGCGGCTGGTGGCGTGCTCCTCGTATTCCGCCTCCTGCGTGGAGAAACCGCCGCCGTAGACTGCTCCGAGCAGGCGGTTCCACCAGGCATTGACCATGCGGTGGATGGGGCCGGGTTGGCGATCGCGCTCGCGGCGACGGCGTGTGGCCTGGCTGCTGTCGGGGCCGCCGGCGTTACGCTGGCTCAGCTCTTGGATGCGCGCGAGCTCTTCGGCGGTGTGCGATGCGGGGAACAGGCCGTTTTCGATGCGTCCGCCCTGTCCGTGCGCCTCGCCCGATACGGCGGGGTCGGCGACGCCATTGCGGCGGGCGATGGCGCGGCGGATGCTATCGAGGGGCGTGATACTCAAGGCGGTTCCTTTCTCTTACTGCGCTCTAGTATAGTCGCGGTGGTGTCCATTCGTGTTTTCGAACAGCTTGTTCAATAATTTCGGCGGGCGGCTGTAATTTGTCGGTAAACGTGCGGTATCCTGTTGAAGTTTTGTGACCCCCCGATGCCGCTTGCGCGGTACCAAGGAGTTTTCACCCATGGATGTCGCCGCGTTTTTGCTGGCTCTTGTGCCGATCATCTGGCTCGTCGTGATGCTGCTGTGCTTTAAATGGCCGGCTTGGAAGGCCGCCATCGGTTCGTTTGTTCTTTCGTGCGTGCTCGCTTATGCGTGGTGGCATTTGCCGGCGGCGCAGATAGCCACGGCCTCGCTCGAGGGCTTTTTGATGGCGCTGTGGCCCATCGTGTTGGTGATTATCGCCGCCGTCTTTACGTATAACCTGTGCGTGCGTACGGGCGCCATGGACGTGATCGGCAGCATGATCACCTCCATCAGTAGCGACCGCCGTCTGTTGGCGCTGCTCGTGGCCTGGTGCTTCGGCGGCTTTATGGAGGGGATGGCCGGCTTTGGTACCGCTGTTGCCATTCCCGCCGGCATGCTCGCGGGTCTTGGTTTTGAGGCAGTGCCTGCCGTGCTGATCTGCCTGCTGGCCAACGGCGTGCCCACGCCCTACGGCTCCATCGGCATCCCCACAGTGTCCGTTGCCGACCTGGTGGGTCTGGATTCCCTGCACCTGGCGACCGTTCAGCTGGTGCAGCTGGCACCGTTCTTTGTGGTGATGCCGCTGCTTATTGTGCTGGTTGCGGGTCGTGTTGCCGATGACCAGGGCAATGTTGCGAGCGTGAGCGAGCGTCTGCACGGCGTTGCCGGAGTGGCACTGCTTTCCGGTGTGTCCTTTGTTGGTGCGGCCCTGGTCGTCGCCATGTTTGTGGGCCCCGAGCTTGCCGTGGTCGTGGGCTCCATCGTGTCGCTCGCACTGACCGCCGCGCTTGCCATGCGCGCCGAGAAGTCCGGTCACCTGGACGCGCGCTTCCATATGAATATCGAGGCCGGCGAACAGCTCACCGTTAAATCGGCGCTTTCGGCCTGGTCGTGCTTCATTCTGATTTTTGTGCTGCTGCTGGGTACCTCCAACCTGGTGCCCGTCGTGCACGCCGCGCTCGCGCCGTTTGCGAGCCACGTGCAGGTGTATTGTGGCGAGAACCCCGGTGCGCTTACGTTTTCGTGGATCAACACGCCGGGTGTTTGGATTTTCCTGGCCGCGTTTGTCGGCGGCGCGATTCAGGGCGCTTCGCCGCGTCTGATGGGCGAGGTGCTGGCCGCGACCGTCAAGCAGATGATGCCGACGGTCATTACCATGCTTTCGGTGCTGGGCTGCGCCAAGGTGATGGGCTATGCGGGCATGATTTCATCGATTAGCGCGTTCTGCATCGCCATCGCCGGTGGTCTGTACCCGATTCTGGCTCCGTGGATCGGTGCCGTCGGTGCGTTCGTGACCGGTTCGGGCACGTCCTCGGGCATGCTGTTTGGTCCCATCCAGAGCCAGGCGGCTACGGCGCTGGGCGTGAGTGACTACTGGATGGTCGCGCTGAACGCCCTGGGCGTCGCCGCCGGTAAGATGATCTCGCCACAGACCCTCGCCATCGGTCTTGCCGCCGTTCACGTGCGCGGTAAGGATGCCGAGCTCCTGGGCGCAGTGCTGCCCTACGCCGCCGGCATGCTGGTCCTCATGAGCGCCATCGCCATGCTCGGCCAAGGCTTGCCGCTGTAGTCGGCACTTGGGGACATTACTTATGTGCCGGCACTTTAGGAACGTCCCTAAGTGCCGGCATCTGGGGACACTCCTTGGCCGTTGCCTGTTCAAGAGTGTCCCCAACGACTAGTCGTTTAAGAACGTCCCCAATGACTAGGCCGCTTGCGTGCGATTTTTGACCGTTGAGCGGGCGCTTCGCCGTTGCCGCAAAAACGTTTTTGCATATCGGGTACAACGGGCTTTACGTGAGTAAAGTGCGCGCCGCGTCCACGTGTCGCGATTTTAAAGGAGGCCCCATGTCTGGTGTTACCCCTGCAGAAGTTCTGTCTAACTTTGGTCTTACGCTGGTCGAAGATCCCGCCGAGAACCAGCCCCGCCTGCTGGTGGACCTGCCGGCGGCAGAGCTCGTCGAGCATGCCATCCGCCGCAACGAAGGCCGCATGGCCTCCAACGGCGCGTTGGTGATCGAGACGGGGGAGCGTACCGGACGTTCGCCCAACGACCGCTTTATCGTCGATACGCCCGACGTGCACGACAAGATTGCCTGGGGTGCCGTCAACCGCCCGCTTTCTGCCGAGAGCTACGAGGCTATCAAGGCCGGCATCGTCGACTATCTCAACGAGCGCGATGTGTTCGTCACCCGCGGTATGGCCGGCGCCGATCGTAACCATACGCGTCGCCTGCTTGTCGCCTGCGAGCGTGCCAGCCAGGCGCTCTTTATTAAGCAGATGCTCGCCCGCCCGCTCGCTCGCGAAATCGCGCGCACCGGCGAGCCGGACTTCTGCGTCCTTGCCGCGCCAGGTTACCAGTGTGACCCCGCCATCAAGGGCCTCAACTCCAGCGCCGCGGTGGTCATCAACTTCCAGGAGCGCGTGATTCTGGTCGCGGGCACCGGCTACTCCGGTGAGATCAAAAAGTCCATCTTCAGCGTCATGAATTACCTGCTGCCCGTCGAGGACGACGTACTGCCCATGCATTGCTCGGCCAGCATGGATCCCGTCACGCACGAGACCGCGGTGTTCTTTGGCCTGTCCGGCACCGGCAAGACCACGCTTTCGGCCAATCCCACACGCCTGCTGATCGGCGATGACGAGCACGGCTGGTCCGATATGGGCATCTTTAACGTCGAGGGCGGCTGCTATGCCAAGTGCGAGGGCTTGGATGCATTTCATGAGCCCGAGATCTTTAACGCCGTCCGCTTTGGCGCCATCTGTGAAAACGTGGTACTCGATGAGAATCGCAAGCCCAACTACGACGACGTCTCGATCACGCACAACACGCGCGTGGCCTATCCCGTCGAGCACATTCCCAACGCGTGGACCAAGGGCATGGGCACCACTCCGAGCGTCGTGCTGTTTTTGACCTGCGACGCCTTTGGCGTGCTGCCGCCCATCTCGCGCCTGACGGCCGACGCCGCCATGTATCACTTTGTGACGGGCTTTACGGCCAAGATCCCCGGCACCGAGGTCGGCGTCACCGAGCCCACGCCCACGTTCTCCTCGCTGTTTGGCGAGCCGTTTATGCCGCTCGACCCCATGGTCTACGCTAAGATGCTCGGCGAGCGCATCGCCGACGGCCGTACGCGCGTCTACCTGGTCAACACCGGCTGGATTGGCGGCGGCTACGGCGTGGGTCATCGCATCGAGCTTGCCTACACGCGCTCACTGGTCGCTCGCGCCCTCGATGGTACCATCGAGGACAGCGAGTTTGTGCACGACGACATCTTTAATGTCGACATTCCCACTACGTGCCACGGTGTGCCCGACGGCATCCTGGTGCCGCGCCAGTACTGGCAGAGCACTGCGAGCTACGACGAGGCCGCGCACAACCTGGCTGTGATGTTCGAGGAGAACTTCGAGAAGAAGTACTCGCACCTGCCCGAGTCCGTCAAAGCCGCCGGCCCGCACGCCCAGGTGCCCGTCGAGGCCCGCCATCGCAGCCGCGGCCTGCTGGGACTCCGCCACTAGCGTCGCCTCAGACCCAAAACCACCACACAGGGGACAGGCACCTTTGTGGTGGTTTTGCTTGGGCGGATGACTCAGGTTACAATACGCCTGACATATCGCCCCCTTCTCCGGATGGGGGCAGCGTAAGCGCTCTTGTGGCGGCACCGTAGGACTTTGAAGGTGGCCGCTGTGAGGGCGCTTTTTGCTTAGACGCCCGGGCTCGGGCGCACGCTATGAAGGGAGAGCATATGAAGAGCTTTATTGCCGAGGATTCATTTTGGGAGCTGTTTCCACAGGCGGCGATCGGCGTCGTGGTCGTAAAGGGCATGAAGCCCGCGGCGCAGATTCCCCAGGAGGACGTGGATGCGATCGCCGCGCTGCTTGACCGCGCCAACATCGATGCGGAGCGCCACCTGACAAGCGATACCATCAGCGAAAACGCGCCGGTCAAGGCATGGCGCGAGGCGTATCGCCTGTTCAAGACCAAGAAGGGCGCGCGTTGCTCAGTTGAGAACCTGCTCAAGCGCGTGCTCAAAGGCAAGCCGGTCGGCCACATTACGCCGGCGGTGGATATTTACAACACGATTTCGTTGACTTATGCGCTGCCCGTTGGCGGTGAAGATTTGCATGCTATTGAGGGCAATCTGCGCCTGGCGGTGACCAACGGCGGCGACGCGTTCTTGCCACTTGGCGAAGAAGCGGATGATCCGACGCTGCCCGGTGAGCTTGCCTATAGCGATGATGCGGGCGCCGTGTGCCGTTGCTGGAACTGGCGCGATGGCGTTCGCACAGCGCTGTCCGACGATTCGGCGGACGCATTTCTGGCGATTGAGTGCGTGGAGCCCGAGCGGATGGGGGATTGCCAGGCCGCCATCGATCGCTTGGCCGAGCTGCTCGAGCGCTATCTGGGAGCGACGGTCGTCGTTAAGACCCTAGTGACCCGCGACAATCCCTGCGTGGAGCTGTAGCGGCGCCTAGAACCTATTGATGCCCCAAACCACCACAAAGGTGCCTGTCCCCTTTGTGGTGGTTTTTATGTTGATGGGTTAACAAATGGGATGTTTGGGTATGGGTGTTCGCACATGCGGCTAAGATGTTTACCCGTTAGCATCATGTAAGCGAAAGGCGGTCGTCACCATGCAGTGGAACGACGAGACACGTTTTGAGGACTTTGTCGGACTGATCAGCGGCCTCTACAAGGAGATTCAGCGCATCAAGACGTCCGAAGGTGCAAGGCTGGGCCTCAAAGGCTCCGACGTCATGTGCCTGTACTATCTTGAGCGCAGCAAGGACGGCCTGACTGGCGCCGACCTCGCCCGCATGGCCGGCGTTACCCGTGCCGCCGTTTCGCGCACGCTGGCACATCTGGAGGAGGGCGGCTACGTCGAGGTCGATGATTCGGGTGATGCGGCCGTCAAGTACCGTGCCCCGGTGCGCCTGACTGCCCTGGGCGGCGAGAGCATGAGCGAGGCCGATCGCATCATTCGTGAAGTGCTCGACACCACCGGTAAGGCCATGGGCGTGGAGCAGCGCGAGCAGATGTACGCGTCGCTGCGTACGATTCTCAACACCCTGCGCGAGATCTAAGGCCGCGCTGGCGCTAGCTTTCAGCCAACAATTGCATAGTCCCGTTTGAGCGCGTATACCGTGCCGGGGCATTGCTGTCAAAATTCCCCGCGCGAGGTCCGCGCAAGAAAGGATTCGCTATGTCCATTCGTATTATTACCGATTCCGCGAGCGATATGACGCCGGCTGAGCACCCCGCTCTGCGTGTTCTGCCGCTGTCCGTCACCTTTGGCACCGATGTGTATATGGATGGCGTCGACATCGATCACCAGCGCTTTTACGAGATGCTCGTGGAGCGCGATGAGCTGCCCAAGACTGGTCAGGTCAACCCGTATGCCTTTTCACAGGCGATTGCCGAAGCGCGTGAGGCCGGCGACGAGGCTGTGATTATTACCGTGGGCGCCAAGCTTTCGGGCACCAACCAGAGTGCCCGTACCGCACTTGCCGAGGCACCGGGCGGCGACGTGTTCATCGTGGACAGCAATAACGTAACCTTGGGCGAGCGCGTGCTGGTCGAGTATGCGCTGCGCCTGGTGGATGAGGGCCGTAGTGCGGCCCAGGTTGCGGCGGCGGTCGAGGCCGTGCGCGACCGTGTGGTGGTTATCGGCCTGCTCGAGACGTTGGAGTATCTGGTGCGTGGCGGTCGTCTGTCTGCTGCGGCCGGCGCCGTGGGCACGCTGCTCAACGTAAAGCCCGTGGTGGCTGTTGAGGACGGTCTGATCGTGCAGCTGGGCAAGGCGCGCGGTTCCAAGAACGGCCGCAACCTGCTGAACCAAAAGGTCAAAAAGGCGGGCGGCGTCGACTTTTCCATGCCGCTGGCGCTCGGCTATACGGGCCTTTCGGACGCGGTGCTCAAGAAGTATATCGAGGACAGTGCGGCGCTGTGGGCTGGCCACACCGAGGGCGAGCTGCCCGTCCACACCATCGGTGCCACCATCGGCACCCACGTGGGCCCCGGCGCCGTAGCCGTAGCCTTCTTCCAGCCCGCCAATTAACTGACTTGCCATAAACCACCACAAAGGGGACAGGCACCTTTGTGGTGGTTTATGCTTTTCCGGGTGGAAGGGAGCGAGCGATGGCGTCTGAGGGCTTTTTTGAGCGGGTGTACGAGGTAGTCGAGCAGATTCCCGAGGGGATGGTCGCCACGTACGGCCAGGTGGCGCTGCTCGCCGGCCGTCCACGAAGCGCGCGCTATGTGGGCTATGCGCTGCACAGCAATCCGCGTCCCGGCGAGATTCCCTGTCATCGCGTGGTATTTGCCGACGGTCGCATTTGCGAGGGCTTTGCCTTTGGCGGCCCCGATGCTCAGCGTGAGCTTTTGCTAGGGGAGGGTGTGGCGTTTAAGGACGACATGCACGTCGACTTGGTCGCCTGTCGCTGGCCAGCAGGGCTCTAGCGGCTCTGCCGTGGCCAAAACCACCACAAAGGTGCCTGTCCCCTTTGTGGTGGTTTTCCGTTGTAGGTTTACCGGGGTTAACTTATGGAGACGATGTGTTGGCGTATATTCTCGCCAGAAAGTAAACCACGGTGAACTATATTGGTTTCAGTAACGGAGCAGGCATTAGGCGATGAAAAAGCCTGCCCTGTTGAGTTTGATTCGCATTCCTCCCCTCTGTGCGATTCAACGGTGTACTTCGGGAACAGGCCCGCTGGCAACTAACTGCCAGCGGGCCTGTTCCTGTTTCGGTGAGGATTCGGCCTCACCGTCTATGTTGTGCGAAAGCGCTTTGCCTAGTACACCATGCCCATGGCGTCTTGAACCTCGGCCAGGGTCTGCTCGGCGATCTCGTTGGCGCGACGATTGCCCTCGTGCAGCACGTCCTTCACGTAATCCAGATCGTTCTCGTAGCGCTGACGACGCTCGCGGATCGGGGCGAAGTACTCGTTGACGGCCTCGGTCACGTACTTCTTGAGCTGGCCGGAGCCGCCCATGCCGATCTCCTCGGCAATCTCGACCTCGGAGCGACCAGTGCAGATGGCAGCGGTCGAAAGCAGGCCGGACACACCGGGGCGGTTCTCGGGATCAAACGTGATCATGCGCTCGGAGTCGGTCTGGCTCTTCTTGATGCGCTTGGCCGTCTCCTCGGCGGTCATCGAAATGTTGATGGCGTTGCCGTAGCTCTTGCTCATCTTGCGACCGTCAAGGCCGGGCAGCAGCGGGGTCTCGGACAGCAGCGCTTCGACCTCGGGAAATACCTTGCCATAGCGGTTGTTAAAGCGGCGTGCGATGGTGCGGGTGAGCTCGATGTGCGGCAGCTGGTCGCGACCGACGGGCACGACGTTGCCCTTGCAGAACAGGATGTCGCAGGCCTGGTGCACCGGGTAGGTGAGCAGAAGGCCGGTGAGCTCGTGGCCCGAGGCCTCCATCTCGGCCTTGACCGTGGGGTTGCGCGCTAGCTCGGCCTCGGACACCAGCGACAGGAACGGTAGCATGAGCTGGTTCGCGGTGGGCACGGCGGAGTGCGCGTAGATCATGGTCTTGTCGGGGTCGATGCCGCAGGCAAGGTAGTCCATGACCATGTTGTACACGTTGTCCTGGATATGCTCGGTGGTGTCGCGGTCGGTGATGACCTGGTAGTCGGCGATGAGCACGTTGGTCTTGGCGCCCATGTTCTGCAGCTCAACGCGGCCCTTGAGGGTGCCAAAGTAGTGACCCAGGTGCAAGCGTCCGGTCGGGCGGTCGCCGGTGAGCATGGTGAACTTCTCGGGCGTCTTTGCCAAGCCCTCGCGAATGGCGTTGCTCTTTTGCAGCGCGACTTCGTAGCTGTTCTCGTTTGGCATGATTGCTCCTAACGTATGCGTATTGATCAAGATGATAACGCGTTTATTGAAAGGGGTGGGGCGTAAGTGGGCGAGGTGCCGGTAGGGCGAGGGCTATGCGGCGGTCGCGACGCGGTCGCGAGCGGCCAGCAGCAAAGAGTCACTTTCTCGTCAATAAAACCTAGCGCCTGTGGTGGTGCTCTTCCTTGCGCTCCTCGGCTGCTTGCTCCTCCTGCTTAAAAGCGGGGTCGTCGGGGGTTACCAGCTCGTCCTCGTGTGTGCGCTTGTTGTAATGGTGGCGCAAGACGGGCTCAAACAGGTGCAGGTGCTTGGCGAAGGCCGCCGAGCCAATGGCGAGCACGACAAAGATGAGCACGCGCGTGGGCACCTCGACCTGATTGATTGCGGCGGCGCCGGCCGAAAGCATGATGCACCAGGCGTAAATGAGCAGCACGGCCTGCTTTTGGTTGTAGCCCTCTTGGATCAGGCGGTGGTGGATGTGGCCCTTGTCGGCCTGTCCGATGCTAATGTGGGCGCGCTTGCGACGCACGATGGCGCTGAACGTGTCGATGATGGGCACGCCTGCCACGATGAGCGGGATGATGAGCGAGGTGAGCGCGGCGGTGCGGCTCACGTTGAGCAGCGAGATGGAGCCCAAAGCGAAGCCCAGCAGCAGCGACCCCGAGTCGCCCAAGAAGATACTCGCGGGGTTGAAGTTGTAATGCAGAAAAGCCACGCACGAGCCAAAGAGCGCGATGGAGAGCGCGGCGGCGTCGATACGGCCCGAAAGCATGGCCATCGTGAACATGGTGAACGATGCGATGCCGCAAATGCCCGTGGCCAGGCCGTCGAGGCCGTCGATGAGGTTGATGATGTTGGTGAACGCCACTAGGTAGATCACGGTGATGGGGTAGGCGAGCCAGCCAAGCATGATCTCGCCGGGGGCAAACGGGTTGATGATGACGCCGATTTTTAAGCCGCCGATGCAGGCGATGAGCGCGGCGAGCACCTGGCCGGCCAGCTTTTGCTTGGGCTTGAGCTGGAAGACATCATCGATCGCGCCGGTCGCAAAGATCACGGTAAAGGAGAGTGCCAGCACGGGGTAGCTGATGTGAAGGCGCGGGTGCGGTACCAAAACGGGCGGCCAGCCCAGGTACCAGGTGCCCAGGATCTGCACAATACAGGCGACGACGAGGCCCAAAAAGACCGCGGTGCCGCCCATGCGTGGGATGGGCTTAGTGTTGATACGGCGCTTGGAGGGATAGTCGACGGCGTCGAGCTTGATTGCCAGGTGCTTGACCAGGGGTACCGTGAGAAAGGTCGTGATAAAGGCAGCGGCCACCACGCATAAGTACGGTATGAAGCTCGTGGATGAAGCCATGAATCAAAAAACCGCCAAGCGTCGAAGGAAAAGGTCAAAGAGCGCTACGCGCAAAAGGGCATAGCTGACCCATGATACTCGACCGAGGGGGTGCGGGGGTTTGTGCCGTGCGATTATCACGCGCTTACCAGATATTGGGATGTTGGCGGGGGTTCTGCCGAGTGTCGTTGGGTGTCATACGGGATCTGCGATGGCAATTTTTGCAAAATCGGCAAAAGAAAACCACCCCCCACGTTACGAAAATGAACCCACCTAAAACAGGTGGGTGCCCTCATCGACTGTTCCAGCGTCCTTAACAACGAAGGATACCTGTACTAAGTACGACTGTGTGGGCTCCCTAAATAAACGCGACGGTTCACCCAGTTGCTCCGCGGGGGGCGGAATACCTACATCATAAAGCGGCACTTTGTTGATTCCAGTCTTGACATTACAAAAATCGTGTCGGACGATTACGGCGCCTTGGGCTTGGAGCCGTCTGTACGGTCCGGGCCTTTATGTTTGAGCTGCTGAATCGTTGTTTTGGAGCATGTTTTTATGCCGACGTCGTTGACCGAACTTTTTTCGCCCGCCTGCCATTTGTGTCCACGCCGTTGCGGCGCGGCACGCGACGAGGGCGCGCGTGGCGTATGCGGCGCCGACGACACGCTTAAGGTCGCCCGTGCGGCGCTCCATATGTGGGAGGAGCCGCCCATTTCGGGCGAGGCCGGCTCGGGCACGATTTTCTTTAGCGGCTGCTCGCTCAAATGCGTCTACTGCCAAAACCACGAGATCTCGACGGGCAATTTCGGTCTTGAGATTACGCCCCAGCGTTTGGTCGAGATTATGCTGGAGCTGCAGGACCAGGGCGCCAACAACATCAACCTGGTGACGGCGACGCATTATGCTCACCTGCTGCCGGCCGCGATTGCCGCAGCGCGGGAGCGCGGGCTGGACATCCCGATCGTCTACAACACGAGCGGCTATGAGCGGGCGAGTGCCGTGGCGGCGCTCGGTGATCTGGTCGATGTGTGGCTTACCGACTTTAAATATGCCGATGCCGAGCTTGCGCAGTCGCTCTCCCATATAAAGGATTACCCGCGTGTGGCCGTGTCGGGTCTGGCCCAGATGGCGCGCGAGATCGATCGCCGCGGGGGAGAGCTGGTGGATGAGGGCGGGCTCATGAAGCGCGGCATCATCGTGCGTCACCTGGTGTTGCCAGGGCATGCAGACGATTCGTGTCGCGTGCTGGACCTGGTGTGGCAGACGGTGGGCGACGTGCCGATCTCGGTTATGAACCAGTACACGCCCAATGCGCTCATGCGCGAGCAGGGCGGCGACCTGGCACGCGCCGTGACGCGTGAGGAGTACGAGCAGGTGCTCGACCATGCCGACGACCTGGGTTTTACGACGATGTTCTGGCAAGAGGGCGGCGCGGTAGACGAGAGCTTCACCCCGGCCTTCGACACCACCGGTGTTCTTACCAGCGCAAAGTAGCGCGTTCGTCGATGATTTTTCTGGGACGGGGATAAAAAATCATCGAGAGGATCGCCTGTTCGAAAAGTTGCCAAAATAGCCGCGCCCCAAAAAGACTGGTTATTGGGCGTTGACAGTTGGCGAGCCGTAGGTAAAATATCGACTTGTCCTGGGGACGTAGCTCAGTTGGGAGAGCGCTGCCGTCGCATGGCAGAGGCCGAGGGTTCGACTCCCTTCGTCTCCACCCTTGGATTTGATAAGCCGCTGACATTGTGTCGGCGGCTTTTTTTAAAAGAAAGGGCTATACCATGGCCGAGCTTGAGTCCCAACCATTGTCCGACGAGGAGCGCGCTGAGTTGGAAGAGCTCCGCGCTGAGAAGGCCCGCCGCGAGGCTCGGGAAGAGGCCCGTCGCGAGCGTGAGGAGCTGGCCGCTTTGCGCGCCGAGCGCGAGAAGGCCGAGGAGGCCGCTGCGAATGTTGCATCCGAGCCTGCGCCCGCGCCCAAGCCCGCGCCTGCGCCCAAGCCCGCCGCCGCGAAGCCCGCGCCCGCCGCACTCAAACCTCAGCCCAAAAAAGCCGCTCACCCCAAGCCCGCCGAGCCCAAACCGAGCCGTGACGAGATGACCTTTGCCCAGCGCATGGTCACCTCCAAGGAGCCTACGGGCGAGAATGAGATCCCCGGCATGGCTCCGGCTCAAAAAATCATCATCGTGCTCGCCCTCATCGCGTTTATCGTCTTTATGGTCTACACGATCACGGGCAGCATGGGCCTGCACTAACCTGTTCGCGCCGGGCTCCATGCCCGCACGTTCGCCTCGCCCAACCCTTAACCTCTGCACAACACATCTGAAAGGTCGCCCCATGGCTTTGACCGACATCTCGCATCCTACCGACATCGCAATGCTCACCGATCTGTACGAGCTCACTATGGCCCAGGGCCTGTGGGAGAGCGGCAAGGCCAATGAGCAGGGTTGTTTTACGGCGTTTTACCGCGACCATCCCTTTGGCAGCGCGTATGCCGTCATGTGCGGCACCGCCGAGCTGCCCGAGCTTGTCGAAAACCTGCGCTTTACGCCCGAGGACATCGACTACCTCGCCTCGCTCCAGGCTCCGGCCGGCGGCGCGATGTTTAAGCCTGCATTCCTCGACTACCTGCGCAACTTCCGTGCACACGTGAATATCGACGCCGTGCTCGAGGGCGAGCTCGTCTTTCCGCGCGAGCCCATGGTGCGCGTCACCGGCCCGGCGCTGGAGTGCCAGCTGCTCGAGACCGCGCTGCTCAACGTCGTCGGTTTCCAGACGCTTGTTGCCACCAAGACGGCGCGCGTGGTACTGGCAGCCGATGGTCGCCCCGTCGCCGAGTTCGGTCTGCGTCGTGCCCAGGGTCCCGATGGCGGCCTGGCTGTTGCGCGCGCGAGCTACGTGGCCGGCTGCTCGTCTACGTCTAACGTGCTTGCCGGGCGCCGCTACGGCATCCCCGTCTTTGGCACACACGCGCACAGCTGGGTGATGAGCTTCGATTCCGAGCTCGAGGCCTTCCGTGCGTTTGCCAAGTCGAGCCCCAAGAACTGCACGCTGCTCATCGACACGTACGACGTGCGTGAGGGCTGCGAGCATGCCATTACGGTTGCCAAGGAGATGGAGGCGGCGGGCGAGCGCCTGTCGGCTATTCGCATTGACTCAGGCGACCTGGCCAAGCTCTCCAAGTATGTCCGCGGCCGTTTTGACGCCGAGGGCCTGCCCTATGTGGGGATTTCGGTCTCCAACGACCTTGACGAGTACACGATTCAGTCGCTGCTCGACCAGGGCGCGCCCATCGATAGCTTTGGCGTGGGTACCAAGCTTGCGACCTGCTACGATCAGCCGGCGCTGGGCGGCGTGTACAAGCTTTCCGCCCGCCGTGCGAGCGATGCGGACCCGTGGACGCCGGTGGTGAAGCTCTCCGAGCAGCCCTACAAGCGCACGATTCCGGGCGTGCAGCGTGTGCGCCGCTATTACGACGGCTTTGGCGGCCCGGTCTGCGACATGATCTATGACGAGGATCATCTGGCGGGGGAGGGCGCCGCGCGCGGCAATACCCTCGTGGCCGTGAACGATGCCGCCCTGGTGACCGATGTGTCCGAGCTTGAGTATCGCGAGCTGCTGGTGCCGATCGTACGCGATGGCAGTGCGGTAGCCCCGCGCGAGAGCATCGAGGACGCACGCGAGCGCTGTGCTTGGGCAATCGATCATCTGGACGCGGCTTTCAAGCGCTTCCTGTATCCGCAGACCTACGTGGTGGGCATGGAACAGGGCTTGGCCCAGGTGCGCGACGAGCTCGTGCGCAAGAACATGGCCGCGGCTTCGGCCTTCCCCTGGGCTCACTAATTCTTTGGGCGGTAGGGGCGAGTCACGCTCCCTTGGCCGCCAGCTCGGCCGTTCGCTGAACAGTTGATTGGTTTGACGTATGACGACTTCTTATAAAACGATGGTGGTAAAGATCGGTTCGTCCACGGTGGTGGGTGCCGACGGCAAGGTCAACCGCGCCTTTATCGGCGGGCTTGCCGACCAGGCCGCAGCGCTTCGCAAGCTCGGCTGGCGTCTGGTCGTGGTGAGCTCGGGCGCTATCGCCTGTGGCTATCCCGTGTTGGGCTTCGACCGCAAGCCGGTCGGCGACCTTCCGAGCCTGCAGGCTTGCGCCTCGGCCGGTCAGTGCATCATCTCGTCGGCCTACGACGAGGAGTTTCATGCGCGCGACCTGCTCACCTCGCTCGTACTGCTCACGCGCCATGATACGGCCCGCCGCACGTCCTATCTGCACGCGCGCGACGCCCTGCTGCGCCTGGTGGAGCTGGGCGTGGTGCCGATCGTCAACGAGAACGATACCGTCACCGTCGACGAGATCAAGTTTGGCGACAACGACACGCTGGCGGCGCTTGTGAGCTGCCTGGTATCTGCCGATCTGTGCGTGACGCTCTCGGACATCGATGGCCTCTATACCGCCAATCCGCACGAGGACCCCACGGCCGAGTTCGTCCCGGTCGTGCATAAGATCGATGCCAAGATTATCGCCTCGGCGGGCGATTCTTCCACATCGGTTGGCACGGGCGGCATGATCACCAAGATTCGCGCGAGCCGCATTCTCATGACGGCGGGCATTCAGAGCGTGATTTGCTCGGGCGAGGAGCCCGATGCGCTCGTGCGCCTAGCCCGCGGCGAGAGCGTGGGCACGCTGTTCGATCCGCCGGCGGAGCGTCTGGACATCGCACCCCGCAAGTTGTGGATCGCGCTGGGTGACAAGGCACATGGCTCGGTAACGGTTGACGACGGTGCCGCGAAGGCGCTGGTCAGCCGTGGTTCTTCCTTGCTTGCGGTGGGTATTCGCGAGGTTGATGGCCAGTTTGCCGAGGGCGATGTGCTCGATGTGTGCGATCCGAGAGGTATGGTCGTCGCCCGCGGTATCGCCGAGGCCGATTCGGACGTGCTGGAACTTGCTGCCGGTCGCCGCCAGGACCAGATCGCCAGCAACCGCCTGCTCGCTAACCTGGCCGAGAAGCCGGCGATACACAGGGATAACTTGATCGTATTTGCATAAAGAAAGACAGCACTGCGGATCGTTTCCCGCAGCGCTGTCTTTCTCGTGCCGGCACTTGGGGACGTTCCTTTTGTGCCGGCAGGTGGGGACACTCCTTTGTTAGAAGATCCGGCGCAGGTCTCCGCGGTTGAGTGCTTCGTCGAAGAGGTGCTTGAACACCACGCCGCCGTGCAGGCCGTCGTGCTCGAACTCGTTGGTCACCCAGGCATGCGAGTTGCCCACGCGGCTGAGCGTATCGAGCTGCAGGCCCGAATCCACGTACATGTCGTCGAAATACACCGCGGCCTGGAGCGGAACTTCGTTGCAGGCCAGTCGCTGCGGGTCGTAGATCTTGTCCCAGCTGGTGTCTTCCATCAGCAGGTCCATGGCGGGCTTGAAGGGCTTGAGCTCGGGCATCTGCTCGAACATCCACGGGAACATGGCCTCGCCGGTAAACATGAGCGGGCGCGCGAGTGTGTCGAACTCGGCACGATGGGCCTTCTCCTCTGCTGCGGCCCAGCGAATGGGCATGGTGTCGCCGTCGGCGTAGATAAACTCCTGCAGTGTCCAGTACAGCGGGTTCGTGCGTGTGTTGGTGCGCTCGAAAGCGCGCATCAAAAAGCTGTCGGATACCGAGGAGCCGCAGCTCAGCGTACCGTCGCCAGTAACAAAAGCGTGATCGATAGTCCAATGCATGCGCTCAAAGCTCGGCTTCATGCCAAAGTCGCTGCCCATGAGCTGTAGGCGCTCGACCGTCATCGGCGAGCCGTCGGGCAGCACGGGCTTCTGAGCCTCGAGCGCATCGGCCAGGGCTGCCACGCGCTCGACGTCAGCGGGATAGCGGTCATAATACTGCTGCGTCTTGGCGGCCATGCGCGGGAAGGTGCGCGCGTAGACCTCGCTTGCGCTCGCCGGTACGTGGGGGATGCCGCTGCAGGTAAAGCTCGCCGCCACGCCCTCGGGGAAGAGCGACAGGTAGCTCAGCGTCAAAAAACCGCCGTAGCTTTGGCCGAGCGTGACCCACGGCTTGCCGCCAAAGCCCACTAGGCGCAGGTACTCAAAATCGCGCACGATGGAGCTGGCGAGGTGGCGCTTGAGGAAGTCGGCCTGCGAGCGTGCTGTATCGGCGCCGGCGGCCGTTGCGCGATCACCCAGTGCCTTGATCGTGCGTCCGTCCACGCAGCTACTGCGTCCGGTGCCGCGCTGGTCGGGAAGGACCACACGGAAGTGCTTGACGGCCTCCTCGATCCAGCCGTCGCTTGTAGGCGACAGCGGACGCGGGCTCTCGCCGCCGGGGCCGCCCTGCAAAAACAGGAGCAGCGGCAGATCGTCGTTGATGCGGTCGGGCGCGCAAACCACGCGGTAGAAGAGCTTGATGCTCTCGGGCGCGCCGGCGATTGGTGCCGGCATAGCGCCGCGGCGCATGGTGCTGCCGACGGCCAGGAGCATCGGCTCCAGGCCGCGCCAGTCAAGGGGGACGTCGATGCTGTGGTCCTCGACGTAAAGGCCGGGGACGTGGTACGAAGTGATGAGGGCCATGTGAGTCTTCCGTTCGTTGCGGTGTTTCGGGTTGACCAATTCTACCGCCGCGGGCGAGGCCATGCGCAAATCGGCTACCATGGTTGCAAACTTCTAGGAGAAAGGGCCGCCCATGTCGGTCGATATAGCCACGTATGTCCACGATCTTGCCGTTGCCGCCAAGGCAGCGTCGGCCTCGCTTGCCACGGCGAGCGATGAGCAGCGCCAGGAGGCCGTGCGCGCCATGGCCGCAGCACTGCGCAACGGTGTCGACTCCATCGTCGCCGCCAACGAGCTCGATATGTCCGCCGCGCGCGATGCGGGCACTTCGGCCGGTCTGCTCGACCGTCTGCTGCTGACGCCTGAGCGCGTCGAGGGCATGGCCGCCGGTTTGGAGAAGCTCGCCGAGCTGCCCGATCCCGTCGGCCGCGTGCTCGACCACCGCGTGCTTGCGAGCGGTGTGGACCTGACCCGCGTGAGCGTGCCGTTGGGCCTGGTCGCCATGGTCTACGAGGCGCGCCCCAACGTGACGGCCGACGCCGCAGGCATCTGCATCCGTACCGGCAACGCCTGCATTCTACGCGGCGGCTCGCTGGCCTATCACTCGTGTGCCATGATCGCCGAGCTGCTGGCCGATGCGCTCGAGGCCAAGGGCTTCCCGCGCGAGGCCGTGTCGATGATCGAGTCCACCGACCGCGAGGCCACCGGCGAGCTCATGAAGCTCCGCGGTATTGTCGACGTACTCATTCCGCGCGGAGGTGCAGGCCTGATCCAGCGCTGCGTGCGCGAGTCGCTTGTGCCGGTGATCGAGACGGGCACGGGCAACTGCCACATCTACGTGCATGAATCCGCCGACTTTGATAAGGCGCTCAACATTATCGTTAATGCCAAGACCCAGCGCGTAGGCGTGTGCAATGCCGCCGAGTCGCTGCTGGTCGACCGTGCTGTGGCCGATGCGTTTTTGCCCGCGGTCGTGACCGTGCTGCATGACCACGGCGTGCTGATTCACGGCGACGAGGCAACCTGCGCCGCATGCGCCGATGCCGGGCTTGTGGAGGGCGATGACTACGTCGCCGCGACTGAGGAGGACTGGGGTCGCGAGTACCTGGCGCTCGAGATGAGCGTGAAGGTCGTGGCAAACGAGGACGAGGCCATCGCACACATCAACCGCTACGGCACGATGCACTCCGAGGCCATCGTTGCCGAGGATACGGATGCTTGCGAGCGCTTCCTCGATGCTGTCGATGCCTCGGCCGTGTACTCCAACGCCAGCACTCGCTTCACTGACGGCGGCGAGTTTGGCCTGGGTGCCGAGATCGGCATCTCGACCCAAAAACTCCACGCCCGTGGCCCCTTTGCCGCCGAGGCCCTCACCACCTACAAATACAAGCTCCGCGGCACCGGCCAGGTCCGCCCCTAAACCCCTCGTAAACGAAAACCACCACAAAGGTGCCTGTCCCCTTCGTGGTGGTTTTAGGTGGCGTGGGCGGTTAGGCCTGGAAGGTATCGCGGTCGGGGGCGAAGGACTGCATGGCCGCGATGGTGCGGTCAAAGAGCTCGGGGAGCTCCCAGCCCAACATCTCGGCGCCCTGCGAAATCACGTCGCGCGAGCAGCCGGCGGCAAAGCGTTTGTCCTTGAACTTCTTCTTGAGCGACTTGGTCGTAAAGTCCATAACGCTCTTGCTCGGGCGCATGATGACTGCAGCGCCGATCAGACCGGTGAGCTCATCGCAGGCAAACAAGATCTTTTCCATCTGCAGCTCGGGCTTGGGCAGCGAGGTGTTGAAGTCGGACGTGTGCGTCTGGATGGCGCGAATGAGCTCGGGAGACGCACCTTCGCCCTCAAGAATCTCGGCAGCATAGATGGTGTGGTTCATGGGGTCGTCCTCATGCTCCTCCCAATCCAGGTCGTGCAGCAGACCGACGATGCCCCAAAACTCCTCGTTCTCTGGGTCGAACTCGCGCGCAAAGTAGCGCATGGTGCCCTCGACCGTCTCGCCGTGGGTGATGTGGAACGGATCTTTGTTGTGCTCGTTGAGCAGTTCGAACGCACGGTCGCGGGTGATTCCGGCGGTAAGCGGCTCTGCCATAAGAGACTCCTTGTGCTCGTGGGTATCGATAAGAATGAATACTACTAGAACAAGAAAACCACCACAAAGGTGCCTGTCCCCTTTGTGGTGGTTTTTGGCGCGGATGGGTTAGTTGAGGGCGGCTTGGGCTAGGCGGGCTTCGGCGTCCTCCTCGGTGACGCCAAGGGCCACGGCGAACTCCTCGATGGAGCGGCGCTTGGCCTCCTTGAGTACGCGCATGTAGTAGGAGCTGGGTTTTTTATCAGCTTCCTCGGCCTGGCGAATGCGGTGCATCATGGTCTTTGCCACGCGGACCGTCTCGGGCGCGCCCAGCTTGAGCTGCTGCTTAAAGTGTGTCTCCTCAAGCGAGCTGTTGCGCTCGGTAAAGGTGTCGCACTCCAGCTCGTCATAGTGGCTCAGCAGGTGCTCGGCATCTTGCTGAGAGATGGCGGCGTGCAGACGGTCGGCCTGCGCCACGGGGTACATGAGGATCGTCTGCGCATGTCCCTGCTTGGTCTCGAGCAGCAGCATGGGCTGCGGTGTGTCGTCCCTAAAACCGACGACGGTGCAGACTCCCTGGCCCGGATGAATGACGTGTTGACCGATTGAGAACATGCTACCTCCAACTTATACGAATTTACGTATGTCTAGAATAACACACTGACGTGCGCAAACCCTTACTTTATGCAGGAAAAGCACACAACTCTGATAGGTAAGAGTATTCGATAACAGACGCAGCTCATTCACACCTTTATGCATTTTCAACGCCTGCATAATCTGCAGGCAGACCGGCATCTTTGAGTGACTCCATACAAGCTGTAGTCATTTTTGTGCATATGCAATATCTATTAGCTTTACCCTGCGACAGTGCCCGTCGCTTGTGATAGAGTGCTACAAACTCTGGCTTTTGCCCTACGAGTGACCAAGAGCTCGGGGGCTTTAACACAAGGAGGATCTATGCCCGAGAAGATTGAAGAGCTGGTACGCGCTGCGCTTGCTGCGGCCCAGGAGGCCGGCGACCTTTCCGCATTTGAACTTGACGATTGCGCTATCGAGCGACCGGCTGACACTTCTCATGGCGAGTGGACCTCTACCATGGCCCTGAAGTCCGCCAAGCTGGCCCACTGCGCCCCGCGCAAGATCGCCGAGGCCATCGTTGCCCATATGCCCGAGGACCCCGCGATCGAGAAGGTCGAGATCGCAGGCCCCGGCTTCATCAACTTCTACCTCTCCGTTGCCGTCAAGAATGCCATCTTTGGCGAGGCTCGCGAGAAGGGTATGGACTTCGCTAAGTCCAACGTCGGTGGTGGCCTGAAGACCCAGGTCGAGTTCGTTTCCGCTAACCCCGTCGGCCCCATGCACATCGGCCACGGCCGCTGGGCCGCGCTGGGCGACTCGCTCTGCCGCGTTATGGATCACGCCGGTTACGACATCCAGCGTGAGTTCTACATCAACGACCACGGCTCTCAGATGAACACCTTCGGCAACTCCATCAGCACGCGCTATATGCAGCTTGCCGACATCATCGCCAAGCAGGGCGTGGATATCGACGAGGCTCACAAGCTGCTGATCGCCGACCGCGACGCCTTTGTTGCCGACGAGAACGACGAGCATCCCGAGACCCATCCGTACCAGGACAATTTTGCCGAGACCCTGGGCAAGGACTCCTATGGCGGCGACTACATCATCGACGAGGCCGCCGAGTTCTGGCGCACCGATGGCGATAAGTGGGTCGAGGCCGATCCGCAGGAGCGTATGGAGAGCTTCCGCGAGCGCGGCTATGTGAAGATGGTCGACAACATGCGCGACCTCTGCCACGCCGTCAATTGCGACTTCGATCGTTGGTACTCCGAGCGTTCGCTGTATGTGAAGGACACCGAGGGTGAGACCGCCGGCACCTCCGCCGTCGACCGCGCTTTTGAGAAGCTCGACAAGATGGGCTACCTCTACACCAAGGACGGCGCCCTGTGGTTCCGCTCCACCGACCTGGGCGATGACAAGGACCGCGTCCTGATCAAGTCCGACGGCGAGTACACCTACTTCGCCTCCGACGTTGCCTATCACTGGGATAAGTTCCAGCGCGTCGACCACGTCATCGACATCTGGGGTGCCGACCACCACGGCTACATCGAGCGCGTCCGCTGCGTCTGCGACGCCCTTGGCTATCCCGGCAAGTTTGAGGTTCTGCTGGGCCAGCTCGTCAACCTGCTGCGTAACGGCAAGCCCGTCCGAATGTCCAAGCGCAAGGGCACCATGGTGACCCTGCAGGAGCTCGTCGACGAGGTCGGCTCCGATGCCGCTCGCTACACGCTCATCTCCAAGAGCTCCAACCAGATGGTCGACTTCGATATTGAGGCCGTTAAGAAGCGCGACAACTCCAACCCGGTCTATTACGTGCAGTATGCTCACGCCCGCGTGTGCTCCATCCTGCGCCGTGCCGCCGACGTTACGCCCGAGCAGGCTGACGAGATGGGCATGAAGGCCGTCGCCGAGAAGGCCATCGGCGAGAACGTCGATTACTCGCTGCTGACCGACCCGACCGAGCTTGCCCTTTCGCGTAAGCTCAACGAGCTCACCGACCTCATCGCCAGCTGCGCTCGCGACCGCGCCCCGTTCCGTCTGACGCACTTTGCCGAGGAGCTTGCCGGCGACTTCCACAGCTTCTACGCTGCCTGCCAGGTGCTGCCGAGCGAGGGCCGTCCCGTCGACCCCGAGCTTTCGCGTGCCCGTCTGGCCGCTTGCGATGCCGTCCGCGTGACGCTCGCCCTGGTGCTCACCCTTGTTGGTGTCTCCGCTCCCGAGCAGATGTAAGCTGCGGGTCATTTAACCGTGTAGGTTCGGCTTTGCTGAGCCCTATAAGCCCGATCTCCATGCGGAGGTCGGGTTTTTTGCAAACGCCGACGTATTGACGAATTTGGAACTGCTGGAAATACGAAACTATGCCGGTTCACTACGATGAATATGAGAAATTCCAACCACGCCAGCTTTTCGCAAAAAAGTGCAGGGCATCTACCTGCGGTTTTAGTTCAACAAGTTTCGGAGTGGTCGCGGTTGAGCGATTCATCGTAGTAAACCGCCATAGTTTTGGCGGAGGCAGTCAGATTTGTGGGTGTTAAACCAAAGAGTGCCCCTTTTGACTAGTCGTTTAAGAGCGTTCCCAATGACTAAGTTGCAGGTGGCGGCGGTTGTGTTACACTAACGCTGCGTATATGACGCAATCATCTCGATACAGATCAATGATGTCCGTCGTTTTGAACGGAACTAGACTGTTTAGCCGCCCTGAAGGTTTATGCAGGGAGCATGTGATCACAGGGCTTGAAAAGAAAGTTGAGCAAACACTGTGTCTGATCAACAGCAAGAAAACGAAATAACGACGACGCAAGCCGCTCCCGCTGCACCGGTTGCGTCGGACCAGGTCGCGGCGCCCGCGCATGCCTCGGCTCCTGAGACGCCTAAGGCTGCTTCGACGCCTACGCCTGCAACGGCTGAGAAGGCCGTGCCTGCAACTGGTGAGGAGGCTGCTCCGGCAAAGCCCAAGCGTACGCGCCGCACGGCCAAGCCTGCTGCTGACGGCGAGGAGGTCACCAAGCCCAAGCGCCGTACCACGCGCATGACGCGCGTCAAGCGCACCGTTGCAGCTGACTCCTCGGCGCCGATTTCCGATGAGGTCGCGCAGGCACGTGCGTTGGCGCAGATTAGCGAGGCTCAGGTGGTGCGCGCCCGCCGTCGTGCTGCCGAGCGCGAGGCCGCGGCTCTGACCGAGCTTGCAGCTCCGTCTGTGCCCGAGACGCCTGCCGCCACCGAGACCCCTGCCGCCGACCAGCCGACCGAGAAGCCGGCACCGCGCACACGCCGTCGCACGGCTGCTAAGGCCGAGCAGGTTGCCGATCAGGTAACCCTCGAGCTCACCGAGGCTTCGGTTCGTTCCGCGGCAGGGGAGGGCGCATCGCCTGCTGAGTCCGCTGCGCCTGTCGAGGCCAGCGAAGTTCCCGTTGTCGATCCGGCTTTGCGCCCGCACCGTCGCGGTCGCAAGCCCAAGGCCTTCGTCGAGGCAGAGAAGGCCGCAGCCGCAGCTGCAGCCGCTCGGGATGCTGCGGCGACCGCCGAGTCTGCAACCGCTGCCGATGCACCCGTCCAGGATGCTACGACTTCCGAGGCCGCTCCCGCCGATGTCGAGCCCGCCGACGTCCGTCCTGGTCGCAGCCATCGTACTGCTGCTAAGCGCACGTCCAAGGCCAAGACTGCCAAGAAGGGTGCGTCCGAGGATTCCGCCGAGACGACCGCCGATGCATCGACTGATGCCGCCGAGCCCCAAGACGTCGAACAGTCTGCGTCCGAGAAGCCCAAGCGCGGTCGTAAGAAGTCCGCTAAGGCCAAGGCGTCCGAGCAGCAGGCCGAGGCCGAGCTGCAGGGCGATTCCAAGGCCGAGGCCAATGGCGCTGCTGCGGCCAATGCCGACGCCGCTGCAACTGATGGTGCCGCCCCCGCCGAGGTCGAAGACGGCACTCGTCCCAACCGTCGCCAGCACAAGCGCAACGACGAGCGCAACGAGCGCAAGGACGACCGCAATAACGACCGTCGCAACCGTCAGCGCGATCGCAAGCAGCGCAACAAGGAACGTAATGCCGCCCCCACCGAGCCCACGCTTTCGCGCGAGGAACTCGCGGCCATGAAGGTCGCCGAGCTGCGCGAAAAGGCCAAGGAGTTCGAGATCGAGACGACCGGCAAGAAGAAGGCCGAGCTCGTCGAGGAAATCTACACCACTGCCGCGAAGGCCGAGGGCTTCCGCGACATCAAGGGCATTCTGCAGATTCGCCCGGACAGCTCCGGCATCATCCACGCCCATGGCTACATGAAGTCCAACGACGACGCCTTCGTCCCCGCCTACCTCATCCGCTCCGCGCGCCTGCGCACGGGCGACGTCATCGAGGGCTCGCTGCGTCCTTCGCGCGGCGGCGACAAGCGCGCCGGCCTCGCCAAAATCACGACCGTCAACGGTCTAGACCCCGAGCAGATTCGCAACCGCCCCAAGTTTGGTGACCTCACTCCGGTCTATCCCAACGAGCCGCTGCGCATGGAGCACGGCAAGGACTCCATTACCGGTCGCGCCATCGACATCGTGTCGCCGATCGGCAAGGGTCAGCGTGGCCTGATCGTGTCCCCGCCCAAGGCCGGCAAGACCACGATCCTCAAGAAGATCTGCCAGTCTATCTCGATTAACAACCCCGAGGTGCACCTCATCTGCCTGCTCGTCGACGAGCGCCCCGAAGAGGTCACCGATATGCAGCGCTCCATTAAGGGCGAGGTCGTGGCCTCGACCTTCGATATGCCCGCCGACAACCACACCCGCGTGGCCGAGCTCGTCATCGAGCGCGCCAAGCGCATCGTGGAGCTGGGCGGCGATGTCGTGGTGGTGCTCGACTCCATCACGCGTCTTGCCCGCGCCTACAACTTGGCGGCGCCCGCCTCGGGCCGCATCCTTTCGGGCGGCGTCGATTCGGCGGCCCTGTATCCGCCCAAGCGCTTCCTGGGCGCAGCCCGTAATATCGAGAACGGTGGCTCGCTCACCATCCTGGCCTCTGCCCTCATCGACACCGGTTCCAAGATGGACGAAGTCATCTTTGAGGAGTTCAAGGGCACCGGCAACATGGAGCTTAAGCTCGACCGCGATCTTGCCGACCGTCGTATCTTCCCGGCCATTGACCCCGTTGCCTCCGGTACGCGCAACGAGGATCTGCTGGTCGACGAGCAGATGCGCCCGTTTGTCTTTGGCCTGCGTCGCATTCTTGCCGGCATGAACAACACCGAGCGCGCAGCCGCATCGTTTATCAAGGGTCTTAAGGGCACCAACACCAACCAGGAGTTCCTGGTGCGTTCGGCCAAAAAGCACAGCGACTACGAGCAGACGTTCTAGGTTGTCATCCACACGCAGCGATAGCCATCAATGCGATAAAGGGTCGGGGCTTTGAGCCTCGGCCCTTTTCTATATCGCCGCTTCGCACTTATTTTTGACCATAAGACTGGCAAGCAGCAGGTTTCCCGTTTCAATCCGACATCGTCGCTTGCAATCGACAGGGCGGTTTCGCATAATAGCTTTTAAGCTTCGCGACGGAAAACGCAGATGAAACGAACCATATACCGTTGCTTTGGGGCATAGCCCCGCTTCATCTTCTCTCGCGCAGCCAACTGAATGATGCGATTTGGGTGCTGGAAGATGGGGAGAGCTCATGGCTTCTTCTGATGCAACACAACGAGCAGTCCTTGCCGGACTTTCGTGCGGGATCGGCCTTGCCGCTCCCGTGGTTATGTATGCCGCGACGCTGCCGTTTTCGTCGGTGAACGAGACGGTCGTGGCGGGTGCGGTTCCCTTCGCCGTGGGCGCGGTGGCGGGCGTGGGTATCTATGCCGCCTCGCTGGGTATCTCCGAGTACCGTGCGCAGCGTGAAGAGCGTCTGTTCCAGCCCGATGCCATGGGCGGTGCCGCCAATCTCAATCAGCATCAAAGCGAGTTCAAGACCGCCTCGATTCCAGCCCAGCAGCAGGATGCGACTCCTTACGCTGCGGCTTCTGCTTCTCAGACTCAGGCGGAGCAGTCTACCTCGGCATTCCTTTCCGGCCTGACTGGTGCGTTCCAGCGCCGGCGTGCCGATGATGGCGTCCCTACCATCGCGCGAGCCGCAGATGCTATGGACGAGGCCGAGGCTTGGTCCATGATCGACAGTATGCTCGACGACGATTCGCCGGTGAGCTGCGACCCTGCACACTCGCGCGACGTCTATCAAGTCGCCATCGACGAGCTCACCAACGGCGGGCAGACCGGCTCCTTCAATCGCGACGACATCGCCGCCGCGGCACGCGCCGTGTCTGGTTCCCAGGCCGCCCCTGCGGGCAGCACGGCGGCTTTCGTGGCACTCGTTGCCAACGCGGCAGCCAATAACGCTTACAGCGCTACCTCGGCGGACGCGAACGCTTCTGCCGACAATTCGTACGTTGATGAAGCCATGGCCGCGGACGAGGAGGCCGTTGCCGCCCGCCGTGCCGCCGAAAGCTCGCTTTGGGGCGCTCCTGCCCAGCAGCAGGCGGCTGAGGCTGCGCCGTACAACGCAAACCTCGCCAGCATGCCTATCATCTCCGGTGCCGCGGACATCGATCTCGATGACCTCGATGAGCCTGCAGCCATCACCGCATCGATTGATGCCCAAGATCGCATCGTCACCGGCGACCTTCCGGACGCCTCGCTCGAGGTTGATGTCCCCATGGCCGATTACTCGGGCCACGAGGACATGTGGGCCGCCGCCACCGCGATTCTGGATGAGATTGACGAGCCCGCTCCTGTTGCAGCCCCCGCTCACGTCGCTGCCCCTCAGTCTGCTGCCCCCGCCTATGTCGGCCGCCACAGCGCTGTGTTCCCCGAGGATACTGCTCGTATCTCGCGCGAGAGCATCGAGCGGGCCGAGGCTATTGCCGCCGGCATTATGGAAAACCGTCGTCACGAGCGCGTTAATCAGATCCTCGAGGAAGAGATCGAGCGCCTGCAGTCCTCTACCGCCAAGCGTACGGGCCGTGCCTACCTGAGCGTTATCGAGGGCGGTACCGCTAGCTTCGCGCCGCTCCGCGCGGAGGCATAACTTCTGCATGGTTAAAATCAATCGAAAATGGGCGGTCGTGACCTGCCTGATGGCGCTCTTGATCTGGGGCAATTCGTTGGTTCCCGGCTCGGGGTCGGGCTCGCTGAGCCTAACGGTCATGGAAGCTATCCGCGGTTTCCTGCACGGCGTGGGACTTCCATATGAATGGGTGACCAACTTTGTTGTTCGCAAGTGCGCGCATTTTACCGAGTATATGGTGCTCGGCATCCTGGCAACGCACGCCTTTGATTTTGAGGGCCGGCGCACCTTTGACGTGCTGCTGCCCACGGCGGTGTTCCTGCTGCTGGTTCCCTCGATCGACGAGACGATTCAGCTCTTTGTACCGGGACGCGCTGGCATGATCACCGATGTGATGATCGACTGCTGTGGAGCGGCAACGGGCGTTGTGCTCCGATATCTACTACGATCGCTCATATGTGCCAAAAAGGCCGCCTAGGACGTACGTTTGGTCCTAGGCGGCCTTTTTTATTTGAGGGCTTATATGGGGCGTGGTGGCGTCGTTCCGTAGGTTGGATTTGCCGGGCGCGCCACGCCCTGTGGGTGCGTCTGTTACTGAAGCGCCTGCGCGCCCAGGGCCAGGCAGCCCATGATTCCCTGCTTGCCCTCGAGGCTGTTGTTGACGATGTAGTTATCGATGTCGTTGACCTCGGGCGTGACGATATAGCCGTTGAGCATTTCGGCGCACTTCTTGCGCGCGAGCGGCACGATGGGGGTGTGGTCGGCCACGCCGCCGCCGATGATGATCTTTTGCGGCGCGTAGCACAGCGTGTAGGTCATGAGCGCCTGTGCCAGATAGCCGGCGAGCAGGTCCATGGCCTCCGGGTCATCGGCCATGTCTCCGGCGCTCTTGCCATCCCAGCGCTTTTTAACGCCGGGGCCGGCGATGAGGCCCTCGAGGCAGTTGTCGTGGAAGGGGCAGGCGCTATGCTCGCCGATGGTGTCGCGCGGGTCGCGCGTGACCAGGATGTGACCGGCCTCGGGATGCATCATGCCGTGTACGAGCTTACCGCCCGAGAGCACGCCGGCGCCCACGCCGGTGCCGATGGTCAGGTAGACCACATCGGTAAGGCCCTTGGCGCAACCAAAGGTGACCTCGCCCAAGCAGGCGACGTTGACGTCGGTGTCGTAGCCGCAGGGGATATTGAGCTCGTTTTGGATAGTGCCCAGCAGGTCAAAGTAGCGCCATGCCGTTTTGGGCGTCTCCAGGATCTTGCCGTATTGGGGCGAAGTGGGGTTGACTGCGGTGGGGCCAAATGCGCCGATGCCCAGCGCGGCGATGCCCTTGTCGGCAAACCACGCGTTGACGGCCTCGACGGTCTCCTGCGGGGTCGTGGTCGCGATTTGCTCGCGCTCTAGGACCGTACCGTCCGCATAGCCCGTGGCGCAGACCATCTTGGTGCCACCGGCCTCGAGCGCTCCGATAAGCTGCTGCTCTGCCATAGTATTCCTCTCTCTGGGACGAGTTGCTCCGTGACTAAAGTATAGAGCTCTAAACCATTTAAGAAAGCGCTATAGAAAGAAGCCTCGCAACGCGGCGGGCGGTGCGGGGCTTCTTTGGTTGCTTTAGTTGCCGGGCCGTCCTTACCCGCGCGGCTTGATTTTATCACGTAGCGACTTGAGGTTCTCCAGCGCCGCGTTAAGCGTCTCGTCTCGCTTGGCAAAGTGGAAACGAATCAGATGGTTGACGGGCTCGCGGAAGAAGCTCGAGCCGGGCACGGCGCCCACACCCACTTTAGACGCGAGGTCTTCACAGAACTCGAGGTCGCTGTCATAGCCAAACTCAGAGATGTCCATCATGACGTAGTAGGCGCCCTGCGGCACGTTATGCTCAAGACCGATGCTGTCGAGTCCCTGGCAGAACAGGTCGCGCTTGGCGGTATAGAGGTCAAGGACCTCATCGTAATAGCTGTCGTCGAATTTGAGGGCGGTGACGACGGCTTCCTGCAGGGGAGCGGCGGCGCCCACGGTGAGGAAGTCGTGGACCTTCTTGATGCGCTCGGTGATTTCGGCAGGGGCGATAGTGTAGCCCAGACGCCAGCCGGTGATGGAGTAGGTCTTGGACAGCGAGCTGCAGCTGATGGTGCGCTCAAACATGCCGGGCAGCGTGGCCATATAGACGTGCTCGTGGGGCGCGTAGACGATGTGCTCGTAGACCTCGTCGGTGATGCAGTAGGTGTCGTACTTTTTGCAGAGGTCGGCGATAAAGGTGAGTTCATCGCGTGTAAAGACCTTGCCGCAGGGGTTGGAAGGGTTGCACAGGACGATGGCCTTGGGGTCGTTGTCGCGGAAGGCCGCCTCGAGTGTCTCGTGGTCAAAGTCGAATGTGGGCGGGTTGAGCGGCACATAGATGGGCTCGGCACCCGAAAGGATCGTGTCGGCGCCGTAGTTCTCGTAGAACGGCGAGAAGATGACGACCTTGTCGCCGGGGTTCGTGACCGTCATCATGGCGGCCATCATGGCCTCGGTGGAGCCGCAGGTGACCACGATATTCTGGTTGGGGTCGACCGGCATGCCCATAAAGTGCTCCTGTTTGGCGGCGAGTGCCTCGCGCATGGCCTGGGAGCCCCAGGTTATGGAGTACTGGTGATAGAGCGGCTTGGGATCGGCGGCGATGGCGCTGAGGCTATCGAGCAGCTGCGCCGGGGGATCGAAGTCGGGGAAGCCCTGCGACAGGTTGACGGCGCCATACTTGTTGGAGATGCGCGTCATACGGCGGATGACGGAATCGGTAAACGTTGCCGTGCGGTTGGAGAGTTCTTTCATGCCGGTCCTTTCGAGCATTTGCAGTGGGGCAAGTTTACTCCTATGAAACCGGTGGGATTTGCTCGAAATGGTCTCGAAAAACTCTTTTCAAAATTCTTGAAAATTGGGGCTTGCATCGCGTGGCGTTCCTTGCAATAATAGTCGAGCGCGAAGCGCACAGGACACGGTGGGTGTAGCTCAGTTGGCTAGAGCGACGGGTTGTGGTCCCGTAGGTCGAGGGTTCGAGTCCCTTTACCCACCCCAGTTCTTGCTTCGTGTTGATATCGGGTCGTTAGCTCAGTTGGTAGAGCAGGGGACTCTTAATCCCAAGGTCCAGGGTTCGACCCCCTGACGGCCCACCACACGATATCTCCTCTAAAGTCCGCCACATCGGACTTTAGCTTTGGGTCGTTAGCTCAGTTGGTAGAGCAGGGGACTCTTAATCCCAAGGTCCAGGGTTCGACCCCCTGACGGCCCACCCAAAGATTGTTAAAGCGACTGGCTCAGGCTGGTCGCTTTTTTGTTGACCTCGCATGGGGTCGAACCCGAAAGGGCGCGGAGCTGAGGAAACGCGTAAGCGTTTGTCAGCGCAGCGCGCAAGGCGCCTTGGCGCCGCAGCGGCCGCCTGCGCAGCAGGCTGACCCTCTGACGGCCCACCAAAGCATTGTAAAGCGGCTGGCTTCGGCTGGTCGCTTTTTTTGTTGACCTTTCATGGGGTCGAACCCGTCGGGGCGCGAAGTTGGGGAAACTGCACCGTGATTCCCTTAGGGGAACACGGCTAAAGCCCCATAAACGTGCTCTCCTTATGAGAATTATGCTCACGGGGCTCGATGCATGTTGAGAAGTTGTGATCAAACTCAAAGTGAGAATCGATTTAGTCTGCTCGATAGTGCGATCCGAGACTTTCGGTTCGCTTACGCATGGCTTTGATCATTTCCTGTGCTAGTTGAATCTGCGATTGCAGGCGGGCGAGGGCTGCGACTTCGCTGTCCTGGGCTTTCTGTGTGCTCAAGGTCGTTGCCTCCGTCTTCAAGCCCTCAAGCTCGTGTAATGCCTCGGATAGGCTCGTCTCTGTACGGTTGATCATGCAATAGGTGCTCATTGTGTGCTTAAGGCTGTGTGTCAGGCGTTCGGCATCTGTTGTGGCAATGCCGTAGTGGGGGAGGGCGATATCCGCCTTCAGGGCTGTCTCAGGCTCTTTCTGCGCTGCAAGGGCTGCCGATGCGCCCGCGATACGTCCGAATACGATGCCGTTGGCGCTTGACAAGCCACCAATGCGGTCGGCGCCGTGCATGCCGCCTGTTGCCTCGCCGCAAGCGTAGAGGCCCTCAACGCCCGTGTGCGCGGTCTTATCGATCTTGATGCCGCCGTTAGCGGCGTGGGCATACATCGCAACGCGCATCTCGTCAGTCGGGGCGATGCCGTGCTCGTCTTGCAGCCAGGTGGCAAAGGTCTGCACAAACTCTGGGACATCCTCGCGGGGGAAGTCGTAGTGGAGTGCCAGGCCTTCGGCACCTGCCTGATCGATGACGAGAT
The DNA here is from genome assembly GCA_048430825.1 of Collinsella sp. Taxonomy (GTDB): domain Bacteria; phylum Actinomycetota; class Coriobacteriia; order Coriobacteriales; family Coriobacteriaceae; genus Collinsella. The sequence goes on from DBFOLV010000023.1 coordinate 77,620, forward strand.
CGATAGCGCGGGAGGTCAAGCGTGACGTGAAGGGACCATATCCAGAGCGCTGCTCGAGCAGGTCGTCCAGCTTGTCGTCGGCAATATCTACCGGCTGGTCTACATGTACGTAGCGCCAGGTCTTCTCGTTAAAGACAAGGTTGCGCTTGGGCTCGATGAAGCCGGGCATCATCTGCATGAACTCTATATTAGTAAGCGATGCGCCGTGCGCCAGTGCGATGGCCTGTGATGAGCTGAGCACGTCGGCGGAAGTGAGGCTTCGCTCGAACAGGCCACCCGTGCCACCGGCTGCGATGATCGTGGCTTTGGTAGCAAAGGGCACGATTCGATCTTCGGTGAGGTTGTAGAGCACGGTTCCGGTGATTCTGCCTTTCGTGTCCTCAACAAGGTCGATAAGCTCATGGCGGGGGAGCAGGCGAATGCCGAGCGACTCGATCCGGGCTGTCAGAGCGTCCTCAAGGGGCTTGCGGGTGAGGCCGCGCCACATGCGCGTTTTGTGGTCAAAGCAGGGGATAAACTGCTTTTGCTGAGCGCTCTCAGCGTTTTGCGGACGCTTGAGCTCAACGCCCAGGTCTTGCTCGAGCCATTCAATTGCCTGGGGAATGCCGTGGACAAACGTCTGGACAAGCTCGGGGTCGGCGACACCGCCGCCGACGGTCTGGATGGTGTCGATGAGGTCTTGTTCGTCGTCTTCGTTAACGGGTCCGATAAGCCCTAGGCCCCAGGTTCCAGGGAAGAAGCTCGATCCACTCATGGTCTTGCCGGCGCTTGCCACGGCGACGGTTGCGCCAGTGCGTGCCGCTTCGATGGCGGCACAAAGGCCCGCAATGCCAGATCCAATTACCAGTACATCAGTCGATTCCATCGGATTCCTTTCTCGTCCGGCGCATTGTCGCACGGGTGATCGGCAATGGGGCCGCAAAGACTCGGCAAATCGGTAAAGGGCAAATATGGCAGGTGGGCGTCAGGTGGACTCGGCCACTTCGGTCGGCCCATTTGATAAGTTGCGGTGGAATACGGACTGTTTTGGCCTGTATGGATGCAATTCAGTCCGTATTTCACCGCAACTGATACATCGGACCCTTTAATAAGAGTAACCAATTTGAGACGGGGCAAACAAAAAGAGCCGCTACCTCGAAAGGTAGCGGCTCCAAAGCTCAACTATATGAGCATCGCGCGGGCGCGATTAGGCCTTGAGGGCCTCCTCGACGGCGACAGCGCAGGCGACGGTGGCACCGACCATGGGGTTGTTGCCCATGCCGATGAGACCCATCATGTCGACGTGCGCAGGCACGGAGGAAGAACCGGCGAACTGGGCGTCGGAGTGCATACGGCCCATGGTGTCGGTCATGCCGTAAGAGGCAGGGCCGGCGCCCATGTTGTCCGGGTGCAGGGTACGGCCAGTGCCGCCACCAGAAGCGACGGAGAAGTACTTCTTGCCAGCCTCGAGGCGCTCCTTCTTGTAGGTGCCAGCGACGGGGTGCTGGAAGCGCGTGGGGTTGGTGGAGTTACCGGTGATCGAGATGTCGACGTTCTCGTGCCACATGATGGCAACGCCCTCGCGGACGTCGTCGGCGCCGTAGCAGTTGACGGCGGCGCGGGGACCATCGGAGTAGGGGATGGTCTCGACGACCTTGAGCTCGCCCGTGAAGTAGTCGAACTGGGTCTTCACGTAGGTGAAGCCGTTGATGCGGGCGATGATCTGAGCAGCGTCCTTGCCCAGACCGTTGAGGATGACGCGCAGCGGCTTCTTGCGAGCCTTGTTGGCGTTCAGAGCCAGGCCGATAGCACCCTCAGCGGCAGCGAAGGACTCGTGACCGGCCAGGAAGGCGAAGCACTCGGTGTCGTCGGAGAGCAGCATAGCGCCCAGGTTGCCGTGGCCCAGACCGACCTTGCGGTCCTCGGCGACGGAGCCGGGAACGGTGAAGGCCTGGATGCCCTCGCCGATGATGGCGGCAGCCTCAGAAGCGGACTTGGCGCCACGCTTGACAGCGAGAGCGCAACCGAGGGTGTAGGCCCACTCGGCGTTCTGGAAGGCGATGGACTGGGTGTTGTTGACGATCTCACGCGGGTTGAAGCCCTTGTCGGTGCAGATCTGCAGAGCTTCCTCGAGGGAGGCGATGCCGTTGTCGGCGAGGCACTTGTTGATCTTGTCAGCGCGGCGCTCGTAACCTTCGAACGTAACAGTCATAGTTATTTCCCTCCCTTTCTACTCGTGAACCGGGAACACGCTGGCGACGGAGTGAGTCTCCTCGTCGGTGCGCGGGTCGATGTACTTGGCAGCGTTCTCCCACTGACCATAGTGGCCCATAGCGCCAGCGATGGCCTCCTCGGGGGTCTTGCCGGCCTTGACGGCGTCGGTGAACTTGCCGAGGTTCAGGAACTCGAATGCGATAATCTCGTTCTTGTCGTTGAGAGCCATGCGGGTGACGTAGCCCTGAGCGAGCTCGAGGTAACGAGCGCCCTTGGCCTTGGTGCCGAACATGGTGCCGACCTGAGAGCGAAGGCCCTTGCCGAGGTCGTCGAGGGAGGCGCCCACGGGCAGGCCGCCCTCGGAGAACGCGGTCTGGCTGCGGCCGTAAACGATCTGCAGGAAGATCTCGCGCATAGCAACGTTGATGGCGTCGCAGACGAGGTCGGTGTTGAGGGCCTCGAGGATGGTCTTACCGGGGAGGATCTCGGAAGCCATGGCGGCAGAGTGGGTCATACCCGAGCAGCCGATGGTCTCAACGAGGGCCTCCTCGATGATGCCGTCCTTGACGTTCAGCGTGAGCTTGCAGGCGCCCTGCTGAGGTGCGCACCAACCCACACCGTGCGTAAGACCGGAGATGTCGGAAATCTCCTTAGCCTGGACCCACTTGCCCTCCTCGGGGATGGGTGCGGGGCCGTGGTATGCACCCTTGGCAACGGGGCACATGTTCTCCACTTCCTGTGAGTACTGCATGCCTCTCCTCTCTATCGTGTTGGCGTCCCGTCTGGGGGTCGTGGCTGGCGATTGCCGGGCGACCCTTCGAAAGGGACATGACATGCAGCCCCTATAATACCGCGAAATGCACGGAATATTCGGCGAACGGCTCAGTTTTCGTAGCGAGAAGTCCGGAAGTTTTAATTGAAACGGTTTAACGCTATGTTCTGTGGTCGCGAACTTCCGTAGAGGGGGTCCGTCTTTGGCAAGCTTTTGGTCAGCTCTTGTAAGCGTTGCAGGGGTTGACCTGTTGCAACGGTGCCGTTCGCCGCCTGATTACTGCCTTTGGCCGCGCGAGTGTATTGTTTTGCGTGAATGTTTTGATGGCACGCTTCAATCGTGCTGTATTGGATGGCAAGCAGATCCCGGTGAAGGGAGCGCCATGCAGCGCGTTTGGAGAACGGTTACCGGCTTTTACCATGTCTGTGCCCGCGGTACGGGCAAGCGGCTCATCTTTGAGGGCGATGACGACCGGTGGGAGTTTTTGGAACTGATGCGCGACTGCTGCCGGGAGGAGGGTGTGACGGTTATCGCCTGGTGCCTTATGGGCAATCACGTGCATTTGGTGCTTGCAGATTACGAGGACAGGATGAGCGCGGCAATGCACCGGCTGCTTTTGACGTACGCGCGGCGGTTCAATAAGCGCACGGGGCGCACAGGCCATCTGTTCCAGAACCGTTTTGACCGGCGCTCGCTCGATACCGACTGGCAGGTGATGGAGGCTATTCGCTCCGTACACGCCGATCCGCAGGAGGCTGGCATCAGCTTAATCGAGCGTTATCCCTGGAGCAGCTTTGCGGAGCATTTGTGCGCTTACGACGGTGACGCGGCTGATGTCGCGAGAGGATTTTCTGATCCTTCTTGCGTGCTTGAGCTTTTTGGTTCTGCCGAGGGCTTTATTACCCATTCGCTTTCGACGCCCGACGGCGGCGAGCCAGCGCTGGGCGATATGAAAGAGACGGAGTGGGAACGCCACGCCTTTGCCGGCAAATTGGCGAAGAGCCTCGGGGTTCCGCTCAACGGGGTTAAAACTGCACCGCTGGCGCAGCGCGATACCGTTATTGTTGGATTGAATAATGCCGGTTTTACGGTGCGCCAGATTGAGCGGTATACCGGGATTGGCAAAAGTACCGTCTCTCGTATCGTGCGCGCCCGCGCGCGAACGGCGATGCGGGCTGGCGGAAACGTGGCGTAGGACTGCCTGTGCACCGCAGCTGGGGTCGCCCATATGTCACAACCATTAGTTCTAAAAGCCTGGTACGGTAACTGCACTTCTTAATATGCATAGAAAAATCGCCATCTTGCATAAAATAACGGCTCGGTCCGGGTTTGCCCGTGCCTACCCCCGTCTGCGCCGTGCAAATAACGGAGTTTTCAGCATCGTGTTGCTGTCGGCACCGCCGCAATCTTGCAACATACGGGTCCCGAAGCTATTGATTTCTGCCGTTGCGCCCCCGAAGCACGTGCCTGCGTCCCGTCAGACCACGATGCTTGTTCTAAAACACAATATATATGCGCCTAAAGACATTGATTAACGCTTTCGATGCGTATACACACAGCTTGGCGTGCTGAATATTCGCAAAAATGCACGCCGCTTCCTATGGGACCCGTCTGCGGCAGGCGCGAAGCGAGTCGGAGCTTCGCAGAACGGGGCTTGGCGCATTGCTTGGCGGGCCCGGGGCCCTGCCGCAGGCCTTTGGTACTGTGGAAAACGCCCGTGCTCGCGTCTGGCTGTGTGGCAAATGTCAGACGGGGCGCCGGACGCGCGGACTTTGTGCATCTGTGCTCATTAGGAAAAAACAGAGCCGCCCGTATCGGGCGGCTCGGCAATCAAAAACCTTGGATTCGGGGCATACGCTACTGGTTAGCTTGCCCCTCGAGCATGCCGTCGAGGGTGCGCCAGGCGAGCTCGGCGCATTTAACGCGGGCGGGCATGTGCGAGATGTCCTGGAGCTGGGCGGCCTCGTCCAGATCTTCCAGGTCCTCCTCGGTGAGCTGCTCGCCGCGGATCATGGCGAGGAAGAGCCCTGCCAAGCGACGTGCTTCCTCGACCGTCTCGCCGGTGATGAGGTCGGCCATGATGTCGGCGCTGGCCTGGCTGATGGCGCAGCCGTGGCCGGTAAAGGATGCCTCCTCGATCACGCCGTTCTCGACACGCAGCTGCAGAGTGAGTTCGTCGCCGCAGCTGGGGTTGATGCCGTCGTGCTCGTGCGTGGGGGCATCCATCTCGTACTTGTAGTCGGGGTGCGAGTTGTGTTCCATAAACGTGGTGGAGGTGTAGAGGTTACCCATTGAACGTGCTCCAAACGTGATGCAGGCCGGCGATGAACTTGTCGATATCGGCCTTGTCGTTGTAGAAGGCTACACTGGCTCGGCAGCAGGCAAGGTTCTCGACGCCCAGCCAGGTGAGCAACGGCTGCGCGCAGTGGTGACCGGCGCGGATGCATACGCCGTCCATGTCCATGATGCTCGCGACATCGTGCGGGTGGATGCCCTTGACGTTAAAGCTGACGACGCCGTGGTGGTTGTCCCAATAGATGGAGCCGATGATCTGGACAAAGTCGAGCTGCATGAGCTCGCCCATCAAGTAGTGGACGAGTGCCTGCTCGCGTGCCTGGATGTTTTCGTAGCCCACCGTGTTGACCAGGTAATCAAGCGCCGCGCCTGTGGCGAAGATGCCGGCGGCGTCCTGCGTGCCGGCCTCGAACTTCTCGGGGACGGGCGCCCAGACGGCGTCCTGCTCGGTGACCGAATCGATCATCTCGCCGCCGGTAAGCATGGGCGGCATGGCGTTGAGCAGGTCCATCTTGCCCCACAGCACGCCGATGCCCATGGGGCCCATGGCCTTGTGCGCGCTAAAGGCAAAGAAGTCGGCGCCCAGATCGGCCACATTGACCGGCATGTGCGGCAGCGACTGCGCGCCGTCGACGACCAGATAGCCGCCGTACTTGTGCACGAGCTTGCCGAGATTCTTGACCGGGTTCTCGACGCCCAGCACGTTAGAGACCTGACCCACGGCCAAGATCTTGGTCTTGGGACCCACCTTGGACAGAACCTCCTCGGTCGTGAGCTGGCCGGTCTTGGTGGGGTAGAGGTAGACGAGCTTGGCGCCGGTTTCGCGGCAGACCTGCTGCCACGGGATCAGGTTGGAGTGGTGCTCCATGATGGTGATGACGACCTCGTCGCCCGGCTCGAGGACCGTGGGAGCAAAGCTCTTGGCGACCAGGTTGAGCGACTCGCTCGTGTTGCGGGTGAAGACGACCTCGTTGGCTTGGGAAGCGCCGATGAGGTCGGCAATCTGCTGGCGCACCTTCGCGATGGCCTCGGTGGCCTCGACGGACAGCGAGTACAGGCCGCGCAGGGGGTTGGCGTTCATGCGCTGGTAGAAGTCGCGCTCGGCGTCGAGCACGCAGGCGGGACGCTGCGCGGTGGCTGCGCTATCGAGGAAGGCGATCTCGGGGTGCTGCTGGAACAGCGGGAACTGCGCCTTGTAGGGGTTGGTCTCGATGTCGACGGTAGGCCAGCCGCGCGAGGCCTCGTCGCTGGCGTCGAGCTCCATGGGCTCGGGGGCAGTACAGGTATCGCATTTAACGTGCTCGGTGTCGATCATGCGAGCTCCTCTTCAAAGTTGTCAATCAGGTTGTTGCCCAAGCGGACGACGGCGGCGCGGGTGCGCTCGTCGGTGGCGGAAAGCGCGGCGTCCTCCAGCTTGGCGCGGATGAACAGGTCCTCGGCGGCGTTTTGGTCAAGGCCGCGGCAGGCGAGGTAGAACAGCTGCTCGTCGCGGACGTGGCCGATGGTGGCGCCGTGGTTGCCGGCAACGTCATCCTCGTCGCAGAGGATGACGGGAACGGTCTTGTTGTCGACGCCCTTGTTGGCCAGGAGCACCGTCTCGCGCTCGGTGCCGGTCGCACCCTTGCAGCCGTGCACGAGGTCGATGGTGCCGCGGTAGACCTTCTTGGACGTGCCAGTTAGCACGCCGTTGGCGTCAATCTCGCACTCGGTCTTACAGCCGCGGTGGCGCAGCTCGTAGTTAAAGTCGCGCACCTGCTCGCGGGCGCCCAGGTAATCGGTATCGATCGTCACCTTGGCGGTATCGCCCAGCAGGTCGCCGGCAAGGCCGGTGGCGCTGGCGCCGGCACCCAGGACGGTGTGCTGCACGTTGACGCGCGCGCCCTCGTCCAGGAACAGACCGGTGTCGTCGAGTGCGATCCAGCTGTCATCGAGCGTCTGCGTGCAGGTTACGTTGACGGTGGCGTACTCGTGAGCGCACACGCGCAGCACGGAGCCCACGGCACCTTCGCCGGCAACGGGGGAGTCCAGGGCTAGAGCGAGGTCGAGCGTTGCCTGCGGCCGGGCGACCACATCGATGGCGGCAATCGCAGCCGCCGCGTCGACGCCGCTAACGCGCACGGTAACCGTGGCGTGCTGATAGGCGGGCACATCGATGACGATGCGCTTGGTGGCGTGATCAGCCAGATAGGTGTAGGCAGCCTCGCCCATGCCGGTCTCGAAAGCCTCAGCGGGGGAGAGCTCCTCCTCGAGCTTGATGGCGCCGGCCTGGTAGATGGAGGTGGCGGGCACGTCGAGCTCGGTCTCGGGCGTGATGCGGGCGCGGTCGGCGGCGTCGCCGGGGGCGGAGGCGCGGCGCTCGGGGAAGCGCTCGGCCATGGCGTCCATGGCGGTATCGAAGGCGTCGGCCGTGCCAGCAAACTGCTCTTCCAAGCCCTCAACCTCAACGGCCTCGGTGGGAGCGGCGGCAAGTTCGTCCGAAAGCTCGAGCTTGGTCTGGTTCATCTTGAGCCAGCCCCAAGTGGCGGCCGGCATCGCATTGACCTGCTCGAGCGTGGTGGCAGCGGTGTTCGTGGTCTGTTTCATTATCCGATCGCTCCTTCCATCTCGAGCTTGATCAGGTTGTTCATCTCGACGGCGTACTCCAGCGGCAGCTCCTTGGAGACCGGGTTGGCAAAGCCGTTTACGATCATGGTGCGGGCTTCTTCCTCCGAGATGCCGCGGCTCATCAGGTAGAACACCTTGTCGTCGCCGATGCGGCCGATGGTGGCCTCGTGGCCGATGTCGACGTTCTTGGCGCGGATGTCCATGGCGGGGATGGTGTCGGAGCGGCTTTGGTCGTCGAGCATGAGCGACTGGCAGCTCACGGTCGCCTTGGAGCCCTCTGCCTTAGGCGTGGCCACGATGGAGCTGCGGAAGGTCTGGATGCCGCCGCTCTTGGAGATACCCTTGGTCTCGACGGTCGCCGAGGTATCGGGTGCGTTGAGCACGACCTTGCAGCCGGTGTCGAGGTTCTGGCCGGCGCCGGCGAAGGTAATGCCGGTAAAGCTCGAGCGGGCGCGACGGCCGTTGAGCACGCTCATGGGGTAGAGGTAGCCCACGTGACTGCCGAAGGAGCCGCTAATCCACTCGATGTCGCCGTCCTCGTCCACGCGCGCACGCTTGGTGTTGAGGTTGTACATGTTCTTGGACCAGTTTTCGATGGTCGAGTAGCGCAGGTGCGCACGCTTGCCCACAAAGAGCTCGACAGCGCCGGCATGGAGGTTGGCCACGTTGTACTTGGGCGCGGAGCAGCCCTCGATAAAGTGCAGATCGGCATCGTCTTCGACGATGATGAGCGTGTGCTCAAACTGGCCAGCGCCCTTGGCGTTGAGGCGGAAGTAGCTCTGCAGCGGAAAATCGAGTTTGGTGCCCTTGGGCACGTAGACAAACGAGCCGCCCGACCACACGGCGCCGTGTAGGGCCGCAAACTTGTGGTCGGTGGGCGGGATGAGCGTCATAAACTTCTCGTGAATGAGCGGCTCCCACTGCGGGTCGTGCAGGGCCTCCTCGATGCCGGAGTAGACGATGCCCATCTTGGACGCGGTGTCCTGCATGTTGTGGTAGACGAGCTCGGAGTCGTACTGCGCGCCGACGCCCGCCAGGTAGCTGCGCTCGGCCTCGGGGATGCCCAAGCGCTCAAAGGTGCTCTTGATGTCGTCGGGCACCGACTGCCAGTCGTGCTTTTGGTCGGTGTTGGGCTTGACGTAGGTGACGATGTTGTCCATGTCCAGGCCCTCGATGGAGGGCCCCCACGTCGGGTCGGGGAAGCGGTTGAAAATCTCGAGGGACTTTAAGCGCAGGTCGAGCATCCATTGCGGCTCGTCCTTCTTGGCGCTGATCTCGCGCACGATGTCGGGCGTGATGCCGGCGTCGAGGCGCTCGAATCCCTCCTCGCCATAGGTGAAGTCGTAGAGGCTGCGGTCGATGTCCGCGACCTCGGTGCGGTTCTTGGTCATTGCGTTGCCCCTTTACGCCTGCTGCTCGGCAGCGGAGGCCTCGACCTGGGCGCGCTGCTCGGCGGCCTCGCGCTCGAAGGTCTCAAAGCCGTTCTTGTCGATCCAGGGGATGAGCGAGGCGTCGTCCTCGCGCACGATGTGACCCTTGACCATAACGTGGACTCGGTCGACATCCAGGTGCTCCAGGATGCGCGTGTTGTGCGTGATGATGAGCATGGAGCCGTCGCAGCTCTTGCGGTAGGCGTCCATGCCGTGGCTAACGGTGGACAGGGCGTCGACGTCCAGGCCGGAGTCGGTTTCGTCCAGAATGGCGAGCTTGGGCTGCAGCAGCAGAAGCTGGAGCATCTCGACCTTCTTTTTCTCGCCGCCCGAGAAGCCCACGCCCAGCTCGCGGTTGAGATAGGCGGTGTCCATGTTGAGCTCGGCCGCGAGCTCCTTGACGCGACGGCGGAACTCCTTGCCCTTCATCTCCAGGCCGGGGCGGCCGGCGATGCTGGCGCGCAAAAAGCTCGACAGCGGCACGCCCGGGATCTCGACCGGGGCCTGGAAGCTCAAGAACAGGCCGGCGCGCGAACGCTTGTCGGTGGTGAGCTCGGTGATATCCTGGCCGTCAAAGACGATGCGGCCGTCGTTGACGGTATAGACGGGGTCGCCCATGACCAGGTGGCCGAGGGTGGACTTGCCGGCGCCGTTGGGTCCCATCAGCACGTGGGTCTCGCCGGCGGCGACGTTGAGGTTGACGCTGTGGAGGATGGTCTTTTCGTCCACGGAGGCGGTCAGACCTTCGATGGAAAGCAGCGGATTTGCGCTCATGCTGTCCCTCTCTGTATATGGTGTACTCATAGGTGTACTAAACCCTAGGAATCTTCTCGGAATAAAGTTACTATGGGTTCGGCGTTAGTCAAGGGAAAACCCGACTAATCCACTCGACTTTTTAGATGTGGGACATAATAATCAGGCTTGTTTGCCCCGCGTGCATAAGATTTGGGACAAACAAGCTTGGTATTTTGTCCCGGCAACGATGAGAGGGTAGGTATGCTCATTTCTTCTAAGGGCCGCTATGCCCTCCGTCTGATGATCTATATCGCAGCTCTTGGTGACGCCGAGGGCAAGATTGCCCTTCGCGAGGTCGCTGACCGCGAGCATATTTCACAAAAGTATTTGGAGCAGCTGGTTCGTCCGCTCATGAAGGCGGGCCTGCTTAGGAGCGTGCGCGGTAAGGGCGGCGGCTACATGATGGCGAAGGACCCGGCCGAGGTGCGCGCCGGCGACATCCTGCGTGCCGTCGAGGGCAGCACGGCTCCGGTGGCGTGCGATGGCATCGACAACAGCTGCACCCGCAGCGATTTGTGCTCGACCGTCAAGTTCTGGCGCGGTTTGGACGACGTGATCGAAAAGTACGTCGACGGCGTGACGTTGGCCGACCTGGCCGCCGTCCCCGAAATCAACTTTGACATTAAGCTGTAGGGGTGCAAATGGCATCTCTCGACAAGGTGTACAAGCAAATCGAAGTTTTTGCTCGGGAATGTGACGCCGAGAAGGTCGTGTTGTTTGGTTCTCGTGCTCGAGGCGACAACTTGCCCAAGAGCGATATTGACATCGCCGTAGCAGGTTGCCGGGATTTCGGCCGTTTCTCATATTTGATCGAGGAACATCTTGATACTCTTTTAGATGTAGATGTCGTCAATCTCGACGAGTCCCTCTCGCAGCAATTGCTCGATGAGATTGCCAGGGATGGTGTGATTCTGTATGAAAAAATATGAGAACTTTGTTAGCGCCTTGGCGAATCTTGAGGATGCGCCCAATCAGGATCTCAACAATGATTTTGTTCAGAGTGGATTGATTAATAAGTTCAATCTTCAATTTGAACTGAGCTGGAAGCTCCTTAAGCGTCTGCTCGAGTATGAGGGCGCCACGCTTGCCGCGTCGGGGTCTCCTCGTGCCATCGTGAAGGAGTCGTACCGATTCTACGACTTTATTGATGAGGCGGCCTGGCTAGACATGCTCAGAGACCGCAATACGAACGTCCATATCTACGACAACAAGCTCGCTCAAGATTTGATTCAGCGCATCTTGAACGTCTATATCCCCGCTTTCTGTCAGTTGAGGGACGGGCTGATGGAGCGATACGGCGAGCTTCTGATGGCGCCCGACGACCAGTTTGTTTAATTCCTTAAGATTTCGCGGAGGGTTGTTGCCGTTTACCGAGGGGTTGTTGTGCAACAACGGGCGAGCTGCAATACTTATTTCTATCTTTGCAAACTGCACTTTAACTATACCAATGCAGGGAGGATCTTATGCAGCCCAAGCATTCCGCGATTGTTGCGGGCCTGACGCTGGCGCTTTCGTTTAGCGCCGTTACCGCGCCCGCGCCCGCCGCTGCCGAGGAACCCACGCCGGGCGTTGCCTCGGATGCCACCGATATCGACAAAGGCCTCTACACCCAGCAGTCCTTCTCGGGCGTGCTGAGGTCGGTCCAGGGCGTTTCGTTTGTCAACGTGACTCCCGAGATGAAGTACTTTACCAAGTACGAGAGCCATGGCAACTACAACCAAGGCTTTTCGTATGGCGACGGTTATAACGCGCTGGGCTATTACCAGTTCGACCGCCGTTGGTCGCTCATTCCGTTTATGAAGCAGGCCTACAACTACAACCCCGAAAAATACAGCATGCTCAAGGATGCGATTGATCGCGGCAGCGAGATTTCCAACGCGAGCAATGCCATGTACGAGAACGGCCAATTTACCGAGCTGGGCCATATCGCGCAGGATGCCTTCCAAGGTGCGTACAACACCGATCCTGTTGAGTTCTCAGCACTTCAAGATGCCTATGCGTACAACTCGTACTATGCGGTGACCGAGGCGTGGCTCAAGAGCGGCCTGGGCATTGATATTTCGGGCCGCGCCGATTGCGTCAAGGGCATGGTGTGGAGCATCACCAACATGTGCGGCACCGGTGGCTGCAGGGACTTTTTCCGCTGGGCGAATCTTTCCAACGATATGTCCGACCGCGAGTTTGTGACGGCGCTCTCCAATAGCGTGGTCAACAATGTCGCCACCAAGTTTTCGAGTCAGCCCCAGTATCATGAGGGCTGGAAGAATCGTTATAAAAATGAGCTGAAGGACTGCTTGGTTTTTATCGCCGAGGATGAGGCTGCCGCTGCGACGCCCGTGCAGCCCGAGCCCACACCGGCGCCCTCGCCGACACCTGATTCGAATGACGACTCGAGTGACGATGCCAACGATGACAGGATGGATGCGCCCTCGACCGATGCTGACGGTAATGGCTCTGCTGGTGGCACTACCAACGACGGCTCTACCTCGAACGGCTCCAATTCGAACGGCTCTGCTGCGGGCGATTCGTCTTCAAGCTCTGCCGGCAATACGGACAGCGACGCTTCTGGTTCGACCGACGCTGACACCTCTAACTCATCCACCGGCTCGAGCGATTCGTCCGTTGACACCGGCTCTAACAACGGCTCTGGCTCTGACGCAACCCCTGATTCCGATGCTTCCAAGGACGACTCGAATAAGGCGCCGGACGCTCCCGTTGCTTCGCCGGACAAGAAGCCTTCTTTCTCCGAGCAGCTTGGTTCTACGCTGGGTTCTTCGCTGATGGCTGGCGTCAATAACGGCTCGGCCCAGAACAAGGACAACTCTGATCAGGCTTCCACGGAAAAGACCGAAGCCGCAAAGGGCGACTCCAAGGATAAGGCTTCCGAGAAGGTTGAATCCGATAAGGGTTCTAGCTCTGATGAGAAGGACGACAAGTCCGCTCAGAAGAAGGACGAGGACAAGAAGTCTGAATCTGAGGAGAAGGACAAGAACAAGGACAAGACCGAGGACGGAAAGCAGCAGGGCGAGGACAGCAGTAAGGGCAACACCGACAACCAGAACCAAGAGCAAAATGACTCCAAGACGGTGACCACTACAACCACGACGACTACAACTACCAAGTCATCTGGCGGCAATATGCCCAAGACGGGCGATCTGATTGTGATGGCGAGCCTTGCCAGTGCAAGCTTGGCCACGCTGGGTGCCACGTCTATTGTGAGTGGCAAGCATAAGCTCGATCAGCAAAAGAAGGCTGCTGGGCAGAACGACTCCGAGGAGTAGTCCCTTTCGGTTGCCCGACAACTAAAGATTCGCAATGGGGGCCGGTGCAGATGCATCGGGCCCCATTTTGTTGCACAACGATTTGTTATGCCCCCTCAAGGCCTTTGTTCCTACCGTTGCCCGATGCCTTTGCACGGATCCAGCGTTGCGCTTGAACTGCTCGCTACAATGGGCTTCGTGCTGCGTTTTAGGGAGAAGTTACGGTGTCTGAACAGGAGTATTGCAACAGTGCCGCTACTTTTGGCGTACGGCTTGTCAACCATGTCGATGATGCGGTCTTACCGGTCGGTGTGCATGATTTTGCCGATGCCATTGGTCGTTGCATACTGGTCGACAAGACCATGTTTATTGCCGATGTGTTGGACTGTGACGCGTCCGTTGTGGTGTGCTGTCGACCCGAGGGTTTTGGCAAGAGCATGAACTTGTCGATGCTCAGGGCTTTTCTGGAGCGTCCGGCGGTCGGTCGCGCCGGTCGGATCTCGTTTGCCGATGCTCAGATTTGGGATGCGAACGGCGGGCGCTATCGTGATGAGTATGCTTGCTATCCGGTGATATCGCTGGACTTTTCTGGCGCTGCAAGGTGCGGGGCCGCTGTTGCCGGCGTCGTGCACAATGCTCTTTCGGGCGAATGTGTTCGCTTGTTGCCACTCTTGGAAGCTCCGGATTTAGCTCGAGACAAGGTGCGTCACATCGAACGCGTTGCGCGTGGCGCGGCGAGCGAGGACGAGGTCGCCTCGGTGCTTGGCGTGCTCATTGAGCTGCTGGAGATGGCCTGCGATGAACAGGTTGTATTGCTCGTTGATGGGTACGACGCGGCGTGGTTGGGCCGTGCGAGCGCGAGGGGCGCTTCCGGCGCCGATCCGGCAGGGCTACTTGACCGTGCGCTGTTTGACGCCATTGCCACTGCGCGCGATTCGTTGCGGCTGACGTGTCTGATGGGGGAGTGTCCCGGTCCTGCCGAAGCGGCGCTTTCTTCGCGCGGCTGCTCGTATTGTCTGACGACGCCGCTGTCGGCGTGGTGTGACCGTTGGTTCGGTTTTTCGGATGCCGAGGTCGAGGCTCTTTTGAATCATGCTGGGCGCGAGGAATACCTGAATGATGCGCGTGAATGGCTCGAGGGGTATCGGTTTGGCAGGGCCTATTGCTCGAGTCCAGAGCGTGTGATCGGTTTTCTGGGCCGAGGCTGCACGGCGCCTGTGCGTGCCGATCTGTATGGATATGCCGATTGCCTGAGTAGGGTAGTTGCCGGGTGGAATCTCGACCGCCTTTCGGTCTTGTTTGATTTGCTCGAGGCCCATGGGTGCGCTGAGGCCCCGCTTTGTTTGGGCACTGCAGAGCCAGATGTCTCGCCTGACGATGGCATGTGGACAGCGCTGTATCTGTCCGGTTTTCTCACGACGGATATGACTGAGGAGCCAGAGCATGGCGATCGCTTCCGTGCTTTGCGATTGCCCAATAACGAGCTTCGCCAGGCCTTGCGTCTAGTGATTATTGAGTGGTTTGAGTGTGCCGCAGAAGACATTCGAGACGTCGATGCGTTTCGCGACGGGCTGTGCCATGGGAACGAGGATACCGTGAGGCGGGCGCTAAGCCGCATCTTGGGAGATGCGGGAATCGGTGCGACCGACCCAGATACGCCGCTGCCATATCATCTGCTCTTGCAGGGGCTCTGCTTTGGCTTGCCGGGCTATGCCAATCCTGCCTCGAGGCGAAAGTGTGGCGCGGATCGCTGGGACATCCAGGTTTTTCCCACGGGCGCCGTGTTCGACATAGCCGATACGATCGGTATGCTCGATGAACGTCCGCTGATAACGATCAACATGATGTATGACCCCGGTGTGGATGCGCTGGGCCTGGAATTGCTGGCCGTGCAGGCGCTGCTCGACATAGAGCGCGACGGCATCGACGAAATCCGTGTGCCACGCCCCGCCATTGGACGCATGCGCTGGGGGTTTGGGTTTGATGGGCAGCATGTGGCTACGGTGTGCCAGCGGCTTTAAGCGCCGAGGTGTTTCCAGCTTCCGTTACTCGGTGTCCTTCATGGGCGGCATGGGCTTCCAGTTGGGATCCTTGATGATCTTGCGGGCGTCTTTCATGCCTCGGCGCAGCGCCGGAATACCGGTCTTAAAGCACTTATCGACCGCAGCCAGGCGAATGAATTCCTTGCAGAAGGTCGCGGCGTTGCCCAGACGGAACAGCATAGGGTGGTAGTCGCCGTAGATCTGCATGTAGCGTGCCAGATAACCGCGGTTGCGCATGATGTAGTAGCGGTTGGTGTCGCTCGTGGAGTTGAGCTGGCGTTTGCCGGCGATGTCCCAGTTAGAGACGGCGCGGGCGCGCTTGAGCACCACGTCGGCAACAACGGCGGCGGGGAAGTGCTGGCTGGCCACGTAGCCATAGCAGGCATCGTCGCCGTAGATGAAGAATCGCGCATCGGGCAGGCCGATCTTGTCGACCACGCGGCGCGAGAACATGCCGCCCTCAAAGCACAGCTGGTTCATGGCGCGATAACCCTCTGGACCCAAGTCCCACTTGGCGACTGGGTTGGGAATGCCGAGCGAAAGGATGAGTTGGTATTGCCAAAAGAAGGCGCCGCCGTCAAAGTCCAGGCGCGAACCCTGGATGACATCATAGCGGTCGGTCCACTTGGCAAGACGCTCGATGCCTTCGGGGATGACGAGCACGTCGTCGTCCATCACCCAGAACCACTGGGCGCCCAGGTCGTAGGCGCATTTAGTGCCGGCGGAGAAGCCGCCCGCACCGCCGCCGTTTTCGAGCTGCGGGGCGTAGATGACACGGTCGGTGCTGCCCTGCGCGTCGGGCTGCTCGGTGTCGATGCCCCACAGGTTGGCCAGGCGCTCGTTGAATGCGGTGCACATGGTCTCGGTCTCGCGCGAATTCTCGTTATCGACAATCACGATGCGCCAGGGCGTTGCCGTGAGCTCGGTCATGGAGTCGAACAAGTTGGCCAGAAGTTCCTGGCGCTTGTACGTAACGACGACGATGGCGAGCTTGTCGATGGGGGCGGGAAGGGTTGAAGGCATGGGGCAATATATCCTTTCACGCGCGGCGGGCGAGTGCTGCGCGGAAGCTATCGAATACGTCCTTGAGACAGTCCTATTGTAAAGGCTCGGCGCACCTTGACGGCAAGCTTTGAATAAAACGCAGGAACCTGTCACGGCTGTAGCGGCTTTAGCGTCTGACGGCAGCGTGTCTATTGCCGCTTGGGCTTGCGAGCGATAAAGCTTCTAGCTGCGTCGATGGTGAGAAGCGTCAGGGCAAAGACGATGCTAATGACGGTACCCGTGACGATACATATAACTGCCGGGCTGTTTTGGCTGACCAGTATGTTTGCGAGCAACGTATTGAAGACGGGACGCCACAGGCTACTGGTGAGCGACTGCATCACATAGAAACCGAGCGTGGCGGTCGAAAGGGTGACGATGACGCCTGCGGCTCGTGGATTGTCCGAGGCGCTGCGTCGGGTAGCCGCAAAGAGCAGGGAGGTGGCAGCGAGGACAAACGAGATCAACGAGGTCGATTTGTAGGAGAGGGCTGCCATTGCTGTGAGGTTGCCGGTGAAGGAGAGTTCGCCTTCCAGGATGGTGGTGAGCACCAAAACCGCTGCGAGCGACCGCATGCCCAAGGCGCCCGCCCTGTCCGAATCCATGACATCGGTAATGTCGCGGAGCAGCCCGCCGATCAAAAATGCGACTACGTACGTGGTAGCGCTCATGGACTTCTGGAGCCAAGAAAACTCGCCGGCGCTTGTCGCACTCATGGCGGCTAAATACCCGTTAACAACAAATGCGAGGATTCCAACGACGATGACCGCTGCCGTGTAGCTCCTCTTAGAGAGTCGACTCTTGGCCAGGCCAAACAGCGGCGCCATGAAGACCGTGGCGGCATAGACCCAGATAAACTCAAGCCCCAGCGTGTACCAATAGTGCGCGTGCAGGGAGACATCGGGAATGGGTGAGACGACCGTGGACCACGCGAGCGCCATGAGGCAATAAAACGCAGTAGGCAAGATGACCTTGCCAAGGCGCTGCGCCGTCCGTTGCATTTGCGACTTCCACGTTGCTCCACCGTCCCAAGCACGCGCGGCCGAAGCGATGAGAAAATAGCCCGAGATCATAAAGAAGACCTCGTTGGCCCAGCAGCCAAGCAAGTTAATAAAACCGAGTACGCTGGAATAGGGGAACATCGCAAGTGGGGCATATTCCACGGCGCCGACGCAGACGGCTTGGAAGGTCCACTGAAAGGTGTGGAACACCGCGATGCCGGCGACCGCGACCAAGCGCAAGGCTTCGATGGATATGTTGCGTGCGGCTTTGGGCTGCATGACGTCCTTTCTTATCGGTTTGCCTCTGCGAGCTCCATAGATTATATAAACGCCCGCTGGCGCGCTGACCCTTTGATACCATGAAACGACAGGTATTTCCTAAGGAGCACATTTGTCTACTAACGCCTCTGGCAGCCCTGTTCTGTCGCTGCTTATCCCCATTTACAATGTTCAGCGCTACCTGCGCGAGTGCCTCGATTCCGCCCTGGCGCAGACGCTCAAGGATATTGAGATCATCTGCATTAACGACGGGTCGACCGACAACTCGCCGGCGATTATCCGCGAGTATATGGAGCGCGATGGGCGCGTCAAGATGATCGACAAGGCCAACAGCGGTTACGGCGACTCGATGAACCACGGTCTGGAGATGGCGCGTGGCAAGTACGTGGGCATCTTGGAGTCCGATGACTTTATGGCGTCCGACGCACTCGAAAAGCTTGTCTCGGCCGCCGATAGCAATAATGCCGACTTCGCGAAGGCGAACTTTGATTTCTACTGGTCTAAGCCCGAGGAGCGCCGCTCGCTGCACGAGATGTTTAGACCTCAGGATTGCGGCAAGCCGGTGCACCCGAGCGATACGACTCAGTTCTTTAAGCAAAAGCCGTCGATTTGGTCGGCCGTGTACCGTCGCGATTTTCTTGAGCGCAACGGCATTAAGTTCCTGCCGACTCCGGGGGCATCCTTTCAGGACACGTCATTCGCCTTTAAGGTGATCGCGTGCGCCGATAAGGCTGTTTACCTGCATGATGCCGTGTTGTCGTATCGCCAGGACAACGAGAATTCCTCGGTCAATTCTTCGGCTAAGGTCTTTTGCGTCAATACCGAGTATGCCGAGATTGAGCGTTGGATTCGAGAGGATTATGCCCGCGACCACGCAAGCGATGACGTCGAGCGCATGCTCAAGTTCAATCAGCTCATTAAGTACGATTCGTACATGTGGAACTACGTGCGCCTGGCGCCTAAGTTCTATAAGGAGTTCCTGGTGCAGATGGCCAAGGAATTTCAGTCGGCCTTGGACGTGGGGGAGTTTTCGCTTGACGACCTCAAACCGTGGAAGCGCGCGAATCTCGCTGCCATCCTCAAAGATCCTGAGGGCTGGGTTGACGAGCATCCGAGTTTTGCGACGGATGGTGCCTTGGGGCGTGCTAAGTATTACGCCTCGGTTGGAGGCCCAGGCGTGGTCGCCGCCTTCCTCATCGAATCGCTGAGGGGGTAGGTCGACATGGGAGAGGCCTCGTGTCCTAAAGCTACCATTGTCGTCCCCGTTTACAACTCTGCACGCTCCATTCAGCGATGCCTCGATTCGCTGTTGGCCCAGTCCGAGCGCTCGATTCAGGTTGTCTGCGTCAACGACGGTTCGACTGATGATTCGTTGAACGTGTTGCACCAGATCGCGCAGGCCGACGATCGCGTACTGGTGATTGACCAGGAAAACGCGGGTGTCTCGTGTGCTCGAAATGCCGGTATCGATGCCGCCGAGGGCGAGACCGTCTTTTTTGTGGACGCCGACGATTACATCGATGCCCAGACGGTCGAGCGCGTGCTGCATGCCATGGAGTCTGCGGATGCCGAGGCCGCCGTTTTTGGCGGCGTCTGTGAACCTGCCGATGCTGCCCCCAGACGCGTCCAGCAACTCATGAGCCCCAAAGCTGGTACCTTCGGCGTCCGTGATCCCCAACTGCTGTTCCATTCGAATGCGCAGCCCTATGCCTGCCGTGCGGCTTTTTCGCGCGAGCTGCTCAATCGCGAAGGCATTCGCTTCGCCCCCGGTTTGGCTTTGGGCGAGGACGTCGTCTTCCAATTTGCGGCTTATGCGCTTGCCCGCAGGACCGTCGTCATGCCGGACAAGTTCTACCACTACGTGATGGAGAGTGAATCGGCGACGCACGAGTTCAACAGTGCCGAGGCTCGCGCCAAAAAGCTCGATGCCCATATGAGAATGCTCGAGGAGGTCTTGGAGGACTGGGCAGCCTACGGTCTTTTGGACCTGTGCCCCGGCGAGCTGATAACTTGGTTTTTGGACCTAATTGTGTTCGACCTGGCGCGCTTGGATGCCGATGGTTTCCATCGCGTGGCGGCTCGCGTCAATATGGATCTCACGACGTTTTTGGGAACGGCGTGGGCGGATATGCCTGCTAAGGGTGCCGTTCGCTGTGTTGCCCACAAGCTCGTTGCGGCGACCTCGGGCGTTTCGATGGCAGACGCCACGCTGTTCTATCTTTCGACTCGTGGTCTCAAAGCCTGCCTAGAGCGCTTTATCTAATTCCAAGCGCTGCCGCCCGCCGCAACTCGGCTGCTAAAATAACCCTGTTACACGCTATTCAACAGGAGGTTCTCTTGCAGAACTCTGATACCCCTAAAGTTTCGCTGCTTGTTCCCATCTGCAATGTTGAGCGCTACCTGCGCGAGTGCCTCGATTCCGCCGTGGCGCAGACGCTCAAAGACATTGAGATCATTTGCATTAACGACGGTTCTACCGATAGTTCGCCAGATATCATCCGCGAGTACATGGAGCGCGACCCCCGCGTAAAGATGATCGACAAAGCTAACAGCGGCTACGGCGACTCGATGAACCGCGGCCTGGAGATGGCGCGCGGTGAGTACGTGGGCATCCTTGAGTCCGACGACTTTATGTTTGAGGATTCGCTCCAAAAGCTGGTCGCCAAGGCCGATGCTGAGCATGCCGATGTCGTTAAGGGCGACTTTTACCTGTACTGGTCTGCGCCCGGCGAGCGCCGTGAGCTGTTTGGAATTATTGACGAGCATATGACGGGCGCCGCGTATCGCCCCGTTGATCGCCCGGGCATCTTCTACCGCAAACCTTCCATTTGGTCGGCTATCTATCGGCGCGAGTTCCTCAACGACAATCAGATTCGGTTCCTTCCCACGCCGGGCGCCTCGTATCAGGACGCAGGCTTTAACTTTAAGGTTTGGGCTTGCGCCGAGCGTGCCGCGTTTATTGCTGACCCAATTTTGTGCTATCGCCAGGATAACGAGAAGAGCTCCGTTAATTCGCCCAACAAGGTGTTTTGCGTGTGCGACGAATATGCCGAGATGCAACGTTTTTTGGACGAGCGTCCCGAGCTCAAGGTTCAGCTCCAGGGCATTTTAATGCGCATGAAGGTCGATACGTACCGTTGGAATGATGAGCGTCTGGTCGATGAGCTGCGTGGGCAGTTTTGGGAGAAGGCTTCCCCCGAGCTCAAGGCCGATTGGGATGCCGGTCGCTTTGACCTGTCGCTTTTCGATCCGCGCGGCGAGACCGACTTGCGCCTGATGGTCAAGTCGCCCCGCGCCTATATCGATTCGCGTTTTGACTTTAAGAAGCCGGGCAAGCTCAATACGTTTAAGCACTACTTTAAGATCGGCGGCCTGCCGCTGGTCTGGCGCGTGCTGACGTATCAGCGCACCTACGGCGATAACCCGCATCCCGATGACGTTTCGGCCGCCCAGTAGGAGTGTGTGACTATGGCTACCCCTAAGATTTCCGTTGTTGTTCCCATCTATAAGGTGGAGGAGTGCCTGGCCTGGTGCCTGGACTCCCTGCTTGCGCAGGACATGCCCGATTGGGAAGGCGTGCTGGTCAACGATGGCTCGCCGGATGGCTCGCGCGACATCGCGGCTGCGTATTGCGAAAAGGACGCGCGCTTTACGCTGGTCGATAAGCCAAACGGGGGCCTGTCGAGTGCGCGTAATGCCGGCATCGCTGCGTCCACGGCGCCTATCGTCGCGTTTTTGGATTCCGACGACCGGTTTACGCCCGATGCATGCCGTGTGATCGTCGATGCCTTTGAGCGCGAGCGCTGTGATGTTTTGACCTTTGGCGCGAATCCGTATCCGCTGGAGGCGGGGTATCCGTGGCTTAACTATGTACTGAGCCCGCGCGATGTGTCGTTTGAAGGCTATGGCTCCGACCTGCTGTTTAAGGAAGCGTCTCGCCCCTTTGCATGGCGCACCGCTTGCAAGCGTGAGTTTTTGCTGGGGAACGGGATCGTGTTCGACGAAACCGTTAAGTATGGCGAGGACCAGGTCTTCGATTTTGCCGTGTACGGTCGCTCGCGCAAGACCGCGCTTATTTCGAACAAGCTGTACGACTACCGCGTGGCGCGCAAGGGCTCGCTCATGGACACCATGCGCTATGACGACGAGACGCGCCTGCTGGAGCACGTGAAGATTTACTCTGCGGTGCTGGCTGACTGGCAGCGCGACGGTCTCGATGCTCAACATGCCGATGACCTGGCGTACTTCCTATGCGATCTGGTGCTGTACGATGCGCTCAGGCTGCTGGGTTCGGACTGCGGTAAGGTGTTTGCTGCCGTTGCCACGGCGCTTGCCGGTTCTGCCGTGGGCAGCGATGCTGCGCTCGCACAATGCGCTCCTTCTGTTGCTGCTATGGTGCGTGCGGCGCTTACCTGCAAGGCCCCCAATGCCCGTGAGTGCAAAAAGCTCATGTTCGATTACGACGTCTTGAGGTTTGGGCGTCTGGGTGCCTGCAAGCGTATGGCAGCGAACGCCCTGGGAAAGCGAGAAGTGTAGATGAGTATCAAGCGTTTGGCACTTTGCCGCAGTCAGGGCCGTCTGTTTGTGCTGCTTCGTTTTGCCGGTCAGGATGTCGCCGCGCTTATTGAGCGGGAGGGTTCTCAAACGTTTGCCCACGCGACAACGAGTGGTTCTTGTGTGCCGTCGCTGGTGTTCCCAGTCGATCATGGCCGTGTGCTGGCGCTTTGCCCTTCCGTTTCCGATTGCGAACGCGAGCTCGCCGTGTTGGTGCTTCCGTTTTTGGATGGCTCGTCGATGGATGTCGTTTTTGCATCCTGTGGCCAAAGGTTGGGCTCCATTCGCCTCGATAGCCGCGTGGCCAAGCTGGAATCCAAGGTTAACTACAAAGCAAAGCCTGCGCTGTGCGCGCTTATCCGCGATGCGCAGCGTGGCGAATGCTGCGGTCGCTACGAGATCGATGCCATTCGCTATTTACCGGCAGACGCCGGCGCGGTGTGGCGCTATGAGGTTACCTGGGCGGGAGAACCCCAGTGCGCACCTGAGCTCCAGATCTTCGATACGCATATGAATGCCATCGATGTCACTGTGCATGTGTTTGAATCGCAGGTCGATGTGCCGCAGCGCAACGGTTGCCGCGTCAATAAAACGTATCTGAGCGTTGAGATGCCTCAAGATATACGAGATTTTGTCGCGATTGTGAGCGATCCCACAGAGCGGATCCAAAGCGGGTTTTGCGCCATGGATGGTCGCCTGTACAACGGCATGTTCGATGACAGCTGGAACCGCATGAAGGACGCGCGTGCAG
Organism: Collinsella sp.; assembly: GCA_048430825.1. Classification (GTDB taxonomy): domain Bacteria; phylum Actinomycetota; class Coriobacteriia; order Coriobacteriales; family Coriobacteriaceae; genus Collinsella. The sequence continues at coordinate 100,640 of DBFOLV010000023.1, forward strand.
ACGACGCAGCTTATCGACGTTGGTTTGAGCAACATCGCGCAAAGCCGGGCGATCTGGCATGCCAGTGTGTCGCTTCGGCGGCCTTTGCCTATAGACCGCGCGTGAGCATTGTGGTGCCGTGCTACAAGACTGATCGGGTCTACCTGCGCGAGCTGCTGGACTCGGTGCAAGCCCAGAGCTATGACAACTGGGAATTGCTGCTTATGGACGCCTCGCCCGAATGGGGCGCGGTGGCCAATCTTGCGGCAGGTGTCAACGACGAGCGGGTTCGTCGTATTGAGCTGCCTGGCAACGGCGGCATTGTGCTCAACACCAACGCTGGTATTCAGCAGGCGGCTGGAGACTACATCGCGTTCTTGGACCATGACGACATTCTGGAACCGGACGCGTTATTCCAGTATGTTTCCGCGCTGAATAAGGCGGCCGAGGGCGAGCGCCCCCAGGTCCTGTTCTGCGACGAGGACATGTTTCAGAAAACGGGGGAGTGGGGTCAGCCGGTCTTTAAGACGCGGCTCAACGTCGACCTGCTCTATAGCCATAACTGCGTGACGCATTTCCTGATGGTGGAAAAGGCGCTCATCGATCGTATCGGCATGTCGCCAGAAGACGTCGCGGGTGCCCAGGACTACGACCTGACGCTTCGCTGCCTTGCAGCGGGCGCGCGCTTTGAACATGTTGCGCATGTGCTGTATCACTGGCGCGTTCATCCGGGATCGACCGCCGATGGTTCTGCCGATAGCAAGCCGTATGCTATTGAAGCCGGGCGCCTTGCGCTTCAGCGCCACTTTAACACGCTGGGCATTTGCGGAACGGTCGAGGAGACCGAGACGCCGTTTGTCTACCGCATGCGCCATGCGCTGCCGGAGCCTGCGCCGCTGGTGAGCATTGTGATTCCCACCAAGGATCACATTGAGACGCTTGACGCCTGTGTGATGTCGATCGCCCAGAAGGCAACGTATGCCAACTACGAGATTGTCTTGGTGGAGAACAACAGCGAAGCCCCGGAGACGTTTGCGTATTACGAAACCCTGCCAGAGCGCGTGGCTGCAGCATCCGAAGGCAAGGGTATCGCGCGCGTTGTGTACTGGCCGGGCGAGTTCAATTACTCCCAGATCATCAACTTTGGTGTTGAGCACGCCAAGGGCGATTATCTGCTGCTGCTCAACAACGATACCGAGGTCATTAGTCCCGACTTTATTGAAGAGATGATGGGCTATCTGCAGCGTCCCGAAGCGGGCGTGGTGGGTGCCAAACTCTACTTTGCCGATCATCTGGTGCAGCACGCTGGCATTGTGGTTGGCGTGCGCGGCGCACTTGCCCATGCCAACCAGGACTTCTCGGCAAAGCGCGAGGGCTATCTTGCCCGTGCCGTTCGCCCGGGCAACTTTAGTGCCGTGACGGGTGCCTGCCAGATGGTGCGACGCGACGTATTTGAGCAGGTCGGCGGCTATAACGAGGAATTCGCCGTTGGCTTTAACGACGCTGACTTTTGCCTGCGCGTGTGGGAGGCGGGCTTCCGCACCATTTTTACGCCCTATGCCGAGCTGTACCACTACGAGTTCACCTCGCGCGGTAGGGAAGAGGCCAACGAGGAGAAGCTGCGCCGTTGGAAACGCGAACAGGCACTGTTCACGCAGCGCTGGCCGGAGTTTTTCTTGACGGGTGATCCATGGTTGGGGCCTAACTTGTCTTCCGAGAGTGAGTACTTCTCGCTTTAGACAATGGTTGTTAGAAGGCCCTCAGCTTGACTTCGCCATGAGTTGGGAAGAAGGCAGCGTTTAGGCTATTTGTTAGTTTACATTACGATAGCTCGATACTTCTACGATAAGTTTGTACAGGCTTATACAACTCGATATAATCCGATATAGTTGCGATAAACTAATAAAGCTAAGATTGACCGATAATCGATTTCCTTGAGAGGCAAACAAGTGAGCGCCACAATATTCCATAACCCGTTTCGTCCCACTGCCGGCGCTGAGCCTCCGCGCATAATTGGTCGTGATGATATTGCCCTTGAGTTTACCGAGAGTTTGAATTCGGGAATTGGTGCACCTGCGAGGCTCATGCGCGTTGCCGGGCCAAGGGGTTCCGGAAAAACTGTTTTGCTCTGTGATCTTAGAGATCGTGCACGAGAGCTTGGCTGGAAGACGGCTATTGTTTCTGCTGGTCCCAACCTATTGCTGGACCTGAAGGATCAGATTGCAGAATCCTCCCTTGCGACCAATGCTTCAGTCGGCGTAAATGCCGGCTTTGTTTCCGCTAAATTCGACGTTGTGCCAAAAGAGTCGAGTCTTAGAAAGTTGCTTGGCTCGGCCGCAAAGTCTTCCAAGGGCCTGTTTATTGCAATAGATGAGGTGCAGGATGCCCCGATTGACGATATGCGCGCTATTGCTTCTGCTGTGCAGCTTCTAATAGGGGAGAAAGTCGATATTGCTCTCGCATTTGCCGGATTGCCCGCTGGTGTTATGGATCTTATTAACGGCAAGGCACTTACATTCTTGCGTCGTGCCCTCCCCGAAGATCTGGCGCCTATCAACCAGGTGGAGGTAGCGCTCTCTATGGGCGATAGCTTTATAGCGACTGGTTTGACCATAGAGGACGATCTGCTGTCGAGAGCCGCTAAGGCCACGAAGGGCTATGCCTATTTGGTGCAACTGGTCGGTTACTCCATTTGGCAGCGCGCCAACTTGCATCGTGTCAAAAGTGCCAACGTGAGCGAGCGCGATGTTATCGAAGGCATTGCGCTGGCAGAGGCTCGTTTTCACGATGTTGTTCACGAGCCCGCGATTTCTGGACTTGGACTCAACGATATCAAATATCTTTTGGCCATGTGCGAGGATAAGCAGCAGTCCAAATCATCTGAGATTGCTAAACGTATGGGTAAAAAGACCAATGAGGTCAGCTCTATTAGGGCTAAGCTGCTACAAAGAGAGGTTATTCAGGCTCCACAGAGGGGCTACGTGCAGTTTGCCGTGCCGGACCTAGATATCTATCTGCGAGAGAATGCCGCGGAGATTCTCGAGCGGTTCTAAATCAAGGCATGAATAGCCGCCGGTTAACTGCCTTTTTCGACTTGGCTCGCGTCCCCCCCGCGAGGACGTGCCCAAAGCGGCAATACTGATTGATTACGGAAGGGCATCTCAGGGTGCAATCGATATACTATTTGTCCAAATGAAAGGAAACCCATGCAGCTATCTGAGCAGCTTCTGCACACGACGATTCGCATCGAAGCTTCGTTGGCCTCGGGAGGTTGCTCAGTTGGAACGGGTTTCTTTTTCAAGTTCTGCGACGACGGAAAGACCTATGTGCCGGCAATCGTGACCAACAGGCACGTGGTCGAGGGCGCGTACGAGTATCGCGTCATCTTTTCGAGATCTGACGAGAACGGAAACCTGCTCAATATAAACGAGCAACTTACCATGCGGGGCTCCGAGAGCGACTGGATCGCACACCCTGACGAAAGTGTTGACCTGTGCGTCTTACCCATCGGTCCCGCACTGAATGGTTTTATCCGGGCGGGGAAGCATCTGCTTACCATACCGCTCAGCTTGGAGCTTCTGCCGACGAATAAGCAGATTCAAGACATGGGCTGTATGGACGAGGTGACCATGGTCGGATACCCCAACGGCATTTGGGATGAGGCCAACAACCTGCCGATCGTCCGTCGGGGTATCACGGCGACGCCCTATAGGTACGACTATCAGGGGCAGAAAGAGTTCCTGGTTGACATGGCGTGCTACCCGGGATCGAGCGGTTCCCCGGTCTTTCTCTACAACGAGGGTACTTATTTGGAGAACGATGCTGTGGTCATGGGCAAGAGGCTCTATCTACTTGGCATCCTTCGGGCTGTGCCCATCAGAACTCTTCTCGGAGACATCACCGTATCCACGATTGCCCACGTGAGCGTTCAGGACATGTTGAATCTCGGCATCGTCATCAAATCCGAGCGTCTGAGGGACTTCGATCCCATCGTGAGGGAACGCTTGAGCGTTTCTGGAAATTAGTATTTATTTGGCTCGCCCGCTCTGATGCCGCCCCCGCACAGCTGGTCGGCCTCGGCGTCCATCACCGCGTTCACGACCTGCTCGGCGAGGCGCCTGAGCAGCTCCTGCATGTCGATGGCGCCGTCGTCGAAACGGGGCATGGCGAGCATGTCCGGCGTCGGGTCTGATAAGATTTCCATAGCGGTCCTCGTCCTTTCCTAGAACCTGTTGTTGTGGTGATTTCAGATTCTAGGACGAGGGCCGCTCTTCGTTAAGCGGCCGCTGGGGCGTCACCCTTACACCAACATTTTCGACGCGATCGGCCGCTTCGTGGACTTCGTGCACGACGTGTGTGCTGAGGATGCTCTGGAAGAGAATCTCCGTTTTGTGTCTGATGCCCTGGACGGTAAGTGCACGCCGCGTGAGATTATTCGCAACTACTTCCTCAAAGATTTCTACAAGGATCACTGCTCAACCTACCAGAAGCGCCCCATCTACTGGATGCTTGATTTCGGTAAGAAAAACGGCTTCAAGTGCCTTATTTACATGCATCGCTACCAGCCAGACCTGCTGGTCCGCGTACGCACTAATTATGTCCATGAACAGCAAGAACGGTACCGCACGCAGCTCGCTCACCTAGAGGAAGCCGTGGCACAAGTTGATATCTCGCAACGCGTAAAGTTGAACAAGCAGATCAAGAAGCTCAACGATCAGCTCGCTGAGACTATAACCTTTGGGGAGAAGATTCACCATTTAGCAGAACAAATGATTGCGATCGGACTGAGGGATAAGCGTGATCGATTTCGGCATCTTTACCATTGACGGGGTGAAGAGGTTCTTGTTCGACGCCCTGCGCATCGATGGGTGCGAGTTCGGAGATATGCAGCTGCGTTTTCGCAGCGACGAGGTTGGGACGTACGCCGATGTCCGGGAGAGGCTGGGGGAGTCCCTCGCCCCCGACGACCTGCTGCTGCACCTCAGGCACGTCACGGCCAACACGGATGGCTGCGCGTCCATTCGCGAGAGCGGGATTCTCGGAATCGGGGACGTGCTCTCGCGTCCTAGTGCGCTTACGCGTCTTTTCGAGGGCTGCGGGGTTCATTTCGACAAGGCGAGCCGAACCGTGTCTGTCGACGGGAGAAGGCTCAGCCTGGACCTGGTCGATGATGCCTTCCTCGGACGGGAGTCCTCGGAGCCGATAGATGGACTTCTGTACATTCTGGCGGAAGACTCCCTCGTGAACTCCTTCATCCACAAGTCGTGCATCCGGGAGTACTCCACGCTTTCGCGGTATCCCGAGGCCATATGGGCTCTGGAAGAGGTCGTCGGGCATGGGAACGAGGCGGTTTGGAGATGGAAGGACGCCGCGCGCCCATATGTTGTCGAGTTCACCGCGACTTTGAAGGAGCTCGATCTGTGTCGACTCCAGCCGGACGATGGGATGGGTTTTTGCAGGGCGGCGGTTTGAAGGAGTCCGTATTCAATAATCTGGTTTACCAGGCGCTCGGGGTCTGCGTGCGGGGTGCCCGCGAGGTTATCGCCTCCCTGCCTGCTGGCGGCGGGGTGCCCCGTCGTCGATCGTTCGGATAACCCCTCTGGATGAGTTCTGCGGCGACCCCGAAGCTGGCTTGGATTCCATGTGCGATAGGGAGGGGCGTTGTCGGATTTGCGACGAAGACGCTGTGGAGTCCCTGTCGGCGTTCCTTATCGCTAATGGGTATTTAGGGGAGGGCTTCTCGGGATAAAACGGGTTTCGCTTGGTCTAATGCGTAGGATGACCAGTTTCGTGTTGTCCCAGCAGGGAATCGCCCGACGGATCAGATTGCGGAAACATGGGGTTCCGATGCATGGGGTAGGCGAGGGGTCGTCGCCCTGATGTGCGAATGAGCTTCACCCTGCTGTCGCATTCTGTCCGTATGGATAATGGCCGGCTTAAGGTGCCGGCCTCCTACCGGAGGAGGTTGCGACGTGCGCGCGATGATCGAGATTGAGTGGATGGACGGGCTTGTGACGAAGGTGCCGGAGTTCGCTCTGGGCGACGTATTCGGTGAAAGCGTTCAGGTAGAGCTCGATTTCAAGTTCGACGACGTGTCGGAGGGCCTCTGGGTCGAGGTGCGCCATCATAAACCGGACGAGGGCTCGGATGGCGACCCGCGCGAAAGGGCCTGTACGCTGCATGCGGACTGTCACTACGGTTTGGTCGACGCGGTCGACCTCGACCGTATCTTCTGCGTTCTCTTTGAGGGGCAGCCGAGGATCTGCCGCATCGCGGGGGAGCTCGTGAACCTCTCAAGGGCCTGTGCTATGGCTCAAGGTTGACGCGCTACTGAACGTTGTCGGTGCGCAGCCTCGCGTGGCGCTCGTAGGGGAAGTCCAGGTAGGTCAGCGCGTCGGCCTCTGCCTCCTGTTACCGTTCATGGGAAATCGGTCAATTGGGAGCGCGGTGGAAATCCTGGACCGTGTTCCTACGCTACAAGACCTAGGCTTCTTCGGTACTGCATCGGGCTCATATAGCCCAGGTCGCTCTTGCAGCGCTTGTCGCGATACCAGACCAGATAGGCGTACAGCATCTTCATGAATTCCCCCATGCCAACATCGTCCCAGCCCCTTCCGTAGAAGAGCTCCACCTTCAGCCTGCCGAAGCCCTCCGTCCTTGAATTGTCGGGTGAGCACCCCTTTCTCGACATCGAGCGCGCGAGGTCCTGGGCGGCGCATAGCCGATCCGGCCCTGCCACCGGTAGTGGCCGCCGCGGTCGCTGGCTTACGCCTTGAGGAAGCGCGCCCGGGACCTCGGCCCCTACGAGGCATCGGCATTGTGCCAGCTTCGATCGGAGGCGGGCTGCTCGAGCCTCATGACCGCATACGACCTCAAAGAGGACTTCTTCGACATCTACGACGAGCACCCGCTCTCGCGGGAGGATGCCGAGGATGCATTCGATGCGTGGAAGGCATCCATCCCCGATGACAAGGCCTACGATCCCTTCCGGGGGCTTGCGAAGGCCGTGGAGAACCACCGCGAGTTCATATTTAACTACCGGGATTGTCCGAGCCGCATCTCGAACGGTTACACGGAATGCGCGAACCGCCTCATCAACGAGACTAACATGATGGGGCGTGGCCAGTCCTTCGAGACGCTGCGCGCGCGTACGCTCTATCGCAGTTTGTCCCGTCACAGAGGTATGGCCCTACGCCTGTCATCTCGGCTGTCGGAACAGGAGTGGGTGCGGTTACCCCAAGTGTCGCTACGACGCTGCCTATCGCACCCGCCTGTCCGCGGCCCGTGAAGGGTTATGTCTCACCGCTGACGAGCTCGCCGCCATGGTCGCGATTGCGGTCCCTTTGTTTAGGCGGGGGCAGAGTTACGAGACCATATGGGCCACACATGCTGACGAGCTTCCTGTGTGCGTGCGCAGTGCCTGCTCCTATCAGGAGAGGGACAGGCGCGCCTTACCTGCTTCTCCCGCGAAAGGACCGTATGAGGAAGCGTAAGCGCAGGGATGTCGAAGGTGCTGGGCGCGACGGGGTTGACCGCACTGGCCGTACCTACGCCGAATTCGAGGCGCTCTCGCTTGCCGACAGGTCGCGCGTGGTCCAATGTGACTCCGTTGAGGGCTACGAGCGCAACACCTACGACATCCTGAGCGCACACATCGTGGCCCGGGCGTTCCAAATCTATTTGCGCAAGCGTCATGCCAGCTCCGGCAGCCATCGTTGCCTGCCTCGACCATATAGAGAGTCTCATAGGCTCTGTTGCTGCCTTCGAGGCTATCTTCGGCATCCTGCTAGTCGATTGAGGAGTCGAGTTCGATGATTGGAAGGGCCTGGAGCGCTGGTGTCTCGAAAGCGGAGCTCGGCGCTGCCGCGTGTTCTGCTGCGACGCGATGAGATCCAACCAGTAGTCGGCATGTGAGCGCAACCACGAGCAGCTCAGGCGTATTCTGCCCAAAAGCCGTAGTGGCGGTGCTCTGAGCCCCTACGACGTTGTAGTATGCTGCAGCCACGTAAACTCTTGCCCGCTTGCTGGACTCGCTGGCAGGTGTCCATTCGAGCTCCTCGGAGACCTGTTGCTGTGCGGCATCGGATGATCGCTTCGGGCTGTCCCTCGACAGCGAGCTCGCCGTCTCGCCCGATAAGGGGTCATCCCCGACGGGGTGGTACCAGGCCTACGAGCGGGGCGAAGGCTCTTGGGCCGCCGGGTGTCAGTGGTAGCGTGAAACTGAACACTTGTTCAGTTTCACGCTACCACTGACAGTTCGCAAGCTTCATTATGAATTCAGGGTACCTCATCTTGTCGATGCGGGATTGGCGCCCAGAGCCGGGGTCCCGCCAGAGTGCGATACGCCGTGTGCCGAACATGCAGGCGCGACCGTTGACGCCTTCTTCTCTTCTGCCGGAATCCACGCAGAAAGCATTCTGCACGACAGGCTATGCCAGGTGTTCTACCAAATGGTCATTTTATCTTTCTATAATGAGGCGAGATTCTATCCAAGAATCCGACATGTCGCTCTTCATCGATGCCGAGGACCGTTAAGTCGACTACTCTACCGGTCTCGTTACCTAACTTTTGGGATATCTGTTCGCATCCGGAGACAAGTTGATCGGAATATTTCGAGTACAGTAGCAGCAAATCAATATCACTGTCTGCACTGAGCTCTGAACCACTCAGCGCAGATCCGAACAGATAGACATAATCAAACTGAGAGAACAGTTCTAGGTTGCTGTCGAGAATGTCTATGAGTCTCAAATAGTTCATAGTTTGCGAACGAATGGGAAGAAGCTATCCATATCGAGGAGCTTCACGTTAATTTGCCCCGCAAACACCTGGGCTTCTTCGGAGATGCATTGCTTACCGTTCCATCTATGCAAGTTGACGACAACGGTATGTTCTGCCGGTGCTAAACGGGCCAACTCTGCATAGCTCAGACAGTATTCGTATACGAATAAGAAGCATTTTCCTTTCGCTATATATTCTCTAAGGTTTGTCTTCGACTTGCGAGTTGCTTTCTTTCCGCACAGGCGGAAGAACTTTAGGGCAAAAATCAAGCTGTCTAGCCTCATCTCGGCACGCCTGAAGCAGCGGGCGTCATAGTACATCTGTCGGATACGCGGCGTATCGTCAAGATAAACTACCGCCTCTTTCCCGTTTTCTATTATTTGCAACAATGGATGTTCTGCATCTAGAGAAACATCTATAAATCGCCCCTGTTCGTCAAGCTTTTTGATTAGCAGCTCTAGGGATTCTGCAGAGGGGAGCAGGTCACCTTCTATGGGCTGGATTCCGAAGATGGAGTTGATGACCTCGGGGAAAAGAATAGACCTTTGTCTTTCCGTATTATCTCTGGTGGCTTCGAACTCCTTAGCATGGTCGATAAAATCGCGGACAGCGGCCTGGTTGGAGAAGGAATTGTCCTTGTGGTTCTGGAACAGGCACAAGTTCGATTCGAACAGCGTGCAAAGTTTTCGGTTGTTGACGATTATTTCCTTTTCAAAAACATCCCACAGTCTTCGCTTGTCCTTCATGTAGTAATTCTCATATATCGACTTGTTTCGGGCGAGCAGAGGTGCGGCCTCTTTGCGCAGGTCGTCGAAGGAACTGAACGTCTTTCCGAAAACGCGATCAATTTCTGCGTGACGAATCGACTTCCATTTCCTCACTTCATCTGCCGTGAAAGCGGAGTTTTTGTCGAAATTCGTATGGCAGTTTGGACAGATGAGAATAAGGTTGTCGAACGTGTTCTCTGCGCTTTTGCAATATGGGACGATATGGGCTCGTTCAGCAATGTCTCCATTGCTGATGAATAGATCGGCCCGACAATCTGGATTCATGCATTTGCCGGCAGACTCCGCCCAGAGTCTTCGCTCGACATATGCTGAGATTGGCTTTCTGCTTGTCTTCGACACTTTCCGTCCCCGCTTTGACCTCTTCGATTGACGATTAACTGTCATTTAAGAATATGTTATCCAATGATTGGGCCACCGTCAGGCTTCAAGTGAAGATTATTGAACGGGGAGGTAAATGGAGCACTAAAGAAGTAGACATTCGGCAGCTTTAAGCCCCAGGGTTAACGAATCGCGTGCCGAATGACGCTGCTATAGGCTGTCAAGTCCTTTATCGGACGACATTTTAGCATTCAAGTAGCGGTCGTATTCGCGTCTGATTTCCTCGTGGGGGCATACTTCTCTTTCTATTTCGCTGAGCCTTACATTCGGCACGTTAAGCTCTCGGGCAACCTGCTTTTGGGTCAATCCGAGCGATTTTCGCATGTCCGCCAGTATCGAGCCCCGGGCGTACTTCAACCTCATGGGGCGCCGCAACGTTGGGTAAACCTCCCTGGCTGTGAACCTCTTAAGGCAGCGCATGATCTCTCGCTTTGTCTTGCCGTCGGACTTGCGCTTCGCCATGTAGGCGAGCGTTCTCTCGTCCCCGCGCATCCTGTGTTAGTCATGCCGTCGTAGCCCGCCGAGACCCAGCGGTAGATGGTCGAGGGCGACAGGTCCACCGGCCCGCCGTTGCGCGCCGCCATCTGCTCGGGCGACAGCCCCCGGCGCAGGCAGTCCCTGATGGCCTCAAGCCTCGCCGTCGCGGCGGGCTCGTCGGCGTCGATCCCGCGCCTGGACGAGACGAGCACCGAGTCCGCGCACAGCTGCGCGGCGCGGGCCTCGTAGAAGACGTGCGGGCAGCGCATGCAGCCCACCGCGCGGTAGCGGCCGCAGCCGTCGCGGCAGCGCGGCCACGCCGCCAGGCGCGGGCAGGCTGCCGACAGGTCGGTGCCGGCGTCGACGCGCTCGCCGCGCCTGGGCTTGGGCGCGGCGACGAACCTGTGCGACGACACCTCGGCGCTCACCGTCGAGGGCGACCTGCCCAGCTCCCTCGCGATCTCCCTGCACGAGGCCCTGCGCTCCAGCATCCTCTGGACCGTATCCCGCTCGTGCCTGGTGAGCCTGCCGTAGGCCCTCGGGACCGCCTTCGCTGCGCCCTTCTTGCTCTTTCCGGACATGGCGTCCTCCGATCTCCCGGGGCCGGCCGATCCGGCCCTCAGGGTATCGGATTCCCATATTCATCCGTACATGTACAGATGAATATGGGAGGTGTTCGGATGAAGTTGATATTCAAGGTCCATATCTATCTGTTCCATCCGGCCGAACGCCCTGTTCCCGAATCATTACCCGTTATCTAAACTGTTGGATTGATTTGGCTCTGTTAGACCATGATTGACATTCTGCCCCAATCATCTTTTTGAAATTGCAAGATAATCGCCCCCTTGCCGGGTTTGAATCCGGCAAGGGGGCGATGTGCTCAAGATCTGTCGGGTCAATCGTGAGGGTCCCATCGCCCAAGTCGATTTGCCGACTATCTTGCCGTCTTCCCGTCGGGCACCGGCGCCTTGACCCTCATCTCGAACGGCAACCCGCCCTTCCGGACGGGCGCCCTGAGGAACGCGTTGACGGCGGTGGACATGGACAGGCCGAGCTCGTCCAGGATGGCCGTGGCCTCCTTTTTGGCCTCCGGGTCGATCCGGATCGTCGTGGCCGGTATATTCGACGGCATGGCTGCACCTTTCCTCGTATATCGCGATGCGACCATTCTACTGTCTCTATGCGGCGGCTTCGGTCCAGTAGTCCATTTAGGGCGGCAGGACGTTGAACATATCATGGATGCGGCTCCTGCACACGCCGTTGGCGAGCTGTCGCGCGACCGTGCGCTCGGCGGTGCCGGAATCGGTCGCCATGAAGGTCCGGCACCACTTGAACCAAGCGAGGTAGGTGCCGAGGTGCTTCGTCGACACGCCCTTAAACGGCTTCATGAAGGTATCGAGGAGCGAATGGACGGTGTTGATCCGGTTGATGGTCCCCTCGGAAGGGTCCTTGGAATCGTAGGCCGTGTGTGCGTCGACCTCGAGCTCCGCGAGGATGTCGACATAGGCGGACGCCTTGTCCGTCGCTACGACGGAAGCGGACGCGATGCGGCCCCTCAGCACGTCCATGGCGCGTTTCCTCGACAGGATGCCTCGTCCCGAGACCTGGAGAAACGTCTCGTTCGAGTCGTTCACGCCGGTCATGACGCAGATCTGCTCGCGCGACAGTCCGCGCCTGTGCACCTGCTTGCCACGATGTCGGGAGTGACGTGGCATCGTAAATGACCCCTTCGTGTGGTTGCCCTTGAACGACTCGGGGAAGTAGGTCTCGTCGAGCTCGCAGCCGCAGCCCCGCCCGGTCTTGAACGAGGGCGAGTAGGCCGAGAGACACTCGATGAGCCTGTGGCGCATGGTGTAGGCGGTCTTGAGGCAGACATGGCAGCGCCCCGCGCATTCGCGCAGGGGCAGCATGAGAACGAAGCACTCGGCATTGGCCATCCAGGTCTCCTTCGGGAGCCTGCTCGTCCCCAGGATGTGCCCGCTGCCCATGCCGAAGGTCCTGCCGCAATCCTGGCAGAGGTAACGCTGCTCGCCGTTCTTTGATTTGCCCTTCTTCACGACCGCGGCGGACCCGCAGCGCGGGGAGCGCTCGGCCTCGTAGGCGGAGCCGGCGGCGTTCGGTCCTGCTGAGGCTCGCGATGTCCCTCTTGAAGGTGATTACCAGGTCCTCGGCGTTCATGCTGCCCCGCGGTCTACGAGGCTAACGATATGGCGCCGTGATGACATATGTATGTCAATCTTGGTCTAACAGAGCCTAACGAAAGTGCATGTCAGGAGTTTCCCTTAGGCATTTTGCGGCTATAGGGACAAGGTCGAACATCGTGTGAACGACATCGCCCGTGTTTGCAACGGTAGCCGTGAACTTGCCGTTTCCAAAATCCATCAGATGGTAGAGGTTGATGGTTAAGTCCTTTTGCGTGGCAATTCTCAGAATCCAGTAAGCGCAATTGTCGCTGCAGGTTGTGGCGTTGTATACGTTCTGAGGCATGAAGTACATGAGCAACAGCGTCTTAGTGCCTCCCGACAGCCTTTCAGGAGGGATAATGCCTAGGATCTTGGTGTCTATTGCGCAGGGTCCAACGACATTGCCTTTATCGATTGATTTAATAATCCTTTGAGCAAAGGCGTCTTGAAACCACTGGGGCGAATAGACGTTATCGAAGTAAACCGACGTATTGTAGATAACGTTTTCCATATCACCATAGTGAATTGTTAACACGTTGGTCCCTTCGGGTTGCTGGTTTGGTGTTCGGTGAGACTGATTGTATCGCACGCATAAGACGGGCGTAATTTGCCAGAAACACATGCGATTGATAACCATTGACAGTCAAGACCTGTATCCAGTGCCCGTATTTGCATGTCCGTACTTGAACCTAAGTTGCTTTGAAGGCCTATGTTTTAGACAATAGTTCCAGGCTAGGCTCTGCGTGGCGGCACGTAAAAGCCGTACTGTGCTTGGGTGGGTAAAAGTCCAAGACGATTAGATATCCGAGAGGATATCGAGCCCGTGCCGGGGAGATAAGGTGAGCCCGCGCCGGGGACTATAGTTCCGGCAACAAATGGGTTTCCGCGAGGATGCCGCGGCTGACGGTCAGTATATTACCGCCCTACACGCTCCTTCCGCGCGTCGCCTGCTCAAACGATTTGCGCCGAATTTTATTCCGCGGGCGGTGAGCCTGTTTATAGACAACGTCACGACCTATAGACGGGTGTCTTGGGGGTATTGCAGCTTGGCTCCCGTCCCCCCAATCTAGTAGACTTGGAAACCGTTGCTAGATTAGGGGGATTTTCCATGAGACGCTCCACGAAACGAATTTCCGGTGCCGCCGCCGCGCTGGCGGTCGCGGCCGCCCTGGCCCTGTGCGGGCCCGCGGCCTACGCCGCCCCCGCCGCCCCGGGCGACGCGCAGGCCCCGGC
>DBFOLV010000024.1:0-25291 GCA_048430825.1 Collinsella sp.
CGCTGAACTCGCTGAAGAACTAGCTGAGGGGTTCGGGCGAGGAGCCCCGCCGCCGGGCGGCAGACATATAAGGTCGATCGCGAGTTCCGCACGCAAAGGAGGCCACTTAATGTGGCCTCCGTCTTGCGCAGGACTGTCCGAGCAGGCGACCTTATATGTCTGCCGCCCGGCGGCGGGGCTCCTCGCCCGAACCCCTCAGCTAGTTCTTCAGCGAGTTCAGCGGTGCCGGGAAGCGTCCACCGCGGTGGGCAAGCACGGTGCCGGCGTTGGGGTTCACCGGCATGATGGGCGCACGGCCAAACAGGCCGCCGTACTCGACGCAGTCGCCCACGCTCTTGCCGATGGCAGGAATCACGCGGACGGCCGTGGTCTTGTTATTGATGACGCCGATGGCCATCTCGTCGGCGATGATGCCGGCGATGGTCTCGACCGGGGTGTCGCCGGGGATGGCGATCATGTCCAGGCCAACGGAGCACACGCAGGTCATGGCCTCGAGCTTCTCGAGCGAAAGCGCGCCGGCTTCGACGGCGGCGATCATGCCGGCGTCCTCGGACACGGGGATGAAGGCGCCGGAGAGACCGCCCACGCTGGAGCTGGCCATGACGCCGCCCTTCTTGACGGCATCGTTGAGCATGGCGAGCGCGCAGGTCGTGCCGGGGCCACCGCAGGTGCCCACACCGATGATCTCGAGGATGCGGGCAACGGAGTCGCCGATGGCAGGCGTGGGAGCCAGCGACAGGTCGACAATGCCTTTCTCGACACCCAGACGGCGGGCTGCCTCACGGCTCATGAGCTCGCCGGCGCGGGTGATCTTAAAGGCGGTCTGCTTAATCTTTTCGGCGACTTCCATCATCGATGCGGAATCGGGCAGCGTTTCCAGGGCTGCGGCCATAACGCCGGGGCCCGAGACGCCTACGTTGATGACGGCGTCGGCCTCGCCACCGCCGTGGACGGCGCCCGCCATAAACGGGGAGTCCTCGACCATGTTGGCAAAGCAGACAAACTTGGAGGCGCCGACGGAATCCTGGTCGGCCGTGAGCTTGGCGGCATCGATGATGGTCTGGGCGGCCATGAGCACGGCGTCCATGTTGATGCCGGCGCGCAGGCTGGCGACGTTGACGCTGGAGCAGACGCGGCTCGTGGTGGCGAGCGCCTGGGGGATGGACTGGATGACGCGGCGGTCGGCGTCGCCGATGCCCTTCTGGACGAGTGCGGAGAAGCCGCCCAGGTAATCGATGCCGAGCGTCTCGGCCGCGCGGTCGAGGGCATGCGCGATGGGGGTGAGGTCCTCATCCTTGCAGCACGCGGCGATCTGCGCCACCGGGGTGACGGAAACACGCTTGTTGACGATGGGGATACCGTACTCGCGCTCGAGGTTCTCGGCGGTCTCGACCAGATGCTCAGCCGTGTGCGTCACGTGGTCGTAGATCTTCGTGCACATGCGGTCGAGGTTCTCGTCACCGCAACCCATGAGCGAAACACCCATGGTGATGGTCCTGATGTCGAGGTTCTGTTCCTCAACCATGCCGCGGGTTTCCGCGATTTCTGCGGGCGTGATCGCCATCCTTGCGCTCCTATCTGCCAAAACGAGCATAGTCTTATCTATTCTAACGTGCCGCACGTGCCAAGTGGCGCGTGCGGCACGTTTTGGTGCTCGGTTGTTTCCGTTGTGTTACTGCCCAAAGACCTCTTCGGCGATGCGCGCGCTCTCGGCGGCGTCCTTGGCGTAGTAGTCCGCGCCGATCTGCTTAGCGTATTCGGGGGTGAGTACGGCGCCGCCTACGATGACCTTGACGCCCGGCACCTCGGCATGAAGCAGTTTGATGGTCTCCTCCATGGCGACGACCGTGGTAGTCATAAGCGCTGAGAGGCCGACGAGTTTGATATCGCGCTCCTTGACGGTCTTGAGTACCTCCTGCGGATCGACGTCGCGGCCCAGGTCAAAGACGGTGTAGCCGTAGTTATCGAGCAACATTTTGACGATGTTCTTGCCAATATCGTGGATGTCGCCCTTGACGGTGGCCACGCAGATCTTGCCCTTGTCGGCAATCTCGCCGGCGGGCATCAGGCGCTTGATGGTGTCGAAGCCCACGCGTGCCGCCTCGGCCGAGGCCATGAGCTGCGGCAAGAAGAACTTGCCCTGGTCAAAGAGGACGCCAACCTCGTCGAGGGCGGGGATAAAGTGATTGTTGATGAGGTCCATGGCGTCGTGGTCTGCCAGCAGACGCTCGGTCTCGGCAGCGATCTCGCCTTTGCGGCCCGAGACGACCATGCGACGAATCGGGTCGTCGTTGCCGTCGGTGCCGGCGGTGCCAGCAGCGGGCACAGCGTCGGTCGATGCGGCCTGAGCCGCTGCCGGGTTGGCGGCAATCTTGTACGGATCGGTCCAGCCGGCGTAGCGCTCGATGTATCCGGTCGAACCCTCGTCCTCAACGCTCAGGACGCGATAGCTGTAGACGGTATCCATAAAGCGCTTGGAAGCCGGGTTCATGATGGGGGCGTCCAGGCCCGCGCCAAAGGCGGCGGCCAAAAACACCGAGCCCAGCAGCGGGCGGGCAGGCAGGCCAAAGCTGATGTTCGACACGCCGAGCGCGCATTTGACGCCCAGACGCTCCTTGCACAGGGACATGGCGCGCAGGATCTGCTCGGCCTGGCGTTGATTGGTCGAGGCGGTCATGACCAGGCAGTCGATGAGGATGCGGTCCGGTCCGATGCCGTAGCGGGCAGCCTCGGCCACGATGCGCTCGGCGATGGCGAAGCGAGCCTCGGCGGTATCGGGGATGCCGCCTTCGTCGAGCGTAAGGCCGACAACGTTGGTGCCGTAGTGGGCGACCAGCGGAAAGATCTCATCCATGATCTGCTGCTTGCCATTGACCGAGTTGATGATGGGCTTGCCGGCGTAGCGGCGCACGGCGGCCTCGACGGCTGCGGGGTCGGTGGAGTCGATCTGCAGCGGCAGCAGCGTGGAGCCCTGGAGCTGTTCGGTCGCCTGTTGGATGATCTTGACCTCGTCGATCTCGGGCAGGCCCACGTTGACGTCCAGGATGTCGGCGCCCTGCTCCTGCTGGCTGATGCCCTGGCTCACCACGTAGTCCAGATCGCCGTCGCGCAGGGCCTGCTGCAGGCGCTTTTTGCCGGTGGGGTTGATGCGCTCGCCGATGACGGCGATCTTGTGGCCGTCGCAGGGAAGGTTCACGACCGTCTGGGCGCTCGTGACCGACATGCTGGGCTTGCGGTGGCGCGGGCTGGGCGTGTGGTTGTCGATAAGCGTGCGCAAGGCCGCCATGTGCGCCGGCGTGGTGCCGCAGCAACCGCCCACGACGCTCACACCGTCGGCGATCATGCCGGCGACGGCCTCGGCGTATTCGGGGGCTTGGATATCAAAGACGGTGTTGCCGTCGTCGTCTACATGGGGGAGTCCTGCATTAGCCTGCACCATAACGGGCTTGTCGGTAACGGTGAGCATGCGTGCGGCAAGCCCACGGAGCTCGGCCGGTCCCTGGCTGCAGTTGATGCCCAAAACGTCGGCACCGATGGCGTCGAGCGTGATGGCGGCCACCTCGGGACTCGTACCCAGGAAGGTGCGACCGTCTTCCTCAAAGGTCATGGTGGCAAAGACGGGCAGGTCGGAGTTCTCGCGGCAGGCGAGGACAGCCGCCTTGATCTCGGCCAGGTCGGTCATGGTCTCGATAATAAAGAGGTCCACGCCCGCATCGACGCCGGCGCGCACTTCCTCGGCAAAGAGGTCGTAGGCCTCGTCGAAGCTCAGGGTACCCAGGGGGCGAAGCAGCGCGCCGATGGGGCCGATGTCACCGGCGACGTAGCGGGCGCCGGCCGCGCGGGCACAGGTGACGGCCGCGGCAAAGACGTCTGCCACGGTGGCGGCACCGTCGAGCTTGTGGGCGTTGGCGCCAAAGGTGTTGGCGGTAATCACGTCGCAGCCGGCCTCGACGTACTGGCGCTGAATGTCGGTAATGACCTGGGGCTCCTCAAAGTTGAGCAGCTCGGGCAGGGCGCCCGCCTTCATACCAGCGGCCTGCAACATGGTGCCCATACCGCCGTCGAACAGCAAGTGCCCCGTGCCCTCGATGGCGGCGCGCAGGCGATCGTCCTTAATGCGCAGATCGTCGATCGTGCGCGTCTTGTACGTGGCACCGTTGCGACGTGCGGCATCAACGGGTGCCGCCAATGCAGTGCCGTCAGAATCATGAGTGATAAGCGGAGTAAACATCGGGGCTCCTAATGGCTGGAATAGCAGGTGGTGTGGGCGGCGCGGAAGCGGCAGTGTTCGCGCATGCGGCAGATATTGCAGGTGGGGCGGGTCTGGGCGTCGTGGACCTCGCCGTCAAACAGACCGATCACCGCGGTCACGCTTTTGGTGGGCATGAGCAGGCTGGTGGGTGTGACGGTAAGCCCGATGAGCCGCGTGGCGTTGAGCGCATTGACGATCGAGCGCTGGGCCGAGAGCGGGCAGTCGCCATAGCCGGGACTAAAGCGCCAGTTGCCGGCGAGCCCGCGTGTGGCGGCGTCCGTCTTGACCTGCTGGTCCATTTGCTCAACGGCGGCTTCCACGTAAGCGGAGCACGCGGCGTCGAGCACGGCGCCCTCCAGGGGATGTTGGGCTCCCGTGGTGCGCAGGCGACGCTCGGCGTCCATGCCGAGGGTGCACGCCATGAGTGCGGCAAAGCGGGCGTCCTTAAGATGACGATAGATATCGCGACCTCGCAGCTCAACGTTGGTGCCAACCAGACGGATGCAAGGCTTGCCCTGCTCGTCCACGCCCGTGGCATCGATGGCAAATACGCGGCGCACGCCACGGGGCTCAATGTCCAGTTCCAGACGTTCAACGACAAGCTCAATACGTCGTGACAGTTCGGGCTCAATCTGCTGGCCGCCGTAACCCAGATACCGCAGCATCTCGGCACGGTCGACACGGGGATGGTGCGCAGCATCGACACGGTAAAGCGCCGGCGACGCAAGGTCGGCCGGCACTTCGACAGCGGTTGTATCGATGTGCGGTTTTTCCATTACCCCAGGCGCTCCATAATGGTCGCGGCGATCGCAGGACGGTTCATAGTGTACAGGTGCAGGCCGTCGGCGCCGTGCTCCTTGAGGTCGCAAAGCTGGCGGGCTGCATAATCTACACCAGCTGCCTGCAGGCTCTCGGGGTCATTCTCGTACTTGGCGAGAATCTTGATGACGGGGGAGGGCAGCGACGCGCCGCACATAAAGACCATGCGGCTGATCTGCGACTTGCCCATAAACGGCATGATGCCCGCGGTAATGGGCACGGTGATGCCGGCCTTGTCGGCAAGCTCGCGAAAACGGTAGAAGCACTCGTTATCAAAGAAGAGCTGCGTCACAAAGAAGCTCGCGCCGGCGTCCTGTTTTTGCTTGAGGTGTTCGACCGAGAGGTTAAGGTCCTCACAGGCAATGTGGCCCTCGGGGTAGGCTGCGGCGCCCACGCAAAAGCCGGCGTCGACGAGCTCGGGGATGAGGTCGCGGGCGTAGGCGTAGTCGGAGGCGGGCTTGTCGTCCTCGGTCGCGCCGGCAGGGAGATCTCCACGCAGGGCCAGGATGTTTTCAACGCCGGCGGTGCGATACTCGTCGATCTTGGCGGCGATATCGGCATGCGAGCGGCCCACGCAGGTAAGGTGTGCCACCGAGGGCGTGTCGAATTCGCTCGAAATCATATGCGCGATGGGGGCGGTGGTGGCACCGTTGCCCGAGCCGCCGGCCGAGCAGGTGACCGAGACAAAGCTCGGCGAAAGCTTGCACAGATTGCCTGCCACTTCGCGAGCCGTGTCGAGGGTGAGCTCGCCCTTGGGCGGGAACATCTCAAACGAAACGGGCGCGGTGCCCTGGGATGCTGCCTGCTTAAAAACCTCGTCGACGCGCATATCGTGCTCCTCTAGATACGTAATAGTGTGATGTGTTGTAAGGATTCTACAGCACCACTGTGCCACGGTGGAGTTTCACTCGCTATTTGAGGATACCAATCAAAGATGCCTTGCTATCGGCTTTCTCTATAACAGAGCGGCTAATCTAGGCACGGACTATAAAGACTGGTATCTGATGCAAAATACCAGTTAATAGAGCTCCATCCCAAATTGACTACCCTTAAACCATGGGGAGAGGTCTGCAATTTATGCAGTTGATTGGCTGTTGAGGGTGGCAACGCCGCCTCGATAGGGTAACCTCATTGATTGGTTTCGCGACAGCAACATAACGGTAATGTCGCGGAAACACGGCGAGTCTAAGCTATGACTCGTTCGTTAGTAATCAACACCGCTTCTCACGCGGTGCCGATACGAAGGGAGTTCCGTATGGCCGAACTTACTGACCGCTTCGGGACCATGGTGTTCTCTGAGGAAGTCATGAAGGACTACCTCCCCAAGGACATTTGGAAGCGCCTTGCTGCAACCCTCGAGGGCGGTGAGCCGCTCGACCTGGATGTGGCCAACGCCGTTGCCCATGCCATGAAGGTCTGGGCCATCTCCAAGGGCGCGACGCACTACGCGCACTGGTTCCAGCCGCTTTCGGGCATTACTTCCGAGAAGCACGACAGCTTCCTGGAGCCCAACCACGACGGCACCGCCATTACCAAGTTTACGGGCAAGAACCTCATCCAGGGCGAGCCCGATGCCTCGAGCTTCCCCAACGGCGGCCTGCGTGCTACCTTCGAGGCCCGTGGCTACACCGCTTGGGACCCCACTAGCCCCGCCTTTATCAAGGACGATGTCCTGTGCATCCCCACGGCTTTCTGCTCCTACACGGGCGAGGCCCTGGACAAGAAGACCCCGCTGCTGCGTTCCATGACCGCGCTCTCGCGTGAGTCTAAGCGCGTTTTGGCGCTGTTCGGCAAGACCCCCAAGAAGGTCGTTCCTTCCGTGGGCGACGAGCAGGAGTACTTCCTGATCAAGAAGGACGCCTACCGCAAGCGCAAGGACCTGGTCATTACCGGCCGCACCCTCTTTGGCGCCGCTCCCTGCAAGGGCCAGGAGCTCGAGGAGCACTACTTTGGCGCTATCCGCCCCACCGTCTCGGCCTATATGAAGGATCTGGACGATGAGCTGTGGGCACTTGGCATTCCCGCCAAGACCAAGCACAACGAGGTTGCTCCCTGCCAGCATGAGCTTGCCCCCGTCTATGGCGAAGTCAACGAGGCCATCGACCAGAATCTGGTCATGATGGAGAAGATGAAGCT
Organism: Collinsella sp.; assembly: GCA_048430825.1. Taxonomy (GTDB): domain Bacteria; phylum Actinomycetota; class Coriobacteriia; order Coriobacteriales; family Coriobacteriaceae; genus Collinsella. The sequence continues at coordinate 7,208 of DBFOLV010000024.1, forward strand.
CATCGCCTCCCGCCACGACTTGGTCTGCCTGCTGCACGAGAAGCCCTTTGAGGGCATCAATGGTTCGGGCAAGCACAACAACTGGTCGCTTGGCACCGAGTCCGAGAATCTGCTCGATCCGGGCGACACTCCGCTCGACAACCTGCAGTTCATCGTCTTCCTCACCGCGGTGATCGAGGCCGTCGATAACTATCAGGAGCTCCTGCGTGCCTCCGTTGCCTCGGCCGGTAACGACCATCGTCTGGGCGCCAACGAGGCTCCTCCGGCGATTATGTCCATCTTCCTGGGCGACCAGCTTACCGAGGTCGTCGAGAAGATCATCGATGGCAAGGCTTCCGTCCATGCCACGCGCGGCGTGCTCGACTTGGGCGCCGATACTCTGCCCAAGCTGATGCAGGACAACACCGACCGCAACCGCACCTCCCCGTTTGCCTTCACCGGCAATAAGTTCGAGTTCCGTGCCTGCGGCTCCGAGCAGAACGTCTCCGACTCCAACCTGGTGCTCGATGCCGCCGTGGCCAAGTCGCTCAAGTCCTTCGCCGACGCGCTTGAGGGTACGCCCGAGGATGAGTTCCAGGACGCTGCGCTCGAGTACTGCAAGAAGGTCCTGACCGACCACCAGCGCATCCTGTTCTCCGGTGACGGCTACTCCGACGAGTGGCCCGTTGAGGCCGAGAAGCGTGGTCTTGCCAACAACAAGACCACGGCCGACGCCCTGCCCGCCTTTGTTTCCGAAAAGGCCATCGCGCTCTTTGAGGAGACGGGTGTCCTGACCAAGGCCGAGGCCCAGTGCCGCTACGACTGCAAGCTCGAGAAGTACAACAAGCTCATGAACATCGAGGCCACCACGATGGTTCGCGAGGCGCGTCGTACCTATCGCCCGGTCATTACCGCCTATGCCACCAAGGTCGCTAAGGGCCTTGAGACTATTCGTGCCGCCGGTGCTGAGGCCGCCATGCAGTGCGAGCAGAACACGCTCAACAAGCTCTGCAACGGTATCACTGCCATCAACGACTCCATCAAGGCGCTCGACGTCGTGCATCAGAAGGCCGAGGCTCTCGATGGCCAGGAGCAGGCCAACGTGTACGCGCACGAGGTCGTTCCCGCTATGGATGCGCTGCGTGCCGCCGTGGACGCAATGGAGGAGATCGTGGCCGCTGACTACTGGCCGGTCCCGACCTACGACGACATTCTGTTCTATGTGTAGAACGTAACTGACATATCGTCACGGTATTGAGCCGGGGTCCGCATCATGCGGGCCCCGGTTTTTGTTTGCGAAGGACGCTTTGAAGCCCGTTTTGTCGCCGATTTGCCTAGGTATAAAGGGCTATGGGCAAAAAACGTCAAATATGAGTACTGTCACAAGTCCTGTAACATTATTTATTTGCAAAATATGTAGTGTTATACAACATATGTCCAAGTACTTAGCCGATAAACGTCTGCAATTTTTCCGCCGTAGGACGCCTGACGGCTAAATCGCCTTCTGAAGGCATGAAATCGCTGTAACTAAAATGGTAACAGTACTCATATTTGCCATTTTTTGACCACAGGCCTTGCGATGATGCCGGGATCCGCACCCTGTCGGGTTCGAATCCCGGCACATGGATAGCAAAAAGCCCGCCACCGCGAGAGCAACGGGCTTCTCAGTTTAAATGGTGCCCCCAGCGGGATATCCGCGTGCGGCTGGCGCCGCCCGCTTCCGCTTCGTCGCTTCGCTCCTTGCGTGCTGCGCTGGAAAACGCTTGCGCGTTTCCTCAGCTCCGCACCCTGTCGGGTTCGAATCCCGGCATATCGGTAGCAAAAAGCCCGTTATCGCGGGGGTAACGGGCTTCTTAATTTAAATGGTGCCCCCAGCGGGATTCGAACCCGCGATATCCACCTTGAAAGGGTGGCGTCCTTGGCCGCTAGACGATGGGGACAGCGGGAAAGAGTATAGCAGACTTTTTTAGCCGTTCACATATCGTTGGCAAACTGAAAAACCACCACAAAGGTGCCTGTCCCCTTTGTGGTGGCGGGGCGTTAGGGGAGGAGCTTCATGGCGGCGTCGTGGGCGGCGTGCTCGTAAGCGTCGTCGAGGGGTTTGAGCGGCAGCAGGGCGGCGGCCTGCGCGTCGCCGCGGCGCTCGAGGGCGTGCGCGATCAGCCAGTCGGCGAGCTCGGGGTTCTTGGGCAGTGCCGGTCCGTGCAGGTACGTGCCGATAACGCCCTTGTAGATCAGACCCTCAAAGCCATCGTCGCCGTTGTTGCCGGTGCCCGTGACGACGGACGTTCCGAGCGGCGTGGCCTCGGCGTCCAAAAGCGTGCGGCCGCCGTGGTTCTCGAATCCCACAAAGGGCTCGGGTGCCAGATCGGTTTTGACGGCTACGTTGCCGATCAGGCGGTCGGAGCCGCGTACGGTTTCGGCGGCAATGACCCCCAGACCCTCGATGCGATCCTCGCCCATGTAGTACGAACGGCCGAGCAGCTGATAGCTGCCACAGATGGCGAGCAGCGAGCCGCCGTCCTCAACATAGGATGCGACCTTGTCTTTTTGAGCGAGCAATTCATGTGCCACAGCCAACTGGTCGCGGTCGGAGCCACCGCCCATCATGACGATATCGGCGCCGGTGAGATCGAGCGACTCGCCCATACGGACCTCGTCCACGCGCACGGGGATGCCACGCCAGGCGCAGCGGCGCTCGAGGGCAATGACGTTGCCGCCGTCGCCATAGAGGTTGAGGGCATCGGGATACAGGTAGACGATGCGCAGGGGGCGCGAGAGCTCGACCGGCGCAATATCGGTGGGGACAGCGCTGCCATCGGCGCGCGTTGCGGCGTGGGAGGCAACCGAGCTCGCATCGGTGCCCTTAAGCTCGTCGAGTTCCTTGACCAGCGGCGGGAAGGCCGTGTAGTTGGCGACGGCGTAGAAGGTGTCATCGGCGATCTCGTCTGCCACGGCGCCGATCGCCTGCTCGATATTCGAGATGATGGCGGCGTCGATGCCGGCGTACTTCAGACGTACCTGCATATCGTGTGCACGCGTGCCGCCGGCAAAGGCGACAAGCCCTGGGGTATCGGCGATGCGCTCGAAGTCGACGTCGTAGATCCACGAGACATCGTGTCCGTCGGCGTCGTTGTCGTTGAGGAAGAAAGCGCAGAGTCTGCCGCCTGCCGTCTTGATGGACTGGATTTGTCGATCGAAGCCTACGGGATTCTTAGCCAGGTTGGCCTCGACGGTGCGGCCGGCGATATCCCAGCGGCCCATGCGTCCGCCGGCGGGGACGTAGGCATCGAGCGTGGGCTGCAGGTGCGCGGTATCCACGCCTAACTCATGTGCGGCAAAGAATGCAGCGGCAACGTTGTAGACCATGTACAGGCCGTTGTAGCGCGTGGCGATGTGTGCGGCAGCCGCGTCGGACGCAGATCCAAAGACCAGGTCAAAGCCGTAGCCGTCGCAGCCGAGCTCTACGCCCGTCACGCGACGGACAAGCGCAGGGCGTGCCCAACCGCACGAGGGGCAATGGTAGGCGCCGAGCTGACCGTATTGCACGTAGTCGTACTCCAACGGGGCGTTGCACTGTGAGCAAAAGCGCGAGTCGCTAATACGGTCAGACTCGGTGTCGGTGGCGCCATCGATGCCAAAGGCAATACTCGCGTTGGGAACGCGCGCGGCAATCGAGGCGCACAGCGGGTCGTCGGCGTTGTAGATGAGCGTCGTTGCCGGCGAAAGCTCCAACGCGTGGGCGATGACCTCCTGGGTGTGATCGATCTCGCCATAACGATCTAGCTGGTCGCGGAACAGGTTGAGCAGCACAAAGTACGTCGGCTTGAGCTTGGGCAGGACGCGCACGGTGTAGAGCTCATCGCATTCAAAAACGCCCACGCGCTTGCCGCTGTCAGTGTGCTTAAGGCCACTGCGGGCCTCGAGCAGAGCACCCACCACACCGGGCTCCATATTGTTGCCGGCACGGTTGCACACCACGGCGGCACCGCTGGCGGCAACGGCGTCGGCGATGAGGTTGGAGGTGGTGGTCTTGCCATTAGTACCGGTAATCACCACGCTGCGGTCGACCAGGCTCGCGAGGTCGCTTAGCAGCTCGGGGTCGATCTTCATGGCGATGCGGCCGGGAAGTACGCCACCCTGGCGTTTGAGGATAGAGCGCAGTCCCCAGCGGGCGATATCGCTCGAGGTGCAGGCGAGAGATGAGCGGAGGTTCATGAAGCCGTTCCTAACATAGATGACATGGTCGGGTCGAGTGCGTCACTAAAAACCGTAGCGGCGCGCAAATTCCTGGGCAAGCTGCGACACGTCTTCGCAGGCATTGGCCCAGGGGGCAAAGTCCGGAGTGTCCGAGATAATACCGTCCGCTTCCCAAACGGCCTGGTGCGAAAGATTCCAGGGATCGTGCGGCTCGGGCCGGCAGGGAAGGTACGGTGTCTGGTACATGGGGTTCAGTAAGAAGAACGCACCGCCTTCGCAACGGTTGGCAAACTCACGCAGCGCGCGTGTCGCCGGGCGCATCTTGTTTGTTTTGAACAGCAGAATCGTGCGGGCGAGCAGATACCAAGGAGAGTTCTCGAGCGCGTCAGCCCCGATCTCTTCCTCGAGCTGGTGGGCCAGGGCAAAAAAGCCGTCCTGGTCTTCCAGGCGAGCGAGGGCGAGCAACACGGTGCCTGCGGCTCGGGTGGGGTAGCCTTCCGCCTTAAGGACGCGGCGGGCGTAGTTGGCGGCAGCACGGTAGCGGGCGCTCGCCATGCACAGCTGCGAGATGGCCTCGAGCGTGTGAAGCCACCCGATAAGAGCCGGCTCGCTCACGGTAAGGTCTGCTGCGGTGACACCATCGGCCAAAACATTATTGGCCCAGTAGTGCGAGGCTTCCATGTCGAACCCGGGCACGCTTTGCTGCAGGTAATCGGCCGTGGTCGCCTCGAGCTTCATCAGATCGCCCAGGCAGGCGTCGACGGGCGTGTCCGCCAAAATGATGGCGAGCAGCTGGGCATCGAGGACATGCGCATCGACGCGGACGATCTTGAGCAGCTCATCACGCATATCGTCGAACAGGCGGTTGCGCGTCTGCTCAAACTCCTCGTCGCTGCCCATGTCCTCGATGCGATGGAGCTCGTCGAGCAGGTGGCGATGAACGCCGGCATAGGACAGCAGCGCCTGGGCATGCTCGGACTGCGCATACTTATGAGGGTTGACGTTCACGTCGTTATGGACAAGCTCGCGTGCTGCATCGGTGAGCTCGGGGTGCGACGCCAGATAGGTGCGCTCCAGGTAGGCGGGGATGTAGACGCTCGGATCCATTAGAGGTCTCCTCCCTTAAACGGCAAACCCTGCTCGGCCGCCCGCAGTATGCGCTCATCGATTTGGGAACGCACGATATCGTTGGTGGCGACCCAGGCGGCAAAGCTAGCGTTGTCGGGGGCGCCCAGGCCCTCCTGCAGTACCGGCGTCGCCTCGGACAGGGCAAGGACAAGCTCGTCGGTGGAGCCCGCACCCACGTTGACGCGGGCATAGACGCCATCGGGAAACTCGGTTTGGAAGTAGAGTGCCTCGGCTGCGTGCGGACACGAGCGCGCAAGGATGCGCAAGTAGTGCTCGGCGCCCTCGTAGTCCAGCTCGCGCCAGGCAGCGCTCATCAGCGCGATGAGCGTCCACGGGTCCAAGTCACGCTCCGCATCTTTGGGGCGGCGGCGCAGCGGGGTATTCGCGAGATAGGGTACGGAGTGGGCAGAGCGAAATCGCTTGAGCTCCTCGGCGGGGTATTCGAGCTTTGCCATGGCGAGCATTGCGGTGTGGCGGACACCAGCGGGGTCGTTGGGCGCAAAGTCCAAGCTGCGATTCGCGGCTTCGAGCGACATGCGGTAGCGTCCGCTAATGAGCGCGCGCGATGCCAAGGCGGCAAGCCAGCGCAGATAGGGGCGGCGGATAAGGTCGCCAGCGGCCTCGCGCTCGTAGGGGTCCTGCGCCGAGGCGATCTTGAGCGCCAGATCGTGCTCCACCTCGTCGCACTTGGACACCAGATACTGCACGTATTCCTCGTTGGAGCCGGCGGTGAGGGCGGTCAGCATGCGCTGAGCGTCCCAGTTGGTCGGGTCGAGCGCGGCTGCCTCGCGGAGCATGTTCTCGGCAGCTGCCTCTTCTTGCTCTGCCTGGGTATCGTCAGGGATAAAGGGAATGCGGTAGTCGACAGCCTCGACCACCTTGGCAATGAGGTGCCCGGCGCGGTCGCGGTCGTGCACGATGAGCGGTGCGGGGTTGCGGGTGAATTGTTCCATCAGACGCTCTACGGCGGCACCGTCGGTGAGCGGGATATTGTCGCGGCGCAAGGCCTCAAGAACGAGGCGATGGCAATCCTCTTGAATGGGATCGAATGCCATGGGGCCTCCTTTGCTGCGGTTAGGGTTCAAATGTCTCTATATAAGGTTCTAGTTTACCCGCATGTGGCACACCGGGGGTGCCGCACTTGGACATGCACCTTTGCACCACGAAGACGGATGTCGCACAAATGTCGGCACCTTGGGCGGCTGAGTGGTATCACGGTGCCGCAAGCGGTCGATTTTTGGCGGCGAACGGGGCGCATTTCGGAGGGGCACAGTCCTGCCTGGGATATGTGGTCAACCTTGATAAAACGTTTGCCCAGCTTGGGAGTATGGATGCCGCACAAGGGTCTTCAGGGATAGAAAAAACGTTTCATCATTGTTGGCTTTAGGTGAATAACTGACCAACCAGAACGGTAAAATAGTGTTTGTCTGAGCGTTGAGACGTTTAGACATCGCGCATTGTCATCGCCGGCAACGCGCAAAACGGTCCTAACGGAGCCAATCGGGTGCTCCGTTATATACGCAAGTCTAAGAGGGGCTTGTTTAGGAGGCACAGTATGGGACGTTTTACCAATCCTCGCGATCTGTACTTTGGTGAGGGCGCTCGCCACGAGGTGAAGAACCTCAAGGGCAAGAAGGCCATCATCGTTTCTGGCGGCAGCTCTATGCGCCGCGGCGGGTTCCTGCAGGACGTTGAGGCCGACCTCAAAGAGGGCGGCTTCGAGGTCAAGCTGTTCGAGGGCGTCGAGTCCGATCCGTCCATCGAGACGGTCATGAAGGGCGCCGAGGCCATGCGCGAGTTCGAGCCCGACTGGATTATCGCCATCGGTGGCGGCTCGCCCATCGATGCCGCTAAGGCCATGTGGGTCTTCTACGAGTATCCCGAGGAGTCCTTCGACAACATCATCCAGCCGTTCAGCTTCCCTGAGCTGCGTCAGAAGGCTCATTTCTGCGCCATCTCCTCTACCTCCGGCACTGCTACCGAGGTCACCGCGTTCTCCGTCATTACCGACTACGCCAAGGGCATCAAGTACCCGCTGGCCGACTTCAACATCACCCCTGATGTCGCCATCGTCGACCCCGAGCTCACCTACACCATGCCCGCCAAGCTGTGCGCTCACACCGGCATGGATGCTCTGACCCACTGCATGGAGGCCTACGTTTCCACCTGCGCCTCTATGTTCACCGACGCCAACGCTCTGCACGGCATCCGCGAGATCGTCGAGTGGCTGCCCAAGTCCTATGCTGGCGACCATGAGGCCCGTCAGCACATGCACGAGGCTCAGTGCATCGCCGGTATCGCCTTCTCCTCGGGCCTGCTCGGCATCGTTCACTCCATGGCTCACAAGACCGGTGCTGCCTTTGAGAACGGCCACATCATCCACGGTGCTGCTAACGCCATGTACCTGGGCAAGGTCATCCAGTGGAACTCCAAGGACCCGCGTGCTGCCGAGCGTTACGCTTACGTGGCCAAGGAGATCCTGCACCTTCCCGGCGAGACCAACGAGGAGCTCATCGCCGCACTCGTCCAGAAGATTCGCGACCTCAACGACCAGCTCAACATTCCGCAGTCCATCAAGGATTACGCGAATGGTGGCGTGAAGGTCGACGCCGAGAACCCGCAGATGGTTTCCGAGGAGGAGTTCCTCGCCAAGCTGCCCGAGATCGCCGCGAACGCCGAGCAGGACGCCTGCACGCCCGAGAACCCGCGTGAGACCAAGGCTGCTGACTTCGAGAAGATCCTCAAGGCCTGCTACTACGACACCGACATCGATTTCTAATCGACTCTTGTTATCGTAACGAGGGGCTCCGCACGTATCTGTACGGAGCCCCTTTCTTTTTTAGAGAATGGGATAGTTATGGCTGCAATTTTCAATAGCCCCAGCAAGTACATCCAGGGTCCGGACGAGCTCGCCAAGCTCGGCTCCTATGTCGAGCCGCTCGGCGCTAAGGCCCTCGTCATCGTGACGCCTTCGGGCAAGAAGCGCGTCGGTGCCAAGATCGAGGGCGGCTTTGCCGAGGCTAAGGCCGAGCTGCTGTTTGAGGACTTTAACGGCGAGTGCTCCAAGGGCGAGGTCGATCGCCTGGTTGCGCTCGCTCGCGACAACGGCTGTGACATCATCGTCGGTGTCGGTGGCGGCAAGATCCTCGACACCGCCAAGGCCGTTGCCTATTACCTGGAGTCCCCGGTTATCATTTGCCCCACCATTGCCTCGACCGATGCCCCGTGCTCGGCACTTTCGGTGCTCTACACCGATGACGGCCAGTTCGACAAGTACCTCTTCCTTAAGGCAAACCCCAATATTGTCCTTATGGATACGACGGTTATCGCGGCGAGCCCGGTGCGCCTGACGGTTTCCGGTATGGGCGATGCGCTCGCAACCTATTTCGAGGCCCAGGCAACGCACGATGCCGACGGTGGCACTTGCGCCGGCGGTAAGGGCGGAATGGCCGGCCTGGCGCTCGCTAAGCTCTGCTACGAGACGCTCATGGCCGATGGTGTCAAGGCCAAGGTCGCGCTGGAGAAGGGTGCGCTGACGCCTGCCGTCGAGCATATCATCGAGGCCAATACGCTGCTTTCGGGCATTGGCTTTGAGAGCTCGGGCCTTGCTGCTGCTCATGCCATCCACAATGGCCTGACGATGCTGCCCGAGTGCCACGGCATGTATCACGGCGAGAAGGTCGCCTTTGGCACTATCGTCCAGCTGGTACTCGAGGATGCCCCGACCGAGAAGCTCGAGGAAGTCTTGGGCTTCTGCATTGAGCTGGGTCTGCCGGTCACGATGAAGGAACTTGGCGTTGCCGAGCTTACGCGCGAGAAGGCCATGATTGTTGCCGAGGCCGCGTGCGCGCCCGAGGACACCATGTGCAACATGCCGTTTGAGGTGACGCCCGAGATGGTCGCAAACGCCATTCTGGGTGCAGACGCACTGGGCCACTACTATCTCATGGATGAGTAAATCAAGCTAAGGAAGGGGCAAAGCCAGCAGATGGCTTTGCCCCTTTTTGCTATGGTGCAAAGGGGCAAGGTTACTTTGCACCAATCGTTGTTTGATGAAGGGCGGATTCTCGTATGGCGCTTCCCATGGTTTATGGCGGTCCCGGCCGGTATGTTCAGGGGCCGGGCGAACTGTCGCGTCAAGGCAAGTATTTGTCATGGTTGGGCTGCGCTGCCTATGTCTTGTTTGACCAGGGCACCGAGGATCGGCTGTGCAAGCAGATCGTCGATGGATTTCTGGACGAAGATCTAAGCGAGCCGTTCTTTAAGATTTATGACGGTCCGTGTACGGAAGAGGCCGTTGTCGAAATGGCTAAGGAAGCCCAGGCCGAGTATTGCGACATGGTAGTGGGTATTGGCGGCGGCAAGATGCTCGATATCGCCAAGGCCGTTGCGTTTTATGCCGAGTTGCCGTTGTGCGTATGCCCCACGGCGGCATCGATGGACGGTCCGTGCAGCGCGATTTCGGTGCTGTATCACGAGGATGGGTCGTTCGACCACTACCTGATGCTCGAGAAGAATCCAGATCTGGTCGTGGTCGATACCAACGTGGTCGCGGCGGCCCCGCTGCGTATGACGGTCGCTGGCATGGGCGACGCACTGGCAACGTACTTCGAGGCGCGTTCGTGCGCCGCGGCGCACGGCACCAACGAACACGGTGGCGCGCCGGGGCACTTGGCTCTGGTCGCGGCTCGCGCCTGCTACGACACGCTCATGGAGTGCGGTGTCGCTGCCAAGCGCGATCTCAAAAAGGGCCGTACATCGCCGGCAGTTGAGCGCCTGATCGAGTGCAATATTCTGCTCTCGGGCGTCGGCTTTGAGGGCGGTGGCTTGGCGTTGGCGCATGCCATCGCCAACGGGTTGACGATTCTGCCCGAGTGCAGGGCTATGCACGGTGAGGCCGTGGCATTTGGCCTGGTGGTCCAGCTGCGCCTAGAGCGTGCGCCCGAGCTTGATCAGGTGCTCGAGTTTTGCCAGCGCGTTGGTCTGCCGACGACGCTCGAGGAGCTGGGTCTTGGCGAGATTTCCGATGCCGATCTGCAGGGTGTTGCAAATGCGGTCTTTAGAAACGAGCGTAATATGGCCAACGAGCAGGTCAAGGTGGCCAAACAAAAGCTCGTGCAGCTCATGTGCGAGGCATAGCTTGGCGCTTGATTGACCTTGTGCAATCGAGGCGGAGATAAGCCATAGACTATTTGCCTCAAAGGTGCTCCGCGTGTAATTTGCCCGAGGCACGGGCCGATAGCGTATCATTATCTCTTGCTTGTTTGCACTGCTCAGGGAGGGGCCGCGCATGGCGCAGGAACACGATCTGTTTGATGACATTATCGAGATCAGCAAGGGTTTCGACTTTCTTAAAAACCCGCTTGGCGGCGTGACCGATGCACTCGATCCGTCGGCGCCGCAGTGGAATCCTGCCGACTACAAGGAGCGCCCGCGCGGCAATACCATTCCGTGCCTGACCTGCAAAAACGAAAAGAGCGGCTGCACCGCGTGCATGGACGTGTGCCCGGTCAACGCTATCGAGGTCGAGGAAGACGCCATTGAGATCCTCGACTCCTGCCGCAAGTGCGGTCTGTGCGCCGCTGCCTGCCCGACCGAGGCGATCATCTCGCCGCGCCTGGCGCCTAAAAACCTGTATGACGATATCGTCTCTGCCGCTACGAGCCACGAGACCGCCTACGTCACCTGCACGCGCGCCCTCAAGCGCATGCCGCGCGAAAACGAGGTCGTCGTTGCCTGCGTGGGCGATATTACGGCCGAGACTTGGTTCTCGGTGCTGGCCGACTATCCCAACGTGAGTGTGTACCTGCCGCTGGGCGTGTGCGATAAATGCCGCAACACCGGCGGTGAGGATATTCTGGGCGAGGCGATTGCGAAGGCCGAAGAGTGGTCTGGCACGGGTATGGGCCTGGAGGTCGATCCCAAGAGCCTCAAGTGCCATAAGCTTCGCGAGTACGAGCGCAAGGAGTACATAGAAAAGATTGCCCGTACCACGGGCCTGACGGTGACCAAGCTCAATCCGGCGACGGCGGCACTGGCCTCGGTGACGCAAAAGCTCAAAGCCCATCGCCATCAGATTACCCAGCTGGAGCGCACGCTCAACACCATGTGCGGCACCACGACGACCAAGCGTCGCCGTTCGCTCACGCACGGGCGGCAGCTGGTGCTCTCGACACTGCAGAACCATCCCGAGCTTGCCCAGAACATGCAGGTGAGCACGCCGGAATGCGATTTTGACAAGTGCACGTCGTGCGGCGAGTGCGTCAACGTGTGCCCCACGTTTGCCTGCGATTTGGTGGGAAGCGGTCGCTTTGCGCTGGAGTCCACGTATTGCTTGGGCTGCGGTGCCTGCGTCAAGGTGTGCCCCGAGCATGCGCTCAAGTTGGTTGAGCATGACGCGTCCAATCTGGTCGTCGTCGATCCCGAAGCCGAGGAAAAGGCTGCCCAGAAGGCCAAGGCCCACGAAGAGGCCCAGAAGGCCAAGGCCGAGGCAAAGGCCAAGCTTGACAAGATGCTCGATCAGGTGGAGAAGCTCGCGGACTAGTCAGCGAGCTCTATCTCTGCTTCATTTGCGCCGCCGCGGTGTCCGGATTCGCCCGGATGCTGCGGCGGCGCTATACTTATACGGTTTGAAGTACCTGTACCAAAAGGAGCTGTCGTGTCCCTTTCCATCGGTATCGTGGGCCTGCCCAACGTGGGCAAGTCGACGCTGTTCACCGCGCTTACCAAAAAGACCGGCCTTGCCGCCAACTACCCGTTTGCCACGATCGACCCCAACGTGGGTATCGTCGACGTGCCCGATAGCCGCTTGCAAAAGCTTGCCGACATCGTTAACCCGGGTCGCATTGTGCCGGCGACGGTCGAGTTCGTCGACATCGCAGGTCTGGTGAAGGGCGCTAACGAGGGCGAGGGCCTGGGCAACCAGTTCCTGGCCAACATTCGCGAGACCGACGCCATCTGCGAGGTCGTGCGCTACTTTAAGGACCCCAACGTCATGCGTGAGGTGGGCCGCACGGGCGAGTTCGTCGATCCCGCCGGCGATGCCGACACCATCATGACCGAGCTCATCCTGGCCGACATGGGCACGCTCGAGAAGCAGCTGCCTAAGCTCGAGAAGGAGGCCAAGCGCGACAAGGAGCTCATGCCCAAGTTCGAGGTTGCCAAGCGCCTGCTTGCCTGGCTCAACGAGGGCAAGCGCGCCGCATCCATGGAGATGACCGACGAGGAGCGTGCCGCCGCCAAGGGGCTGTTCCTGCTCACCATGAAGCCCATCCTGTATGTGGCCAACGTGGACGAGGATATGCTCAACGAGGACCTGGCGCCCATCGACGGCGTCAAGCCGCTGCCGATCTGCGCCAAGATCGAGGCCGAGCTTTCCGAGCTCGATCCCGAGGACGCTGCCGACTACCTGGAAAGCCTAGGCCTGGAGCAGCCCGGCCTGGACGTGCTCGCTCAGGCTGCCTACAAGCTGCTCGGCCTGCAGTCGTTCTTTACGGCCGGCGAGATGGAGGTCAAGGCCTGGACGGTGCGTCAGGGCGCGACCGCCCCGCAGGCCGCCGGTGTCATCCACACCGACTTTGAGCGCGGCTTTATTAAGGCCGAGGTTATTGGCTACGACGACTACATCGAGCTCGGCGGCGAGCAGGGCGCCAAGGCCGCCGGCAAGCTGCGCATTGAGGGCAAGGACTATGTCATGGCCGATGGCGACGTCGTGCACTTCCGCTTTAACGTGTAAGGACGACGCATATGTTTAAATATGGCAAAAAAGCTGGCTACATGGGTATTGCGCTGCTCGTACTTGCGGTGATTCCGCTGGTGGTTGCAGCGTGTGTTATCCCCAACATTGGCTCCGAGGTGGCAACGAAGTTTAACGCCGCCGGCGAGGTGACGCGCTGGGGTAAGAGCTACGAGCTGCTGGCACTGCCGGTACTCAATTTGCTGCTGAGCGTGGCGACGTACTTTACGGCGGGACGCCAAGCCAAGAACAATGACGACTCCGCCGCCATGGCGCGCATCGTGTGCGAGCGCTACCTGCGCAACGGTTGCATCACGGGTGTGTTCCTCAACGTGATCAACGTTTACTTTATGTACTCGGCGATTACCGGAACGGGCTTTGGCTTTGGTTTCTAGCTTGTCCTTTTAGACAACGAGCCTGCAAGCATATTCGATGGCTGCTGCGAGGCCGCCGCTCGATCGTGGTTGAAAGACTGCATCGGCGGCGGCCTCGTTTTCGTATCCGGCGCCGCGAAGGGCGAGTGCTATGCCGGCTTCTAAAAGGAGCGGCAGGCCGCGTTGGCTGGTTGCGATTACGGCAGCCTGATTGAGCGAGCAGCCGTGCGTTTGGCATCGGATGGCAAGTTCACCTCGCGCCGGGCAAGGGACCAGAACGGCGGCGACGCGACTTGATAGCAATGCAAATGCTGTGCGCTCATCGGGCGAAAGGCATTCAGCTTCAACGACGACGAGCTTGGGCGGCGCGCTGTTTGTGCGAAGCGCGGCTCGGTACATGCGGACCGAAGAACCCGACATAGAAAACTCCTGTGTATTCGGGAAAACGTAAACTATAGTTTACGTTTATGTTCGGCTCCATTTCAAACTCGGCTGCATGGACGAACGTGCGAAACAGATTCTTGGCAGGCGGGTCGAAGAGACACGCAGGGACCTTGGTATCTCCAAGGTTGATTTTTGTGTGGCGACAGGAATCAGCCGACCCTACCTCGACCGAATCGAAGATGGGACGGCAAATTTCACGCTCAAGGTTCTATTTAAGATCGCGCCCGCACTCGGCATGACGGTGTCAGAGCTTCTCGAGGGTATCGGATAGGGCGTTCCCCCGCTGTATTTGACGCTCTTTGGGCGGGTCCCCCTGGTTGCGATGTGCAAAATCGCGAGTATTCAGCACCAGTTTGGCCGTAGATGGTAGCTCGAGCGGCTGGCTTTGCCTTTTTGGCAGTAGTTAATCCACATACTAAATAAAAATGAGGAATAAATATTTACTAGACGGAACCCTCGTCCTAAAAGTTCGTCTAACAATCGGTCGATTCTATGCCTCCGGCGGAGAAATTGCAGAATACTCCGATTTTTGCACGGCCCGAGGGGGACCACCTGTCGTTTAAGGTTGCGATAAATGGAGCTGCCTTAGAGATTACGCCATCGGGATACGGTCGTGGTTGACTTGGCTGTAGAACAGGCGCTGGATTTCGGCGGCATCGCGTGACTGGCCGAGTGCCCACATGGTCTTGGCCACAAGCGTCTCGGTGGTCATGTCATCGCCGCGCAGAATGCCCGGATGATCGGCATAAGCGCGGCCGACCTCATAAACGCCCAGATCGAGGCCCTCTTCGGGGACCTGCGTGGTCATAACGACGGTGCGGCCCGAATCGACCCAGCGGAAAATCGCCTCCTGGAATGACTCGCCGGACTCGCCAAACTCGGGAATACCGCCAATGCCAAAGGTCTCAAGAATTACAGCATCGTAGCTATCGGCTAGGGCGTCCAGGATACCCGGGTTCACGCCGGGCGTAAGCTTAAGGACAAACACGTGCGGGTCGATGTTGTCGTAGAAACGCACCGGGTTTTCGCCCTGATGAGTGCCGTGGAGCCCGTTGCGCACGATGCGGTCGTTGCGGATGTAGGCAATGGGCGGATAGTTGACGCTAATGAACGCGTTAAAGCTCATGGTGCGCTGCTTGCGGGCGCGCGTGCCGGCAATGGCGACGCCACCAAACACAATCGACACATCGTGCGAGTGCTCGTCGAGCGCATAGAGCAGGCTCTGGTACAGATTGAGCTTGGCGTCGGTAAAGGGGTTGCCCATGGGCTTTTGCGAGCCGGTGAGCACGATGGGCTTGGGGCTGTCCTGAATCAGATAGGAAAGCGCCGCCGCGGTGTAGCTCATGGTGTCGGTGCCGTGTAGAATCACGAATCCGTCGTGGTCGGCATAGCCCTTGACGATGACGTCGCGGATACACATCCAGTCGCTGGGGCGCATGTTGGTGCTGTCGATGTTCATGGGCTGCACGACGTCGAGCTCGCAGAGGCCCGAGATCTCGGGGACGCTCTGGGCGAGCTCCTCACCGGTCAGGGCAGGGGAGAGGCCGTTGCCGTCCTCGGTCGATGCGATGGTGCCGCCCGTGGCGATGAGAAGGATGCGCTTCATGCTGGTATTCCTATCGTATTTGCCGCCGCAGAGGCGGAGTCGTTCGGCAGTATTGTGGCACAGGGCGTCCAATGTTCAAACGTATTACATCATCTGTAACGTTTGAAAACACTTCAATTGCCGTCAAATAGGGGCCCAGGTCGTGCGTTTGCCGTGCGCTGATGGCTGCGAGGGGCGAGAAACCCCATATAACGTGTACACTATGAAGGCTATTTTCGTTCATTCACGCGGGTGGGCACCGGCTCCCCGCCAACAAGAGGGGGAACCATGGATCAAAAGGCTTCCGCAAAGGTCCTCGTACTCGACTTTGGTGCGCAGTACGGTCAGCTCATTGCCCGTCGCGTCCGCGACCTCAACGTGTATTCCGAGATTGTCCCCTGCGACATCTCGGCCGACGAGATTCGCGAGATGAACGCCTCTGCGCTCATCCTTTCCGGCGGTCCGGCTTCCGTGTACGCCGAGGACGCTCCGTCCATCGATCCTGCCATCTTTGACCTGGGCCTTCCCGTCCTGGGCTTTTGCTACGGCCATCAGATCACGGCCGTGACGCTCGGCGGCAAGGTCGGCCACTCCGAGGTGGGCGAGTACGGCCGCGCCACCATCACGCGCACGGCCGGCGCCAAGCTCTTTAACTCCACGCCTATGGAACAGACCGTGTGGATGAGCCACCGCGACGCCGTTTCCGAGGTGCCCGAGGGCTTTACCGTTACCGCCAGCACTGACGTGTGCCCGGTTGCTGCCATGGAGTGCGTCGAGCGCAAGATTTTCACCACGCAGTTCCACCCCGAGGTCAAGCACTCCGAGTACGGTCAGCAGCTGCTGAGCAACTTCCTGTTTGAGATCTGCGGCCTGGAGCCCAACTGGAGCATGGACAACCTGGTCGAGACCATGACGGCCGAGTTCCGCGAGAAGGTCGGCGACGACCGCGTGATTCTGGCCCTGTCCGGTGGCGTCGACTCCTCCGTCGTGGCTGCGCTGGGCGCTCGCGCCGTGGGCAAGCAGATGACCTGCGTGTTCATCAACCACGGTCTGCTGCGCAAGGGCGAGCCCGAGCAGGTGGAGGAGGTCTTCACCAAGCAGTTTGACGTCGACTTTATCCACGTCCACGCCGAGGACCGCTATGCCGAGCTTCTGGCCGGCGTGACCGAGCCCGAGGAGAAGCGCCGCATCATCGGTACGCAGTTCTGGAAAGAGTTCTTCGCGGTTGCTCAGCAGCTCGAGACCGATGGCAAGCCGGTCAAGTACCTGGCTCAGGGCACCATCTACCCCGACATCATCGAGTCCGGCGCTCGCAAGACGGGCGGCAAGACGGCCACCATCAAGAGCCATCACAACCTGATCCCGTTCCCCGAGGGCGTGCACTTCGACCTCATTGAGCCGCTCGACCACTTCTTTAAGGACGAGGTCCGCGCGCTTGGTCTGGCGCTTGGCCTGCCGGGTCACATCGTGTTCCGTCAGCCTTTCCCGGGTCCGGGTCTGGCCATCCGCATCATCGGTGCGGTCGATAAGGAGAAGCTCGAGATCCTCAAGAACGCCGACGCCATCGTGCGCGAGGAGCTCGACGCCTACAACCAGCGTCTGTTTGAGCAGACCGGCGAGCGCAACTCCGAGCACAGCTGCTGGCAGTATTTCGCGGTCCTGCCTGACATCAAGTCCGTTGGCGTTATGGGCGACGAGCGCACTTATCAGCGCCCGATCATTCTGCGTGCCGTCGAGTCCAGCGATGCTATGACCGCCGACTGGGCCAAGCTGCCCTACGACGTGCTGGCCCGCATCTCTGGCCGCATCGTTGCCGAGGTCCCCGGCGCCAACCGCGTGTGCTACGACATCACATCCAAGCCGCCCGCGACGATCGAGTGGGAGTAGGCTGACAGGGTTCTGACCTGCACTTTTGAGTGCCGCACTGTGCTCCTGAGTTTCGTTTCGTACGAGAGTTACGGCAAAGCCACCAGCGACATTGGTGAGTAAACTCGATTATCGAGCCTCCGTTCCCATGTTGGAACGGAGGCTTTTTCTTTGCCTTTTTACTCTCTTTCACCTGCGATTTCGCGATTTACTCTCCGTATTTCAAGACGGCAAGGCACGGAGCGGTATTCGGAGGAATGGGAGTAAGGATTCATCCCGAGTGAGTAGACGCGCTATTTTTGTCCCCGAGGGCGAAACAGGGCCGTTTCGGGGCCCGTGAAACTCAGATCGAACTCAATGGGCATTTTTGCGGTCTCCGTACGGCGTTTCCCCACGTGGTTAATGGGGAGTAAAGAATCTAGCTATTTCAGGGAAAACTGAAGCAATCAGGTCCGGCTGGTTGATTTACGATCTCAGCCGAACACATTGAGCAAATAGGCCATTCCCGCAGTTAGCCGAACGCCCCCGCGGCCCCTCCTGGGGTCCGGGGGCGCCGTTTTCCCAGTTGAAGGAACGGTGGAGATGTGTTTCGATAGGTCCGGTGGCCATGCTCCGCCCGCCGCCCGGCACCTCTTCCCAGACTCAGCCGGACGGTCGGTCCGTCTATTCCGTTTTTCTTCCAGGCTAGGCCAGCGGGGCATCGCCCCTCTCTGCGCGCGCCCTCTCGATGAGCCCCGGCGTCAGGTCGAGGTCGCCGAGCGGCACGTCCCCCA
>DBFOLV010000025.1:0-28759 GCA_048430825.1 Collinsella sp.
GTGTGGCGCCCGGCTCCATGTCGTGGATGAGCGTGGAGCCGGGCGCCACACGGCTCCCGAACGTCGCCAAGGTCTTCGCCCTGCTTGTCTTGCCAAGGCCCTCCCGGATGAAGATTGAATTGCCTGGCTCATCGCAGCCGAGCGCGACACAGCCTCTACCCGAGACCATCATCTCTACACATAGCCCATCATTCGACAAGAACGCGCAGTTTGTCCTGCATAGGCGCATGGTGTCCCCCTCCGCCGCAAGAGGTGAGCAAAAGAGAGGCTCCCCTCGCCACTACCGGACAAAGGGACCTCTCTGGGGAAACACGCTATAA
This sequence comes from Collinsella sp., assembly GCA_048430825.1. Lineage (GTDB taxonomy): Bacteria > Actinomycetota > Coriobacteriia > Coriobacteriales > Coriobacteriaceae > Collinsella. The sequence continues at coordinate 321 of DBFOLV010000025.1, forward strand.
AACCTTCTTGCCGGGCGGTCGAGTACAGCACCGACGGCGTACCCGTGGAGACCTACCCAGAGCCCACGCCATTTCAAGTTTCTTGGTCTTCAACGCCACAATCCGATAATCATCCAGCCGTCGAAATGACCTCGTCACAGGCGGCAAGCATCTCCTCGTCATGAGTGACAACGATTACAATATGGTCTCTCTTAATTTCATGAAGCAATTTGATCAGCGCGCCTCGACTCTTCGCATCAAGTGCTGAGGTCGGTTCATCAAAAAGCATAACGTCCGGCGATTTCAACAGCTGTCTCACAATTGCAATCTTTTGCTTCTCGCCGCCGGACACCCCTCCTTTCCCGCCGTCAAGCATCGCCGTTGCCCCGTTCTCCACAGAAGCAACCATTTCGTCTAGCCCCAATATGACAAGCATCCGATTCAGCTTATCCATCTCGTAATCATCAGAAAGCAGCGTAAGATTATCGAGAATCGTCCCCTCAACGATAGGGGGTTCTTGCTCCGTAATGCTGACTCGACACCGCCGCAATGCATATCGATCGATGCAACGCTGTGACACCCCGTTGTAGCGAACGGCCCCTTCTGTGTCATCTGGATATAGCCCCAATATCACTGACAGCAGCGAGCTCTTCCCCGAACCATTCGGCCCCGAGATTCCATATAGCCGACCCCTGGAAAACGCGAGCCCCTCAATGCTTAACGCGACCCTTTCCGCCCCTGGATAACGTAGCTTGATGTTCTCTAGACGGATTTCCTCAATCGGACCAAGCGCCAATTTGCCATTCGCTTCCACCGGGACATCCCAAATTCTTTTCAGCCGCTCATAGCATACGCGATTAGTCTGGTAATCCCTTCCCCAGCCCAACAAATACTGTACCGCTGAGCTTAAGTTCGAATAATATCCAACAGCAGTCACGAGAAAACCAGGCAACAGTCTCCCGCCCATCACTTCAACCGCGCCCACAGCAAGAAGACATCCTTGAGCGGCGGAAGCGACCAACGCGTTGCCAAAGGTAAATCTAGACCCTACTTCCTGATTTGCTCTCATCGTTGGATAGAGCCCATTAAAAGCTTCGACCAGTACAGCGCGGGACCTATCGAACAAAGCATGTTTGCGGATGAAATCAACTTTCTCCAACTGATCTTGTAGACAGGAAAAAAACCTCGCGCTCTGCTCTTGTACGTCAAAACTTCTCTCAAACAGCCTTGCGCGTGAAACCGCATAAAAAGCGGCACTCGCTGCCGCAAGAACAAGGCAGACCACACTCAACTTGATATTCAGGCTACCGAGAACAAACAGGGCGGACAAAAGGGTGATAACGTTGCTTGAAACCCCCACAACCGAGTTGATTACGAAGATGACAAGGTCATTAGCGTCGTGATTGATTTGCTGGTTATAATACGACGCGTTGAAGCCCTCGAAGAATGCCTGGGGAAGGTGCTTCACGTGCTCAAGCGTATCCGCATTTAAGCCGAACCCCGCATGCGACTGAAGGTTGATGTACAGCATCTCTGAGCAATACACTAGTCCCGCTCGAACCGCTTGGACCGCAACCAAAATAAGGCAACAAACGAGAACGGCGGCAAGATCGGCGCTGGCCGGCATCGCCAATCGGTTTACCACTATGCCGGTAAGAAAGGGACCCGCAAGCGCAAGCAGCCCGACCAAAACTGTTACGACAAGATAGGCGTAGAATCGACCGCCCAGTATATATTTTCTACAGAGATTAAGCATCAGCCTCATTTTGCCCCGCACCCCGTTTTGCCGTATTCATCATCTGGGAGAGCAGCATTTTTTGCTCGGCATCATACCGGAAGGAAACGCAACGTTTCCCCTCACCGTTTAAGGCGTGGTTGGGGCACCCTCCCATGCACATGGGAAAAGCAAAGCACTCTTGGCATTCCGGGTCATCCGGCTCATATGCCATCCAGTTAATCATGTTCTTGCTCAACATTGGCGGCTCGAAAATAGTTCCGACCCTCCGCTCCTTCATTCCAATGTCATCCCAGCACTTATACAAATCTCCGACGGGATCAACCACGTACGAGTTGATTCCAACGGCGCAACATATCCCGAAATTCGTCCCACCAAAAGGTTGAACTTTGAAGCCCCGCGCAATTGCCCTTTTATAAAACTCAGTCTCCTCATACGAGAACTCTTTTACAGTAAAGCAGTGGCTGTCGTTCGCACATACCTGATTGATATCGTCAACAGGGGCTAAATAGAAGTGAACCTTATTCATCAGGCCATTTAGCTCGAGATAATCCAATAGCTCTTGAGCGGCCTCGATGTTGGTCTTGTCGACGTTGCTCCTTATCGAAATATCGATGATGTCGGCACACTCTTTGACGTTCTTGAGAATACGTTCGTATGTAGGGCTTCCGTCGTGAAGAATCCTTCTCGAATCGTGATCCGACTTCGATCCATCTATAGTCACTTGCGCGCTCGTCACACCACATGCCGCGAGCCTCCTTGCAACATCAGGCGTCAGCAGATAGCCATTTGTCACTATCGATGCGGAATATTCACACGTTGGCCCCACGACATCTTTCAGATCCGACGTAATCCGTTCGATCATCTTCATTCCGAGCAGAGGCTCGCCGCCGTACCATCCAACTGAGAGACTTGCGATACCAGGATAGTAATCTTTCACGAACTTGGAGAGCTGTGTCAAAACCTCCTCGCCCATCGTCGTGTACACCTGTCCCTTTTCATAGCAGTAGGGACAGCAAAAGTTGCAAGCCATCGTTGGCGCAATGGTAAGGGACAGAGCAGTATTCGCAAAGCGCGCGGCGCGACTTTGCAACCTGATCTCCCCAAGCTCGTCCCTCTCCTCATTGACTAGGATGCCTCCCCTTATCAGCTCCGCGACAAGATCATCGGCATCCCGAACGTCCCCTTCTTGAATCCTTTTGAATTTCTGCGCGTATTCCGGATTTAACGACAGGATGCCGCCGGTTCGCGCATTCATGATAAGAAGACTTCCGTTATGTTCATGCACCACATTAAATTGCGACAGTTTCACTTCGCACCATCTCCATTTCCAATCAAATCCATATCGACCCTCAGACGCTGCGCATACGCCAGCGCACTACCTTCTTCGATAAAAACTGCACGAAAGCAGCAATAGACATGCGAGCGACACGATGACCGCATGGCCGCATGCAGCCATCAGGACCGTCCCGCCGGCAGCCCCGCACGCCCTCATCCAATAAGCCATGTGAACCGGGGGTAAAACGGTTGGGAAACTCATCGCGATAACAAGGCCCGCGAACGTTGCGACCAGCAAGGCTCCCGACACAAGAGATCTGATCCTGAACACCTCATATGCAACCGCAACCATCAGCGTATAAGCGGCGTCTATAACGATATTCGACAGGAGTGCCGAGGTCACATTACCAACCGTAAGGCTGTCTAGACCGCTTCCGGAGCACACGGCAAAGACCGCAGCGACACCGAGAGTAAACACGATGTAGGGGCACAGCGTATACACTTCGCAAGCCAATGTCTTTGCCGCAAACAGCTGCCAGCTGCGGAAGCCCCGAGCAATCGAAACTCCCCTTGCCGACACGCTCGTCGCATCACCGAATAGCGTCCCCGCCACAACAACAGAGACGATTGGGAAGAACACCGTATGCGCCATGGAGACGACACTTAGCCAGGAAGAGATACCCGTTGGCCCAACCCCTATCGAGAAAAGATAGCCCGGATCGGCGGAAAAGCCAAAGAACTGGCCCTCTCCCCCTGCGGAGACCCATGCGCCGGACCCGGCAAACACATAAATCCCCGCGATGCCCAAATACATCAGCGCTATTATCACGGCGAGTTTCATTCTCCTTGCGCGGAACAGTTCCGCCCTGACCGACATCCCAAGATTCATCGAACCGCCGTCCTTACAAATAGCGAGACGAGCGCAACTCCAACCGACACAAGCACAGTGCCGCCCGCATACAGCAAAACCTGAATTACACCAACATTCTGCATACTCAGGGAACACAGGTTCATCAGGTAATACACGGGCGAGAGCATGAGCAGCAAGCTGGGCTGACCGCTTCCGTATGTACTTGGGAACCACACCATCACAAATGTCGAAACCGCTATTGCAACGACGCTGCTCGCCACCACACTCCTCGTGAGCAAATACAGGGCGAAGGTAGCGGCGTACATCGAAATGAGCAGCAGCGCGATCATCAGCGCAATCGATACAAATTGGGCAAACCCTGAGCACGAGGCCCCAACGTCCCATTGGGCCATCTTGGTTAAATACAGCGCAGTCGTAGAAAGAAGATACACGGCACCGACCAGAGTGCAGTTCACCAACAGCTTCGTGATCACAATCGCCGCCTGCGACACCCCTCGCGATCTCGATACGGCGTAAGCCACGGATTCAAAGTCTCTCGACGTAGCGTAAACCGCGTAGAGAATCGTCACCGGAATCCAGACCACTGTAGACGCAAAAGACGTCCGGGCAACAGAGCCCAAAACGTCCCCTGCATCCACTAGGTTTCCAATAAAACCTATAGCCCCTCCAAGCGTATACGGGTCATCACCGGCGACCATGATCAGCACCTCAGACGAAGTCGCAGCCGCAACCACATACAGCACAGCCGCAAGCGCAATCATCAGAGCGGTCGCCGGGTGCCTGGCGAGCAACCATACCTCGCTCCGAAAAGCTGAGATGAACTCGCGTTTCATCACAGCTCGCTCTCTCGACCGATGAGCTCCGAATAAAACTCCTCAAGGCTCTTCCTATGAGAATACGCCTCCGCAACCCTCACACCTGCGGTCGAGAGCGCTTCGATTGCAATGCCCCGCCCTTCCTTTTTCTCCTCATAGCGCATAAGGACGCTGCCGTCCGGCAGAAAAGAATGTGAGGTCTCATCTCCGAGAACCGATCTCGTTCGCTCCAGATCGTCCACATGCAACACGAAACCACCGCGGCATGACTTTTCCAGCTGAGGTGCGGTCATCCTTCGAATGAGGCGACCATGACTTATGAAGAGGTAATCAGTTGCCAGCTTGTGCATCTCCTCAAGATTGTGGCTGGATACGAGAATCGTTTTACCTTGATCTTTGTTAAGATGCGTAAGGATTTTTCTTACTTCGACTATCCCCATCGGATCCAGGCCGTTTGTCGGCTCGTCCAGGATCAACAGCTCCGGATCGCCCAGCAACGCTATGGCCAGATCGAGACGCCTCCTCATTCCCATTGAGAAGTTCTTCACTTTCTTCCCGCCGGCCTCCCCCAAACCGACGGTTGATAACACACCGTCGATGGAACGATCGGTGGGAAGCCCCCACTCAATACAGCGAACGACCAAGTTGTCTCGCGCGGTCAGATTAGGATACGAAGCATTGAGGTCGGGCATATAACCCAGCCTTTCCCTGCAGCTCCGTATTTCACGTCTCCCGGTTTGCCCAAACATCGAGATCGTTCCTGACGATGGCTCCGAAAGCCCCGTGATCAATCGAATTAACGTGCTCTTGCCGGCACCATTCTCCCCAATGAGTGCACACAGCTCGCCTTCCATTAAAGAGAACGAGACTGATTTAACCGCTTCAAACCCGCCATATCTCTTGGATATGGCACGCAATTCAACTGGGACTTCCCGCATGGACGACATCCTCCCCGTCAATAAAAAGGGACGACATGGCAATTGTGCGGGGTTATAGGTAACGTCGGTTCGCCCCCCATATTGCAATGCCACATCGCCCCTCAGGCGCTGCTGGCCAAAATATCTTTGAACAGTCTGTGCACGCCTGTGAAGAACACTTGGTGCTGCAGCTGCCGTGCGCGTAAAAGAAGCAATTGTTGCACATGGGCTCAGCCCCGGCTGACGGCTCGGTAATCCATTCCATTTCATTCCCCTCCTTTCGCGGTAGAAAGCCAGTTCATCTCTGCCCCCTAGAAACGGAACGTGCAGGACTGATTGGGGCACCTCTTCGTGCATCCCCCGTGCGCGTAGAAGAAGCAGTTGCCGCACGCGGGTGCAACGCCTTCCTCCGGCTCGTTAATCCAATCCATCTCTCCCTCCTTTCCTTGCATACCGAATTGATAATGTTATTCTAATTCGATATGTATCATATTTCGATATAAGCTTATTTATATATTACACAAGGTAAGCACCCCCCTGCATCCAGCACAGGAAATGACTCTCTCGTTCCCCAGTGACGCGGCGAGAAATACAGGCCACTGCAGGACGTTGAATGAACAGCCCGTGAAAACCGTTGTTTTCACGGGCTGCACCTGCTCAATACTTTTTTATTCTCCAGCCTCAGTCGTCTCTAAGATCGACCACGTAAACATGATCTGACTCCAGGACCGGGTCATCACCCGTCGCGGTCGCCCTGCTCAGCGCGTTGCGGGCGCGCCGCGTCGCCAGTTCCTCAAGTTCTCTTTCGTTGACGCGCTTAATAAGATCGCCAGGCTGGCAATCAAGCTCTACGCAAATATCCAGCAATGTCTTTAACCTAATTGCCTTCACCTTGCCATTTCGTATTTTTGAGATACTTGCCGGTGTGTGCCCGGTCGCCCGAATGATATCCGTACTCGTCTTTCCGCGTCGAAGCAATAAGCTTTCAAGCTCAATAATCAGATAGTCCATGCCGCCCCTCACACCAAATCCTCGGTCTGGTCTTGAAGCAGAGCTCCGTAGCGCCATATCGCAGAAATCGAGAAGCAGCAAACGGCCCCCAGCACAGCACCAATATCTATGGGCAGGGCCAGGTTTTCAAACATCGAATAGGCGTTCCCCAGCAAGTCGAAGGGGCCAATCACTATCGAAAGAAACCCCGGAGAAAACAAGAGGTCACCTATTGCCGCTGCAACAAACAGCCACCCGATAATCGAGATTCTTCGAGCATGCGAAAGGGTAAAGGGCGATTCGCCATGAGCCATGTCCATGCTGATTCCCCGCAGGGTCCATGTGGCCCCTCCGGAAATCAGAAGATACATCAAAGGAACCACTACGGAAACCGTCTTTGATGGATCATATAGGTTTCCTTGAGCAGCCATAAGCCCAATGGAAATAACCACCACCACCGAACAGCAACACACCGCTATAAACAGCGCCGTAAACAGAATCCCAAGCCTTCTTCCGAGAGTCATCATCTTCTGGATGGACTTATCGATCTTCTGGGCGCTATTCACCACAGCTCCTCCTAAAGCAATCAGAGGTCTTCTTACTTACTGTTTTTCCTACATTGTAACGAACTCGATAAGAAGAGGGTCGCTTCACGCCGCGCAATCCCGAACTCCAAGCGTTTCTCATCAGCATTGCCCATCTTTCGAGTCGAAATTCAAATCCAGTTTCTTATCGCACGCTGAAATCAACCCGAACTGGATGTGACTGGAAAACAGCGCGCTGCGTCGGTCGCGCTTTCCCGAGCGACTCTGGCACAACAGACGATATGAGTTGAACATTGGGGCCTCTCCCCTTGCAGCTCTCTCGTGGGTCGGGCGACAATGGTCGTACCATCAACCGCGGCCGCGCGCTGCGGGCCCTCGGCCTCGGCTGCGTCGTCGGGGCGGTCCCGAAGATGCACCGGCCCGCGGCCGACCGCGGCCGCAAGAACGACCGCCGCGACGCCGAGTGGCTGGCACGCATGCTGGCGCGCCGCAACGTCGTCGAGGTGTGGGTCCCCGACGAGCGCCCTCGAGGACGCGCGCGACGACCTGCAACACGCCAAGCAGCGGATGTCGAAGTTCCTGCTGCGCCACGGCCTCGTCTTCGACGAGACGACGCCGGCCGGCAGGCGCAGGGGCGCCTGGACGGGGGCCTACTGGGACTGGACGGAGTCCCTCTCCTTCGACGAGCCCGACGACGCCGCGGCCTACGAGCACTACATGGACGGAAATGACCTGGTAGAGAACCCTCGCACCGTCTACGTCGCAGGGGACGTAGACGAACTCGTCGAGCACGAGCAGCCTCGCGGGCGACACGTCGTTCAACAGTTTCGACAGCGTTCCCTTGCGCTTCGCGTTGCCGAGCTCGAGAACCAGCTGCGCGGTCTGCCAGAACCTGACCGACATGTCCGCGGCGACCGCGCGCATCGTGAGGGCGACTGCCATGCGCGTCTTGCCGCGCCTGGACTTACCGAAGAAGCCGAGGTCTTCGCGCGATTGTTTGTGTCAACGGCCAACTGAATGTGAACCCTTCTTGCATTGTTGCAACCTGGCTGGCAGCCGGTCTTTAATGACGACGACCATTGTCGCCCGACCCACAAAAGAGCCGCAAGGGGAGGAGCTCCCAATGTTCAACTCATATCGTCTATGGCGCACTACCATTCACCGAAAGTCGGCAACTTTTTCATTCTCTCTATACATGTTTAAACAACATGTTCTACAATAGGGACAATAGAAATGGAAACTCGGGACGAGCCGTCTATCCATCTACGGCGCAGCCCCTTATTCAAAAGGACGGTGAGTGCATCCATGGAGCGTGCAAGCGGTGTTCTGATGCCCGTTTCGTCATTGCCCGGACCTTACGGTATCGGCGGCTTTGGCTGGAACGCCTATGACTTTGTCGATTTCCTCGCCTCGTGCAAACAACATTACTGGCAGATTCTCCCCCTTACGACAACGAGCTATGGCGACTCGCCCTATCAGTCGTTCTCGGCCCGTGCGGGCAACCCCAATTTCATCGACTTTGCCGAGCTTATCGAGGCCGGCTATCTGGAGCAGTGCGATATCGACGGCGTGTACCTGGGCTCCGACCCCAGCAATGTCGACTATGGTGCCATCTTTGGTGGCCGTCGTCAGATTCTCGACCGCGCCGCCGAGCGCTTTGCCGCCGACAAGCCGGCCGACTTCGACGACTTTGTCCAAGCAAACGAAGACTGGCTCATCCCCTACTGCGAGTTCATGACCGTCAAGGAGGAGTGCGGTCTCAAGGCCTTTTGGGAGTGGCCCGCAGAGCTCCGTACCCGCGGTGAGGCTTCTGCCAAGGTCTGCGCCGCCCATCCCGCGCGCATGCTCTACCACCAGATGACGCAGTACTTCTTCAATCGTCAGTGGAGCCGCCTCAAGGCCTATGCCAACGAGCGCGATATCCTCATCATCGGCGACCTGCCCATCTATGTCTCGCGCGACTCCGTCGAGATGTGGGCCACGCCCGAGCTCTTTAAGATCGACGCCGCCGGTAATCCTGTGAGTGTCGCCGGCACGCCGCCCGACCAGTTCTCGGCCACCGGCCAGTACTGGGGCAATCCCATCTACGACTGGGACGCCATGGAAGCCGACGGTTTCTCCTGGTGGGAGGGCCGTATCCGCGCCGCCCTCGACATGTACGATGTCATCCGCCTGGATCACTTCCGCGGCTTCGAGGCCTATTGGGAGGTGCCGTTCTCCTCACCCGATTCGTCCTACGGTTCGTGGACGCAGGGCCCCGGCCTCAAGTTCTTCAAGACGCTCGAGGAAAAGCTCGGCACGCTGCCCATCATCGCCGAAGACCTGGGCTTCCTCACCCCAGGCGTCATCGACATGCGCGACAACTCGGGCTTCCCCGGCATGAAGATCTTGCAGTTCGCCTTTGAGGGCACCAACTCGTACTACCTGCCGCACAACTACATTGCCAACACCGTCGCCTATGTGGGCACACACGACAACGAGACGGCGCGCGGTTGGTTTGAGGGAACGGCTACCCCGCGTCAGCGCGAGCAGGCGACCCTGTACACCCACCAGCAGGCAGGCGAGCCCATGGCCGATGCGCTCAACCGCACCATCGCCGCCAGCGTGAGCGATACCTGCATCTACACCATGCAAGACCTGCTCAACCTGGGCAACGAGGCGCGCATCAACACTCCCGCCACCCTGGGCGGCAACTGGACCTGGCGCATGCTCGATGGCGCCATCACCCGCGAGCTCGAGCACAAGCTCACCGACTGGACCGAGACCTACTTCCGCATCCCGTCGGAAGCCGAAATTGAGCTTCCCCAATAGGAGCCACCACGCCCGACCCCACCTCACCGTGCGGACGCGTCCGTTTCCCCGCGCGAGGCCATCTCAATCCCTCGCGCGGGCTTCTTATGAATTGCAGACATGAAACAACCCATCACAGGAGAAAACATGCCCCAAATTAACCTCATGGAACTCGCCGAGCAGTCTTTTGGCACCTCGCTCGAGCAGCTCGACGACCGTCGCATTTACAAGCTGCTGGTCAAACTCGTGCAGGAGCGCTCTGCCGCCTGCCCGCTCAACAACGGCAAGAAAAAGCTCTACTACATCTCTGCTGAGTTTTTGATCGGCAAGCTGCTCATCAACAACATGATCGACCTCGGCATCTATGACGAGGTTAAGGACCAGCTCGTCGCCGCAGGCCACGACCTCAACAAGATCGAGGAGTTCGAGGTCGAGCCTTCGCTCGGCAACGGCGGCCTGGGCCGTCTGGCCGCGTGCTTCTTGGATTCCATCGCAACGCTGGGCCTTACCGGCGACGGTGTGGGCCTCAACTACCATTACGGCCTGTTCCGCCAACGCTTTGTCGACAACCAGCAGAAGGCCGTCCCCGACGAGTGGCTCGGCGAGCAGGACATCCTAGTCGATGATGACCACTCCTACACTGTTGAGTTCGGCGACTTTGCCGTTACCTCCAAGCTCGTCAACATCAATGTGCCCGGTTATGGCCAGCCCACCAAAAACCGCCTACGCCTGTTCGACCTGGCAAGTGTCGACGACGGTCTGGTCCCCGGCAGCTCCATCGACTTCGACAAGACCGAAATCGCCAAGAACCTCACTTTGTTCCTCTATCCGGATGATTCCGACGAGCAGGGCCGCCTGCTTCGCATCTACCAGGAGTACTTCATGGTGAGCAACGCCGCCCAGCTCCTGATCGACGAGGCCATCGAGCGCGGCAGCAATCTGCACGACTTGGCCGACTACGCCGTGGTCCAGATCAACGACACGCACCCCACCATGGTCATTCCCGAGCTCATTCGCCTGCTCACCACCGAGCACGACATCGAGTTTGACGAGGCCGTGACCATCGTACGGTCCATGGTCGCCTACACTAACCACACGATTCTTGCCGAGGCACTCGAGAAGTGGCCGCTCACCAGCCTGCAGAAGGTCTCCCCTGCCATCGCCGACATTATCGTCAAGCTCGATGAGATCGCCAAGGCCGAGCACGACGACCCACGCGTCGCCATCATCGACGAATACGACACCGTCCACATGGCCCACATGGACATCCACTTTGGCTTCTCCATCAACGGCGTCGCCGCGCTGCACACCAAGATCCTGGAGGATACCGAGCTTCATCCGTTCTACGAGATCTACCCCGAGAAGTTCTCCAACAAGACCAACGGCATCACCTTCCGCCGTTGGATCCATGGCGCCAACCCCGCGCTCGCCAGCCTGCTCGACGATGTGATCGGCACCGATTGGCGCAGCACCGGCGACCTGAGTAAGCTTGCCGAGTTCGTTGACGACAAAGATGTTCTTGAGCGCCTGGCCGCCACCAAGGCCGAGGCCAAGGCCATCATGCGCCAGTTCATGGCGCTCGAGCAGGGCGTGACCATTCCCTCCAACGCCATCATCGACGTCCAGGTCAAGCGCATCCACGAGTACAAGCGCCAGCAGATGCTCGCGCTCTACATCATCTGGAAGTACCTCGATATCAAGAACGGCAACAGACCTAAGCATCCCGTCACCATCATCTTTGGCGGCAAGGCGGCCCCTGCCTACACTATCGCCCAAGACATCATTCACCTGATCCTGACGCTGTCCCAGTGGATTGCAAACGACCCCGACGTGGCTCCCTACCTGCAGGTCGTCATGATCGAGAACTACAACGTCACCGCCGCCGAGCGCGTGATTCCCGCCGCCGACATCTCCGAACAGATCAGCCTGGCCTCCAAGGAGGCGAGCGGCACTTCTAACATGAAGTTCATGCTCAACGGCGCTTTGACCCTGTGCACGCTCGACGGTGCCAACGTGGAGATTGCCGAGCTCGTGGGCGACGAGAACATCTACACCTTTGGTGCCTCGTCCAAACAGGTCGAGCGGCTCTACGCCGACGGCATCTACAACGCCGGTGCGCTCTACTGCAAGCCCGGCATTAAACTGCTGGTGGACTTCATCACCAACCCGGCCTTTATGGCGACCGGCAACGCCGAGCGCCTGCAGCGCCTGCACGACGACATTAAGGGCAAGGACTGGTTTATGGCCCTGCTCGACATTGAGGAGTACATCCAGACCAAGGAGCGCGTGCTAGCCGACTACGAGGACCAGGACGCTTGGATGCGCAAGGCGCTGATCAACATCGCCAACGCCGGCACCTTCTCGTCCGACCGCACGATCTCCCAGTACAACGACGAGATCTGGCACCTGAGCTAATTCGCTTCCCTTACCCATCCTCTTGAAAACGGAGTCGCGGCAACGCGGCTCCGTTTTTTGTGCCCATACGCCGGCCCATGGCCTGCCTCGACCATAAAATCTCGGTCTGTAACATCTAGCCGTCAAAATTGAGTCTACCTGTTACAGATCGAGACAAACGAAATTGTCCCGATGAACTATCTCAATCTGTAACAGATAACCGCCGGAATCGGGTCTACCTGTTACAGAATGAGACAGACGGGCAAGGCGGCTAAAACAATCTCAATCTGTAACAGGTAACTGCCGAAATCAGTCCTTCGTGTTACAGATCGAGATGAAAGGACAGGCAGCTCGACGCTGTCTAAATCTGTAACATCTAGGCCCAATTTGGCCCTCCTCCTGTTACAGATCAAGACAAACTGACAGATAGACAGCCCGGCACAAAGAAAGGCTCCCCTCTCGCCCAGTGGACGGGAGGGGAGCCTTATATGTGACCACGGCAAAAGGATGGCAATACCGCAGTCGCCCAAAGGGAGGGCCTGGATGCACCGGGCCTAGATAAGGTTCTTACCAGACACCTTATCGAAGAGATGGGTCGCGTTCTTCTCGAACTTGAACCAGATGGTGTCGCCAGCCTTGAGCGCACCCTTGGCCTCAAGGTCGACAACGGGAATGATCAGGACGAACTGGCCATCGGGAGCGGTCACGTGAACGTGCTCGGTCGAACCCATGAGCTCGGTCACCTCGACGGTGCCCTGGAGCGCACCCTCCTCGCCCTTGTCGGCAAGCAGAATCTGCTCGGGGCGCACGCCGGCCGTAATCTCCTTCACGTCGCCGCCGTCCCAGTTGAGAGCAAGCTGAGCGCAGGTCTCGGGAGCGAGCGCCACGTTCATATCCTCGGTCTTGACGGTAAAGCCGTTACCCGAGCGCACCAGCTGGGCATCGAAGAAGTTCATCTGCGGCACGCCGATAAAACCGGCGACGAAGATGTTCGCGGGATGGTTGAAGACCTCCTGCGGGGTGGCGATCTGCTGGACGACGCCGTCCTTCATGACCACGATACGGTCACCGAGGGTCATAGCCTCGGTCTGGTCGTGAGTAACATAAATGAACGTGCCCTTGATCTCGTGGCGCAGCTTAATGAGCTCGGCACGCATCTGGTTACGAAGCTTGGCGTCCAGGTTGGACAGCGGCTCGTCCATCAGGAAGACCTTGGGGTCACGCACGATGGCGCGGCCGATAGCGACACGCTGGCGCTGGCCGCCGGAGAGCGCCTTGGGCTTACGGTCGAGGTACTCGGTAATGCCCAGAATCTCGGCAGCAGAACGAACCTTGCGGTCGATCTCGTCCTTGGGAACCTTCTTGAGCTCGAGCGTAAATGCCATGTTCTCGTACACCGTCATATTGGGGTACAGAGCATAGCTCTGGAACACCATGGCGATGTCGCGGTCCTTGGGCGCCACGTCGTTGACACGCTTGCCGTCGATGAGCACATCGCCCGAGGTAATGTCCTCCAGGCCGGCGACCATGCGCATCGTCGTGGACTTACCGCAGCCAGAGGGGCCAACGAGGACAACGAACTCCTGGTCGTGAACGGTGAGGTTGAAGTCCTCTACAGCGAGCACACCGTCCTCGGTAACCTTGAGGTTGTGCTTCTTCTCCTCGGTCTTCTTCTTTTTGCCAAAGAAGCCCTTCTTTTTGGACTCGGTGTTGGGATACACCTTCTGAACATGCTTGAGAACGATCTCGGCCATGTCTTTACCTTTCGATATGCGGCGCCATGTTGAGGGCGCCGCAGAAACTTGCAAAACAGTTACGGCATCAGCCCTTGACGGCACCTGCCACCACGCCGTCGATGATGTACTTCTGACAGAGGATGTACATGATAACGATAGGGATAACGACCATCATGATGCAGGCCATCATGGGGCCGAGCTCGACGTGGCCGTAGCCGCCGCGGAAGTACTGGATCAAGATAGGAATGGTCTTGTACTTGGTGGAGTCGAGCGTAAGGTAGGGCAGCAGATAGTCGTTCCAGACCCACATGGTCTCGAGGATGCCGACCGAAAGATAGGTGGGCTTCATGATGGGAAGGACGATCTTAAAGAACACCTGGACCGGGTTGCAGCCGTCGATCATGGCCGCCTCTTCGATCTCGAGCGGAATGTTCTTTACAAAGCCGGCGAACATAAAGACCGCCAGGCCCGCGCCAAAGCCGAGGTAGATAAAGCAGATGTTGAACGGCGTGTTGAAGCCGATGCGGTCCGCCAAATTGGACAGCGTGAACATGAGCATCTGGAAGGGCACGACCATCGAGAAGACGAACAGGTAATAGAAGAAGTTCGAGATCTTGCTGTTGACGCGCACTACGTACCAAGCACACATGGAGCAGCACACCAGAATCAGCACGACCGACGTGACCGTGATGATGAGCGAGTACATAAATGCCGAGGCAAAGCCCTGCTCGTTAAGGGCATGCATGTAGTTTGCGAGGCCGTTGAACGTCTCGGGCGTGAGCAGATCGAATGCCGTGGTGGTGCTGATTGCAGTTGCCTTTTTAAAGGAATTGAGCGCAATCATGAACACGGGGTAGATCCACGCGAGCGACAGAATCGTAAAGAAAATCGAGAGCGCGCGGTTGATAACCTTATCGCGTTTCATTACTGCTGCACCTCCTTGGACCTCGTGGCCTTAAGCTGAATCATGGAGATGGCTACGACCAGGATGCAGAAGATAACCGCCTTGGCCTGACCGATGCCCTGCCATGCGATACCGGCACGCGAATAGAACGTGTTGTAGATGTTCAGGGCGAGCATCTCGGTGGAGTGCGCGGGGGCGCCGCCGGTAAGGGCGAGGTTCTGGTCGAACAGCTTAAAGCCGTTGGTGATGGACAAGAACAGGCAGATAGTGATGGTCGGCATCAGGTTAGGGATCTTAACCTTCCAAAACGTCTGCCATGCCGTGGCACCGTCGACCTTGGCGGCCTCGATGTAGTCGGACGGAATGGACTGCAGACCAGCGATGTAGATGATCATCATGTAGCCGACCTGCTGCCACAGGGTCAGGATGATAAGGCCCCAGAAGCCAGCAGCAGAGTTAAGGGCAATGAGCTGGGCGCCCACGTTGGAGAGTAGGCAGTTGATCAGAATCTGCCAGATGTAGCCCAGCACGATGCCGCCGATCAGATTAGGCATAAAGAAGATCGTACGGAAGATATTGGTGCCCTTGAGCGCTTTGCGGGTGAGCGCCTGCGCAATGGCGAGGGCGATCACGTTGATGAGCACCGTCGACAGGAAGGCAAACGCCACGGTAAAGAAGAACGACGTGGCAAACTGCGGATCGGACAGTGCGCGCACGTAGTTCTCGATACCGACAAAGTGCGTATTGTTGATGGTAATAAACTGGCAGAACGAGAGATAGAAGCCCTGGATAAAGGGGATCACGAACCCGATCATAAACGCCAGGCACGTGGGCAGCATAAAGAGCGGCCACCAGCGCTTGAGTGCTTTGCCCATAGAAGGGTCCTTTCAATATGCAGGGGGCGGGCAAACCAACGTCTGCCCGCCCCCTGTCGCTAATCAGATAGCTTGGGCAGCAACTACTTACTCGGAAGCAGCCTTCTCGGTCTTCCAGCCATCGACGAAGGCGTTCTTGACGCCGTCCCACTTGCTGTTGTCGGCAGCATAGGCGATCAGAGCCTGCTTGAGGTTCTTCTTCCACTCCTCAGAGGGGATGTAGACGAAGTCCCAAGCGACGGTCTTCTTGCCGTCCTTGGCCATGGCGACGGCCTGCTGCGAGAAGACATTGGTGGTTTCCTTGGCGCTCTTGAACGGGGCAGTCAGACCCATCTTGTCAGCGATGATGCTGGTGGCGGTGTCAGAAGTGACGCACCAATACATGAACTCCTCGGTGGCCTTCTGGGCATCCTCGGAAGCCTGGGAGCTGACGCACCAGTAGTTCTCGCCGCCGGAGCACAGGCCCTGGTTCTCCTCGCCGTCGACACCGATGTAGATGGGCATCATGCCAATCTGATCGTCGGTCATGCCGGCCTTGGTGAGGTCAGCGTAGGCCCAGGAGCCGTTCTGATAGAAGACGGCCTTGCCGGTTGCGAACTCGTTGGTGGCGTCGTCGCCGGTCTTGGAGGCAAGCTGCGAAGGATCGCAGGTGGAGTCGGTGATGTACAGGTCGAAAATCTGCTTGAAGTTGTCGAGATACTCGCCCTTGATCTCGTCGTCCTCCTGGTTGTGCTCCTTCTCGAACTCGTAGTAGAGCGGGAGGTTGGCGAGGTGGGTGGTGTAGCGCCAGCTGGAGGAGTCATCCATGCCAGCAGAAGTGAAGGCACCCTCAATGCCAAGCTCGTCCTTGCGGGCCTGGATGTCGTCGGCACAAGCCTTCAGCTTGTCGAAGGAGTTGATGTCCTCGGCCTTGTAGCCAGCCTTCTCGAGCAGCTGCTTGTTGTAGATGATGCCGTAGCTCTCCTGGACCCAGTCGATACCCAGATCCTTGCCATCGGACTGCAGAGCCAGGGAGTCGTCAATGAGCTCACCGCGGAGCTTGGTATCGGACAGGTCGGCGCAGTAATCCTTCCAGTTCTTAAGACCGGTGGGGCCGTTGACCTGGAACAGGGTCGGAGCGGAGCTCTTGGACATCTCGGACTTAAGCTTCTCCTCGTAGGTGTTGGAAGCGGCGGTCACGATCTTGACCTCGACGCCCTTCTCCTTCTTATAGGCCTTGGCGATCTCCTTCCACTCCTTGTCGACCTCGGGCTTGAATTGGAGGAAGTAGACCTCGGCAGCGTCACCAGAAGCAGAGGAGCCGGAGCCGGCAGAACCACCGCAACCCACGAGGCCCAGACCAAGAACTGCAGCCGCGGAACCAGCAAAGCCCAGGAACTGCCTTCTGCTCATTTCGTTCTTCATTACAATCCACCCTTTCACACCGTGGCGGCACCCTTTGCCGCCGCCTTCGGAGATTGGCTCGGGGACTTTGCCCCTTTTGCTGATTTGAACGATACGCTATTTGGCTAGTTGTTTGAACAAGTATTACTAGAGCGGTAGAAAAACTTCGGTGAACGGTAATTTCAACTTGATACTTGACAAGTTTTGTATAAACAATTATTTGTTATCGAATGCAGAGAAAACGCCCGGTCAAGCCGATGTACCGTCGGTTTGACCGGGCGTTTTCTCTTTGAGGCCATGAGTCTCGTCAGGCTGCGAGCTAGCCGGCTATCGCTTGGAATTGACGCGGTAATGGAAGATCTCGGGGTGTGTGCGAGTGTGCGTCACCTCAAACAAGATGCCATCCGAGGTGTACGACTGACTCTCCATGACGGCAACGCAGTTGTATTTGCCGAGGTCAAGATAGCTGCAGTCCTCATCGTTGGCGAGCTCGACACTCACCGTACGACGGCTCGCCATCACTTTGACACCGCGCTTGTGCTCCAGATAGCCGTAAATAGAATCTGCCGCGATCTCGGGAGTCAGGCCCTTGGCGATCGACGCCAAAAAATAGCCATGGTCCACTTGGCGCGCGTTGCCGTTGAGGCTTCGGACACGCACTACGCGAATCAACTCCTCGCCCACCTTAAAGCCCAGGTGACGAGAGAGTTGCTCGGTGCAAACCAGATGTTCGAAAGACTTAACGTCCGTCGATGCAACGGCATTGTTGCGCTTTGCAAACTCGCCAAACGACTCAACCTCTTCGAGTGCGCCCAACATGTCGGTTTCGCCCTTAAGCCAAATAACGCGCACGCCCTTGCCGTGTATGGGCTGCACAAACATCCCGTCGGCCAGCATACCCAAGGCGCGACGGACGGTATTGCGAGTGCATCCGAACTCTGCGGTCAGCTCGGCTTCGGTTGGCAGCATCTCCTGAAACGCATAGGTCCCATTAATGATGCGCGAGCGTATTTCTCGGTAGATTCCTTCGTATATCGCTTGTGGCATTGTTTCACCTCTACATTATTCATTTCCGGCTAGGCACGATAGCATTTCTTAAAGTTGTTTAAACCGAATATCGGTAAAGCGACAGGATTTAACCGTTGACGGTTTCTGTCATGCCCAAATCGGTTTCGCTCAAAACTGCCGGTACGACAATCGTCTGGTCCTCTACAATGAATCCATTGTTTAAACGTTTCCCCACGCGCAACGCGCCTCGATATTCGGAAGGCAGAACATGCTGCAAAAAATCCAACGCTTTGGCGGGGCAATGTTCGCGCCCGCCATGCTGTTTTCTATATCAGGCCTCATGGTCGGCGTCTCCGCTCTCGCAACGACTGCGGACATCGTCGGCGATCTCGCCGTATACGGAACCCCTTGGTACGTTTTCTGGGCCATCATCCAGCGCGGCTCGTGGACGGTCTTTAAACGCCTCCCACTCCTTTTTGCCGTAGCGTTGCCTATCGGTCTTGCCCAAAAGCAACCAGCACGCTGCTGCTTCGAGGCACTCGTGGCCTATTTTGCCTATTGCTTCTTTTTGAGCGAAATCATTAAGCTGAGCGGAGACAACCTTGGACTTAAGTACCCGTCATCTTTGACCCCCGCCAACGGTATCACCGTCATCGACGGCATCAAGACGCTCGATACCGGCATTATCGGCCCGCTGGCGGTATCGGCAACCGTCGTCGCCATCCATGACCGCTTCTACGATGCCAAGGTTCCCGATTGGCTTGGCACGTTCTCGGGCTCCTCGCTGGTCTACCTCATCAGCTTTTTTGCCGTGTTTGCCCTTGCCGCTATCTCGGCCGCCATCGTTCCCTTCGTATACGCTGTGACCGAAACGCTGCGCCACGCACTTGTAGGCGTCGGCCCCTTCGGCGTGGGCGTCTTTGTGTTTTTGGAGCGAGCGCTCGAGCCCATGGGCTTGCACCATTTGCTCTACATGCCCATCTACTACGACAATTTGGTCATTAACGACGGCATCTACGCCACGTGGACCAACTTGCTTCCCATCCTGTCGCACAGCACGCGCCCCCTCAACGAACTTGCGCCCTGGGCCGGTTTCACCGCCACCGGCTGGAGCAAGCTCTTTGGCCTTCCCGCCATCGCGGCAGCATTCTATTTCACCGCCAAACCCGAACGCCGCGCCGGCCTTAAGGCCATCCTTTGGCCCGCCATCGTCGCCTCGGTGGTCTGCGGCATCACCGAGCCGCTCGAGTTTCTCTTTATGTTCACCTATCCCGGACTCTTTTTGCTCTACGCCGTCCTATCCTCCTGCCTTGCCATGGCCATGAACTTCTTTGGCGTCGTCGGCATCTTCTCGGGTGGCTTTATGGAGATGGCTGCCTTCAACTTTATCCCGCTCATGCGGACGCATGCCGGCTCCTACCTTTTGGCGCTCGGTATCGGGCTGATGTTTAGCGCTGTCTTTTTTCTGGTCTTCCGGGGCCTCATTCTGGCTTTCGACCTAAAAACCCCAGGCCGCGAAGATCATATCGCCGGCGATGCGGCGCTCGCACGTCTGACGGGAAAGAGCCCTGCCAAAGAAGGCGCGGCCCAAAACGACACCGACAACCAATCATCCCAAGATCACTTGCTCGCTGAGCAAGTCGTCGCGCTCTTGGGTGGCGTTAGCAATATTGTAGGAGCGACCAATTGCGCCACGCGTCTGCGCGTTGAGGTCGCAGACCCTTCCGTTGTCGCAGACAACGCAGCCTTCGTCGCGGCGGGCGCCAAGGGCCTCATCGTTACCGGCAAAACGGCTCAGGTAATCATTGGCGTTTCCGTTCCCCGTATCAAAGAGCACTTTGATCGAATCATGGGGCTCGAGCCGGGCTTTGTCCCCACCATCCCACCCTCCCCCACCGTTGGAATCGCAAAAAAGAACGGCGACATCTGCTTCTTCGACATCGACGGTACGCTCGCCTGGCAAGATCCCAAACTCGCCCAAGAGCTCCCCGAGGATGAGCGAGACCTCTCCCCCTATCCCAATGAAGCGGTCTCGCAAGCCATCCGTGATTTTGTTGCCAAGGGCAACATGGCGTTTATCTGCACAGGGCGCACGCTGAGCTGCATCCACCCAAAGCTGCTCGAGCTGCCCTGGACCGGCATCGTCTGTCTTGCGGGCGGTTACGCCGAGATCGACGGACACGCAATTCGCGATCTGTCGATGACACCCAGCATGCTGCAGCATCTTGCCCCCTATCTTGAGCAATCGGGCGAGGTCATCCGCTTTGAGGGCCTCAACGGCGTCGTGCGCATGAGTGCCGATGCCCCCGATGCCCCCGGATACGCGCGCACCCTGGGCGACGCAGTCACGCAGCTGCAACATTACAGTGTCTACAAGATCTTGATGTCTACATCGCTCGCCAACCACATCGCTCAAGATAAGGCACTTGAGCCGCTGCTGTGCTTTAACGAGCTCGAACTCGAGGTAACCGAAATCTCGCCCCGCGAATGCACGAAGCGCGAGGGCATCCAGTCTGTACTCGATGCCCTCGATCCCCACCACGGAACCGTATACGGCATTGGCGACGCCAGCAATGACATCTCGCTGATGAACGCCGTCGATGTCGGTATCGCCATGGGCAACGCACCAGACTATCTCAAGGATAAGGCCGATTACGTGACCGACACCGTCGATCACGACGGTGTCGTTGCGGCGCTCGAGCATTTTAGGCTGATTTAGGCGCGCTCCATCAAACGCACGCCCGTTGTCCTAAATCGCCAAAACTGCCGCGCCAAACGCCCTGATGTGGCAATATGTTGTCTGCATATTGCACCAATGCAACCTCAGAAAGAATGCGAGAACCCGTGTCCAGTCCGTTTACCAGCTTTTTAGCCCAGCACTTTGACCAGATTAACGACTATCTGGCCACGTTCTTTGACGGACAGGCGACCTCTGCCGATATTGAGCGCTACCTGTACGCGCCGCTCTCGGCTTTTACGGCCAACGCCGGCAAGCGCCACCGCCCGCTTATCTGCATGCTCGCCGCAACCGCAGTGGGCGGCAGCTTTGAGAGCGCCCGCAGCGCCGCGGCAGCTATCGAGCATTTCCAGTCGGGCGCGCTGATCCACGACGACATCGCCGACAACGGACAGCTTCGTCGAGGCAAGCCCTGTATGCACCTTACCGAGGGCACGGGCCTTGCCATCAATTGTGGCGACCTGGCGCTCACCATGGTCACCAAGACGGTTCTCGACGACCCTACGCTGGAGTCCGACGTGAAGCTGCGCGTGCTCCACGAGCTTACCGAGATGATCGTCCGCACCATTGAGGGTCAAGCACTCGACCTGGGTTGGGTCCGTGACGGGCGCTTTGATATCTCGGTTGATGACTACCTGGACATGGCGACGCACAAGACCGCGTTTTACAGCGGAGCCACGCCGCTTGCCGCCGGAGCCATTATCGGCGGCGGCAGCGATGAGCAAATCGAAGCGCTGCGCGCCTTTGGCCTGCACACGGGCCTCGCCTTTCAGATTCAGGACGACCTGCTCAACCTTGTCGGCACTAAGGAAGCCGCCAACAAGGACTTCCGCACCGACATCACCGAGGGCAAGCGCACGCTTGTCGCCGTACACGCCCTCTCTGATGAGCGCCACCACGACGAGATCGAGGCGATTCTTTCCTCGGGCACCGATGATCCCGCGCAGCTCGCACGCGCCGTGGAGATCTTCCAGGAGACCGGCTCTATCGATTACGCCCACACTTACGCGCTCGACCTGACCGCTAAGGCCAAAGCGGCCATCGAGAACGTTGAGCTTGATCCGCACGCACGCGAGCTGTTCCTCTCCATGGCAGATTTCTTTGTGGAGCGCCTTAACTAACGGGGGTTATAAAACCTGTCAGCAGCGTATTTAGGCACAACTTGCTACACTGTTGAGTGCATGTTTATGCATCCCTTTGCGTTGTCTATCCGACAGACGCTCAAATAGTACGAATGGTACGCCGAAAGGGGTTCGTTCATGGAACCTATTACAACGGGCATGCAAGGAGCAGCCGTCGAGGACGTGCAGTCTCGTCTCCTGCAGCTCGGCTACACGATTGATGCCGCCGAAGTCACCGACAAGTACTTTGGAGCCACCACTGAGCAGGCCGTCAGCACCTTCAGGCTCGACAGCGGCCTTGCTGCCGGTCATGCCGTCGATATCCCCTGTTGGAGCGCCCTTGTAGACGCTTCGTATAAGCTGGGCGACCGCACCCTCTATCTGCGCATGCCCAATTTCCATGGCGCCGATGTGCAGGCCCTGCAGCGCGCTCTCAACGTTTTGGGCTTTGCCTGTGGCGAAGACGACGGCTACTTTGGCCCGCATACCGAGGCCGCCCTGCAGCAGTTCCAGGAAAATGTCGGCCTGTTTGCCGACGGCATGGCCTTCCAGGACACCTACGCCTACATCAACCGCCTGCACCATGTGTGGGAGGGCAAGCCCTCGGTCACCGAAGCCGAGTCCCGTATCGGTTTTGCTCGCGCCGCCAACGTGCTCGAGCGCTTCCAGATTGCCGTTATCGGCGAGGACCCCATCGCGCGCAGCGTTGCGTCGCGCATGTGGAATATCGCCACGGCAACGACCGACAACAGCGGCATGATGCTCTGCGACTCCGAGGTCCCAACCGACGTAGACCTGGTGCTCGAGATCGCAAGCGATGAGCTGCCCGCAGATGCAGCGCCGCGCGCCACGATCGCCCTCGCCGAGTGCCATAACCTGGCCCAGCGCATCCGCACTGCCAATGTCGCCGCGCAGCAGAAGCCGGCACGCATTCGCATTGAACTCACGGGCATGACGCGCTACAACGGCACCTTCACGGCCAGCGACGCGCAGACACTCGCCGTACGCCTGCTCGATGGCGTTTGCGATGCCCTCGCAGATTAGGTAAACTAAACGAGTTGCTTTTGGGCAACACCACACATTGGGACGTAGTTCAACGGTAGAACTCCGGTTTTTGGTGCCGGCTGTTGGGGGTTCGAATCCCTCCGTCCCAGCCATTAAAATTGAGCGCCCTGAGCCCATAACGGCCCAGGGCGCTTTCTTGTGGGCAAGCGGAGGGATTCGAACCCGCAAGGGTACGGAGCTGAGGAAACGCGAAGGCGCCCCAAGCCCATAAGGACCAAGAGCGTCTTACATCTTGAAATATCAGCCCAGTTCCGAAAAGCGAGCCGCATGCAACAACCAGGTAACCACAGGCCCCGGGAGGGCGGGGACACCGGCTTAGGTTTATCGCGAGTTCCGCACGAACAGGAGGCCACTTAATGTGGCCTCCGTCGTGAGCAGGACTGTAGAGCAGGAAACCTAAGCCGGTGTCCCCGCCCTCCCGGGGCCGAACGCCCTAGTTGTTGAGCATGCGGTCGAAGCTTCCCGAGTCGCCATCCCGATAGTCGGCCGTCATAAGAATCTCCTGCGGAATGCGCCCGCCCTCGCGCAGCACGTTGCGGAACTGCACGCGCGTGACCATGGGCAGATCTTTGATCGTCGCTGCCAAGTTCTGTGGCACACCCTGGTTGGCCGCCGCGGGTTCGCACTCGCCGCCGGCCTTCACGCGGCGCTTATGCTCGGCGAGCATGGCGCGGTACATGCCGGCATGTAGGCGAATCTCAACCACATTGGCATTGCGAGCCTGCTCGACGATGCGCGCACCCTCGCGGTCGATGTCGCCCACGTAGTAGACGTAGTTAAAGCGATAGCCAATCTCGGCCAGATAATCGTCCAGGGCATGCGAGACGCTCGCCTTGCAACCGCCGCCAAAAATCACGCCGCCCACTTTGATGCCAAAGAGCTTGGCGTGCTTGCGGCCACGCAGCAGCTTGACGATCTCGTCGTAGGTGTCCAGGTTCTCGACCATAATGAACGGCTTGTCGGCGCCCAGCGTAAAGAAGCCCGTAAAGTGCACGGGACGATTGGGGGCGACCTTGATCGCCTGCATGCTGATGCCCTTTTCGGTCATACGCCTGATCAGGCGCTCACCGTGCTTGCCGTCAAAAGCCTTCTCGTCATTAAAGATCTGGTAGGCACGCTGGCGGCGCGAGGCAACCGGCGTATCGGCACCTCGGTTCTGCTCGATCCAAGCCTGGATGATTGCGATTTCCTCGGCAATCTTGCGGTTGGACATCTCGTTGTGCTGAGTACGCTGCGGAGCCTTTTTGCCGTCCTTGCCCTCGACCTTTACGATCTGCGTCTGCTGCTCCTTGATCTTAGAGAGCGCCGTGGGCGTAGGGACAACTTTGAGCAGCTGCCTGCCTAAAACGCGGGCAAGGGCAAACGCCGAAACCTCGCCGTGAACGGCCGACTTGGGCTGCTGGGCAGCAGTATCTGCTGCGGCAGACTCCGGCTTCTTCTGAGACTTGCGCTTAGAATCGCCTTGGGAATTGCGCTCGCGCTTCGGCATAGACGCCTGCTTCTGCGGACGATCGGACTTACTCTCCTTCGCCCGCTGGCGCTTAGGCTGCCCCGAAGAAACCTCGACCTTCGCATCCTCGTTCTGCGGCGTGGTCTTCTCGGTTGCAGTCTCGGCATGGGAACTGCGGCCCCCACGATGGCGACGGCGGCGAGGCTTGCTCGACGCGCCCTGCTCCGCCTGCTCATCAGTAGGCTGCTGGCCCTTGGCCTCGGCATCAACCTCAAGCCGCGGCTCAACAGGCTTTTGCTCGCGAGCCACCGGCTCAACGGCCTTCTCGTCCTGGGTGGTCGAAACCGACTCGCCCTTCTCCTGACGCTTTACGGGATACGCACGTCCCGCAAAACCGCGGCCGGGACGACACGAACCCGGAGCCTTCTTGGCAGACTCCTCAACATCGTCTGCAACCTCAGAAGACCCTTCAACCTCACGCGCGGCATCCTGCTGTGCAGTCTTAAAGTGAGCACCGCGACGACGCTTGGGCTCTTGGGCCTCCACGGGCTTTTGCTCCCTCGCGGGCTTCTGCGACTCGGCAGCAACCTCGGTCTCAACAGCCTCAGCATCCGTCTCACCCTTTCGAGCAACGGCGCGACGGAAGCGCTCCTGCTGGGCGCGGCGCTGCGCATCGCGCTTGCCACCCCCGCCAAAACCGCCGCGTCCTGCCTTGGCCGTAAAGGCACGCACGACGTTCTCATCGAGCAACTCATCGGTATCGACATGCTCACGCGGAGCAGCTTCTTCCACAGCAGGCACGTCAGCGGAATCCTCGACGACAAAATCTTCGACGGACTCGGCAGGCTGCTCCTGGACATCGCGGATCTCGGCATTGATGGTATAGAACGCCGGGCGCCCGTTAATGCCGCTACCCTCGATCTTGGTCACGATCTTTGCCGCGATAAGCTCATCGCGCATCGCCTTGGTGTCGCACTCCTTATCGACGGAGCGGAAAATCTGCGCCAGCGCACTCGACTTAATCTTGAGCGCCTTGCGGCAAAGCAGGTCGTAGGCAACCAGCTTGGCACGCTCAGCAGAAAGCGACGTCTGGCTGCTCAGGCGCTCAGCCAAAGCATTGACATTGTTTTGATTATCGGAATATACCGTCTTGGCCACGGGGCCCCTTTCATATGTACACATATACGTCTATATGGTACAACGCGCGCCCTTATCCACGCAAAACATCTGCGAGAACACTCGAGCGTCACCCGCTTTTGCATGAAAAAAGACCGAGCCCGCGAAGTCGCGGACCCGGTCTTTCCGAGTCATATAGATGTGACGTTCAACTCGTCAGGTCGACTAAGCCTTGGCGGCCTCGGCGTCGACAGGAGCCTCGGCAGCAGCAGCGCGGCCATACTCGGCCTTGCCCATCTCGGACCACTCGGGCTCCTCGTCAGGCATGGAGCCAGCCTCCTTGCCGAAGAACTCCTTGAGGCAGTTGACGGCGACGATGAGGCCCAGGACCATCAGCAGGACGGCAAAGACGAGCTGCAGGCCCTTGGTGGCGGCGACGGAGACGGCGGCCGTGGTGGCGGTAGCCGGGATGGTGCCGAAGAAGCCGTAAGCCTGGACAGCGGCCATGCAGCCCATGGCGCTCTGGACCAGCGAGGTGAAGGTGCAGCAGAGCAGGAAGACGACGGGCACGTAGAGCATCCAACCCTTGCGGCCGGTGCACTTGCAGAACACGGCGAGGGTGATCATGGTCATGCCGCCGAGCAGCTGGTTGGAAGCACCAAAGAGCGGCCAGATGTTGGCATAGCCACCAAAAGCGAGGGCGAGACCGGGAAGCAGGGTAACGACCGTGGCGAACCAGGGGTTGCCGAGGACCTTCATGTAGCCGGCCTTGGACTCGATGGCCAGGGCGTCGTTGGTCTGGGCAAAGAACTCGGAGAACGAGGTGCGGGCGATGCGGGCGACGGCGTCGAGCGAGGTCAGGGCCAGAGCGGAGACGTTCATGGTCATGAAGACGGTAGCGAGCGTGCCGTCAACACCGAAGGCCTGCATACCGCGGGAGATGCCAGCGGCGAAGATCTGGAACGGGGTGGAAGCGACACCGGCGTTGAGGGCGCCGGTACCGGCGGTGTTCATATCGGAGAACATGATGCCGGCGACGATGATGGCAAGGATGCCGACGAAGGACTCGACGATCATGGCGCCGTAACCGACCTTGACGGCGTCCTGCTCCTTCTCGACCTGCTTAGAAGAGGTGCCGGAAGAAACGAGGCTGTGGAAACCGGAGAGAGCACCGCAAGCGACGGAGACGAACAGGACCGGGAACATCATGCCGGAGGCAGTGGAGAAGCCGGTGAAGACCGGAGCGGTGATAGTGGCCTGACCGTTGACGCCCAGGACGACGATGCCAAGGACAGCGCAGACGATCATGACGATCATCATGATGGAAGTGAGGTAGTCACGCGGGGTCTTGAGCATCTGGATGGGCATAGCGCCAGCGAAGACCAGGTAGACCATGACGACGGCGAACCACTGGAACTTATCCAAGTAGACCGGGAACTGCATACCGACGGCGAACATGAGAACCATGAGGATAACGCCGGTGACGAACTCGGCAGCACCGGTAAGGTTGAACTTCTTCTGGGCCCAACCAAAGGCGATAGCGACGAAGGTGAACAGGATGGAGATGGTACCAGCGCAGCCGGCGGCATAGGACTTGGTGAAGTCGATGGCACCGGTAGCAGCACCAGAAGCGTCAACGGCCGGGGTGAACATGAACGTCTTGCAGACCATGTCGGTAAAGGCGGCGATGACGATGATGCAGAACAGCCAGCAGAACAGCAGGAACAGGCGACGGCCGGTCTTGCCGATGTACTTCTCGATGAGCTGAGCGAGCGACTTGCCGTTGTTCTTCATCGAAGCGTACAGGGCACCAAAGTCGTGGACGGCACCAAAGAAGATGCCGCCGACGAGGACCCAGAGCACGACAGGCAGCCAGCCAAAGGCCATGGCGACGATCGTACCCGTGACAGGGCCAGCACCGCAGATCGAGCTGAACTGGTGCGAGAACGCGGTGAAGGCGGAGACGGGCGAGAAGCTCTTGCCGTCCTTCATGCGCTTGGCCGGCGTGAGGGCCTCTTTGTCAACGCCCCACTTGTTGGCCAGCCATCGGCCATAGCCCAGATAGCCGCAGGCGAGCACCGCCGCGGCCACAACCATGAGCAAAACTCCGTTCATTACATTTCCTCCTCTAAAAAGAACTTCCTAGACATAAAAAATGAGGGCCGTCGGTTGCGCTCGACGGCCCTCATCTTCATCAGCCGCCCGTTATCGTACGGGCTAGCTGTATGTGCTAACCCGCATCAGATAATTACTACGCTGATAATGTTTAGCTGATGCGTGAACATGTCTAAGAAATCCTCTTCAATCATGATGCGAACGATCCGTGCGTGTTCACATCCCCCAGTGGTTGAAAAGGAGTATGAAACTTTAGTTACCTAAAGTCAACGCAAATTTGTAATGAATTTTCAACTTTTTTTGGATTTCTCGGTATAAAACGCCACTGACCTCGGACTTTACCCCACGACAGTTTTTGCATGAGAGATGCCCCTGAGAGCCGCGGGAGCCGGGCGGCGCATATGAACTTTATCGCGAGTTCCGCACGCAAAGGAAAGCACTTAATGTGCTTTCCGTCTTGCGCAGGACTGTAGAGCAGGAAAGTTCATATGCGCCGCCCGGCTCCCGCGGCTCTCAGGGGCATCTCTCATGCAAAAACTGTCGTGGGGTAAAGTCCGAGGTCAGTGGCGTTTTATACCGAGAAATCCAAAAAAAGGTGAAAATTACTTACAAATT
>DBFOLV010000026.1:0-38585 GCA_048430825.1 Collinsella sp.
GGGTGGGGAAAGGTGTTGAAAAATGGGGCGGTTCCCCATATTATTGATGACGTCGACAGGCGGGGTGGTTCCCCGCGTACGTGCCATCTGAGTAACCGAGGGGAGGGCGCACATGGGAATGACTGGTGCATACGAGCGCAATCTCGATGCAAAAGGTCGTCTATCCCTGCCTGCACCCCTTCGCGAGGAGCTTGGAGAGCACGTTCGCGTGTTTAAAGCCCTGGATGTCGATGCTCTGTACGTGTTCTCTGCCGAGGCCTTCGATAAGTGGGTCGAAGGACTCTTCGCGGGTCGTGAGGGCCACGAGGGTTTTAACCCGCGTGACATTAATGACCAGAAGCTCATGAGGGCGATCAACAAGCGCACCACGTCGATGGACGTGGACAGCGCCGGTCGTATCGGTCTTTCCGAGTCTCTCCGCAAGCAGGCGAACCTCGACCGCGAGGTCACGGTTGTGGGCAACTACGACCACCTTGAGGTTTGGGATCGCGCCGCGGCCGATGAGGACGATGACGATGAGGCCCTGCTGGACCTCTTCTTCTCGTAAGGGCAAGGCACGGGTAACGGATGGAGCGTGGGATCTTGACACAAGAATATCGGCATGAACCTGTCATGCTCGGCGAAGTGCTTGAGTCGCTGCGGCTAAAGAGCGGCTCCGTTGTCTGCGATTGCACCCTTGGCGGTGCCGGTCATTCGGTAAAGATGGCCGCGCAGGTGGGGGAGACGGGCCTTTTGCTCGGCGTCGATCAGGACGACATGGCCCTCGAGGCCGCTGGCGCCCGTCTGGACCGCGAGGTTCCCGGCGTTCCGCACCAGCTGCTGAAGGGCAACTTCGGCGACTTGGACGAGCTGCTTTGCTCGGCCGAGGTGCCCGGGGTCGATGGCTTCCTGTTCGATTTGGGCGTTTCGTCGCCGCAACTCGATATCCCTGGCAGGGGCTTTTCGTATAACGAGGACGCCCCATTGGACATGCGGATGGATCCGGGTAATAACACCTTAAACGCAGCTGAGGTCATCAACACCTATAACGAACACGACCTCGCCCGGATTCTACGCGTCTACGGCGAAGAGAAGTTCGCCTCGCAGATCGCGCGCGAGATCGTGCGCCGCCGCGAGCAAGAACCGATCGAAACCACCGGCCAATTTGTCGAGATCATCAAGGCGGGTATCCCGGCTGCCGCTCGTCGGCATGGTGGACACCCGGCCAAGAAAAGTTTCCAGGCCATTCGCATCGAGGTCAATCACGAGCTCGATGTGCTCGAGCGAGGGCTTGACGCCGCCACCAGGTGGCTCAACCCGGGCGGACGCATCTGCGTCATCTCGTATCACTCGCTCGAGGACCGTATCGTAAAGAACCACTTTAAGGAGATGAGCCAGGGGTGCACGTGTCCGCCGGAGATTCCGGTGTGCGTGTGCGGCAACGTGCCGATACTCAAGGTCATCACCCGCAAACCCCTGGTTGCCCAACCCGATGAGGTTGCGCGCAACCCTCGGGCGAGATCAGCCAAGATCCGCGTGGCGCAGCGTCTGTAGACGCGACTGCGCGATATTGGACCTCCCGCTCGTACCACAAACGAAGCTTAAACACACTACCAACGTACTCGGGATGGGAGGCGGCATATCATGGGCTACAACACCTCAAACGCAGCACTCGCCTATGATATGAACGCCATGCCCGCCTATCGTGAGGCACCGCAGGCCCCCGTTGCTCCCCGCGAGCAGCGCACGCCGCGCTTTGATGTCTACACGGGCGCGGGCCGTCAGGCAAACCAGGCGGTAAGCCCGGTTTTCATGAGCGTTCTTAAAACGTTTTGCATCATTGCGGCCATCTTCATGACGATCGGTGTCGCCCGTGTGGCGCTCGCCGGCGTTACGGCCCAGGTGCTCAACAGCAACGCCGCGCTTACCAACACGCTCGAGAAGGCGACCGACGAGAGCTCCGACCTGGAGGTCATGCATTCGGTCTATGGTGCCGACACGCGCATTCGCGACCTTGCGGGCGCTTATGGCATGGTGGAGCCCAGCGAGAGCGTTACACTTGATTTTTCGCAGGATGCAGCCGCGGGCGCTAGCTCGACCGCGACCGCTCAGTAACAAGACGGTAGCTGAGTATGACAAATGACTATCGCCGCGGTTCCGACGGGGGTCGCGGTTCTGGACGTCCCTCATCGCGGGGACGTTCTGGTTATCAAGGAACGGGTCGGCCATCTTACAACGCGAGGCCGTCCTATGGCAACGACCCCGCGTCGCGTCTCCGTGGCTCGAGTGGTCCTCAGATGCATAACACCAGACCGCGCAAGAGCTCGTCGACCGAATGGCTCACGGGCACGCCGCTGCCCCGTCGCAAAGCCGTCATGGGCTTCATCGGGTTTGGCTTGGGTTTGGGCGTCCTTCGCCTTGCCGACTATCAAATTGTGGAAGCCGAAAAGTTACGCGACCGCGCCGATGCACGTCGCTTGCTTGCGCAGACGCTATATGCCAAGCGCGGTACCATCTACGACCGTAACGGCAACGTGCTGACGTCGTCGGTCGAATGCCGCAACATCGCCGTGAATCCTCAGCTTATCGAGGACGTTGACAAGACGGTATCGGCGCTGGTCAAAGCTACGGGAATCGATAAAAAGACCTGTCGCGAGCTCGTTGAGTCGGATGGCACCTGGGTGTATATCAAACGCCAGGTGGACGAGGACGATGTCGCGGCGCTGGAGAAGAAGAACCTGCCAGGCGTGCTCTTTGAGCAGGCCATGAAGCGCGTGTACCCCTACGGCAACCTGGCATCGCAGGTGCTTGGCGTGGTAAACGTGGACAACGACGGTCTGACGGGCCTCGAAAAACAGTACAACAAGCTTTTGACCGGAACCAACGGTTCGCTGGTGCGCGAGCGGGCGAGGGACGGTAGCTATATCGCAGGCGGCGCCTATAAAAAGGTTGCCGCGGTGGACGGCGTGGACATCGTGACGACGCTCGATGTCAATATCCAGCGCGCCGCCGAGGACGCCCTGGCCGAGGCGGTCGAAAAGACCAAGGCCAAGAACGGCTCGGCCCTGGTCACCGATCCCACGACGGGCGAGATTCTGGCGGCATGCTCGTATCCGACATATGACCAGACCGATCTGGAAAACGCCAAGACCGAGGACATGAACTTGCGCCTGGTTACCGATGCCTACGAGCCCGGCTCGGTCTTTAAGACGCTCGTGGCCGGTGCCGGCTTCGACTTGGGCGCCGTGCGTTCGAGCACGTCGTTTGAGGTGCCGGCGAGCATTAAGGTTGGCGACGACACCGTTACCGACGCCGATAAGCGCGACTACACCATGACCATGGACGTGCGCGAGATGATGCGCCGTTCGTCCAATGTGGGCTTTGTCCTGGTGGGACGCAAGATCGGTGCCGATGATTTTGCCACCTATGTGGACAAGTGGGGTATCGGCCATAGCTCCGGTGTCGATTTTCCGGGTGAGAGTCTGGGCATCGTCAAGGAGCGCGACCAGTACGACGGCGCCACGCTGGGCTCGATGAGCTTTGGCCAGGCGCTGTCCGTCTCGCCGATTGAGGTCGCACGTGCCGTGGGCGGCATCGCGAACGGCGGCGTGATGATGACTCCGCACTTCTATAAGTCCAGCAAGGGCGATGAGAAGGACTGGGGCGAAGGCGAGCGTGCGATTTCGGAGGACGCTGCCGCCCAGGTGACATCGTGCATGCAGACGGTCGTGTCCGAAGGCACGGGCGTTGGCGGTGCGGTCGATGGCTATGACGTGGCGGGCAAGACCGGTACGGCCGAGCGTGCTGACGAGAACGGCGGTTACCTCAAGGAGAACTACATGTCGTCCTTTATGGGCTTTGCGCCGGCACAATCGCCCAAGGTGCTGTGCTATATCACACTCGATGGAACGCCGAGCGGCTCGGATGCCGCCGCGGTGCCATTCCAGTCCATTATGGCCAACGCGCTCGACGTGCTGGGTATTCCGCGCACGAAGTAGGGGGTTACAATCTTGAGCGTGGTCTGCCGTTTGATCTGAAGGGTGTTCACATGCCCTGCACCACGCGCGCATGGCACTGGGATACAATACGCCGATAGCATTATTAGGTTTACAGGGGAGCTGCAATGATAGAGATCGCCGTCAACAACCTCGCGGCCTCAACGGGGGCCCGAACCGTGACGGAAGAAGTCGATCGGGTATGCCGCGGGTGCGTTATCGACTCGCGTCAGGTCGAGGAGGGGACGATCTTTGTCGCCTTCCCCGGCGAAAAGGTCGACGGCAACGATTTTGCCTCCCGTGCTATCGAGTCGGGTGCCGGTGCCGTCGTGATGACGCGCGAGCCCGATGCCGAGCTGGTTTCGCTGGCGCAGGACAAGGGATGCGCCATCTTGCTGACCGACGACCCCGAGGAGTTCTTGCTGCGTCTGGCGCATGTATATCGCTTGGAGCTTGGCTGCCTGGTCGTCGGCATTACCGGTTCGATTGGCAAGACGACGACCAAGGACGTGCTCGCCGCCGTGCTCGCCAAGCGTTATCGCGTCTGGGCCACGAAGGGCAATTTCAACAACCTGATCGGCATGCCGCTCACGGTGCTTTCCGCTCCGGCCGATACCGAGGTTCTGGTGCTCGAGATGGGCATGAACCATTTTCATGAGATTGAGCGCCTGTCCCAGTCTGCCAACCCCAATCTTGCCATCGTGAGCAAGATCGGAACCTCCCACATCGGTATTCTGGGCAGCCGCGAGAACATCGCCCGCGCCAAGTCCGAGATTGTCCAGGGCATGTGCGCCGCCGGCGACTTCTCGCCGTTGCTGGTGTTGGGCGGCGAGGACGACTTTACGCCGTTCATTCGCGATACGTTCGCCCAGCCTGCGGGTATTGACGTGATGCTGGCCGGTGTCTCGGACGACGACGAGGTCCGCGCACGCGACATTCGCGTCGACGACGAGGGCCATCCGGTCTTTACGCTCGACTTTGGTCAGGGCGACACGGTCGATACCATGCTGGCCATTCCCGGCGTGCAGTCCGTGCCCAATGCCGTCAAGGCCGCCGCGGTCGGCTATCGTCTGGGCGTGACATCCGAGCAGATCGATGCCGCCTTTAGGGGCCTTACGATCACCGGTCACCGTCAGGAGATCAAGCGCGCCAAGAGCGGAGCGCGCATCATCGACGACTCCTATAACGCCAGTGCCGAGTCCATGGCTGCCGGCCTCGATTTGCTGTGCTCGCTCATCTGTGACGGTTCGCGCATGGCGATCCTGGGCGAGATGGGCGAGATGGGCGACGAGGCTCCCCGCATGCATGAACTCGTGGGCGCCTATGCCGCCGCCAAGAAGCTCGACATGCTCGCGTGCGTCGGCGGCGAGCTGGCTCAGCTCATGGCCGATGCCGCACGTATGATGGGTATGGATGAGGACCGCATCCAGGTGTTCTCCGATTATCAGCAGGTGCTCGACCGCATGGGCGGCGCGCTTGAAAATCATGATGTTGTACTGGTCAAGGGTTCCCGTTTTGTTGAGCTCGACCGCTTTGTGGAAGGTGTGTGCTAGCCCATGTTCGGCAATCCCTCGTATCCTACGTATCAGGCCTTTTTGGGACTTGGCATCGCTGCCGCCATTGCGTTGCTGCTTATGCCGTGGTGGATTAAGCTGCTGAAGGTCGAGGGCATCGGCCAACAGGTCCGAGCAGACGGCCCCAAGCGTCATTTGATTAAACAAGGTACGCCGACCATGGGCGGCGTTATCATCCTTGTCGCGATCTCGCTGACCTGCCTGCTGATGGGCAAGCTCACCACCGAGCTCGTGCTCGTGCTGCTTGCCACACTGGCCACCGGCGTTCTGGGTCTCATCGACGACCTGACCTCCGTCACGCATGGTCGCTCACTCGGCCTGACGCCTCACGCCAAGATGATCGGTCTGACCATCATCTGCGTCACTTTTACCGTGCTCGCCGTCAATTGGTGCGGCGTCGCCCCCGAGATTCGTTTTCCCGGCGGCCTGACGATTGACCTCGGTGTTCTTTCGACCACCATCTGCGGCCTTTCGTTCCCGTGGCTCTACATTGTATTTTGCTGGCTGATGATCGCTGGTCTTTCCAATGCCGTGAACCTGACCGATGGTCTGGACGGCCTTGCCGGCGGCACTTCCATGATCGCCATGCTCGCCATGGCCGCCATGGCGTTTTTGCACGGTGACGTGAACCTGTCCATCTTCTGCACGGCGTGCGCCGGTGCCTGCCTGGGCTTTTTGTGGTTCAACTGCTACCCGGCGAGCATCTTTATGGGCGATACCGGCTCGCTTGCCCTGGGTGCCGCTTTTGCCTGCACCTCCATCATTACCAACACCGAAGTCGTTTCCCTCATCATCGGCGGTTTGTTTATCGTCGAGACCCTGTCGGTTATGATCCAGGTCGTCTATTTCCACTTTACGCACAAGCGCGTCTTCCTTATGGCGCCCATCCATCATCATTTCGAAAAGAAGGGCTGGGCCGAGACCAAGGTCGTTATCCGTTTTTGGATTATCGCCGCGGCCTTTGGCGCCGTTGGCCTCGCCCTGTTCTTCCAGTTGGGATAGTGGTCTTTCATGCCTCTTGCTGATGTCTTTAGCCTGCTCGTTTTGGGTCAGGGCAAATCCGGTCTCGATGTCGCCCGCTGGGCGCTGGCACATCCCGAGCGCGTAAGTGCCGTTACCGTGTATGGCGGTGGCACCTCTGAGCCCAATGACGCCACGCGTGCGCTCGAGGCTGCTGGTGCGTCGTTTGTCTATGGGACCGAACAGGTCGAGGGCGCCTATGACGTATGCGTGACGTGCCCGGGCATCTCGGAGTTCTCGGGCTTCTTTAAGGCCGGGCGCGAGCATGCCGCCCAGATTATGGGTGAGCCCGAGTTTGCCTATCGCCTGTCGCCCGATAACTGGATTGCCATCACGGGCACCAACGGCAAGACGACCACCACGTCGCTGACTGATTATCTGCTTAAGGCTGCCGGCGAGGCCAGCGTTGCTGTCGGCAACATCGGCGAGCCGCCGGTCAACGAGATTGACGGCCGAGCCCACAACGAGTGGTTTGTGGCTGAGCTCTCGAGCTATCAGATTGCTACGACAACCGAGCTCCACCCCCGCGTGGCGGTGCTGCTCAACATCACTCCCGACCACTTGGGCTGGCATAAGAGCCATAAGAACTATGCGCTTGCCAAGATCAAACTGTTTGACAATATGGTCGATGACGATCTGGTGGTTGTCGACGTCGAAGACGCCGGCATTCACGAGTTCGATGAGTACATCTACACGCCGGGTCGTCGCATCTGCAAGGTTGCCTTTGACGAGCCTGAGGGCGAGGATGCCGCCTTTGTGCGCGATGGCAAGATGATCGTGCGTCTGAAGGGTGTCGAGACCCCGCTCATCGCTACATCCGCGCTCAAGATCTCGGGCCATCACAATGATATCAATGCCCTGTGCGCTGCCACGGCTGCCTTGGCGGTCGGTGCCGATGTCGATGGTGTCTGCCGCGGTCTTGCCTCGTTCCAGCCGCTCGAGCACCGCGTGGAGCCGTGTGGCGAGATTGACGGCGTGCGCTACGTCAACGATTCCAAGGCGACCAACACCGATGCGGTCGAGAAGGCACTGACGGCATTTCCCGATGACGACGTGATCTTGCTGCTCGGCGGCCACGATAAGGGCACGCCGCTCACGGATTTCGCGCGCGTCGTTATGGACAACGTGCGCTCGGTCGTCTGCTTTGGCGATGCGCGCGAGCGCTTCACCGCCGCTATGGACGAGGCTGATGTCGATGGCGATGTGGATATCGCCCAGGCGGATGACCTGCGCGACGCCGTGGACGTTGCCCGTTCGCTTTCGAGCCGTGGCGATGTGATCTTACTTTCTCCTGCCTGCTCTTCGTTCGATGAGTTCTCGGGCTATGAGGAGCGCGGCCGCGTGTTTAAGGACTACGTGGCTCAGCTTGCCGCTACAGCGAAATCACAAATGGAATAGGGGTTGCGGTGAGAGAGGAGAGCCCCCGACAAGGTATGAGGAGGCCCGACTCGGACCGTGCTTCCTCACGTCGCACCACACCGCGTTCCAGCCACGGTGGGCAGTCGTTTAGCGAACGCTATATTGCCG
This sequence comes from Collinsella sp., assembly GCA_048430825.1. Classification (GTDB taxonomy): domain Bacteria; phylum Actinomycetota; class Coriobacteriia; order Coriobacteriales; family Coriobacteriaceae; genus Collinsella. Next base: position 8,096 of record DBFOLV010000026.1, read on the forward strand.
GCGTTCCCGCCCGTATCATGCGCCCCCGTTTGATATTCATGGCCTGCTTGTTTACCTTGGTATGCTTTGGCCTGCTGATGGTGTACTCGGCGTCTTCGGTCGAGGCGCTGCACGAGAATGGCTCGGCGACGTTTTTTCTGGGTCGACAGGCCGCGTTTGCCGTGGTCGGTGTTCTGGCGCTGATTGCCATCGTGCGCGTTTTGCCGGACAGCTGGTTTGGGGAGGATGTGCTCAGGATCTTCCTTATCGGCATGATAGGGCTACTGCTTCTGGTGTTCTTGGTGGGCAGCGGCAGCCGTGGCGCCACGCGCTGGCTCAACATCGCCGGTATTCAGTTCCAGCCTTCCGAGTTTTTAAAGCCATTTGCCATTGCGTATTCGGCCATCATGCTTGATCGCTTCTTTTCGCCCGGTGGCAACATCAACGAATTCCTTCGCAAGATGGGCATCTACCTGGGCATTTCGCTCTTTCTGATCTTTATCCAGCCCGATTTCGGTACTGTCCTGATCATCCTGTTGACCCTCATGTGCATGGCGTTGTTTGCGGGTCTCGACCCCAGATTTATCATCGGCGTGCTAATCTTCGGCATTCTCGTGATCGTGATTGCGCTTGTCGCAGAGCCGTACCGTATGGTGCGTATTCAGGTTGCCTTGAACCCTTGGGCCGACGAGTATGGTGACGGCTATCAGGCCACGCTTGCAATCATGGCCTTTGCCTCGGGCGGTCTGTTCGGCCGCGGCATTGGCAACTCAACCATGAAGTACTCGTATCTGCCCGAAGCGCACAACGACTACATCCTGGCCATCATTGGCGAGGAAGTCGGTTTTGTCGGAACCGTGCTGTTCTTCTTGGTGTTTGCGATGCTGATCTACTCGGCGTTTCGCATTGCCGAGCAGGCGACCGATCGTCGGGGCGCGCTTATGGCGTCTGGCTCCGCGGTCATTCTCGCGGTGCAGTTTTTGATTAATGCGCTGGGCATCCTCAACGTGTTTCCCATGACGGGCAAACCGCTGCCGTTTATTAGCTACGGCGGTTCGTCGATTATTGTGTCGCTCATGCTTGCCGGGTTGATCTTGCGCGTTTCGTACGAGAGCGCCCGCCGCGATGAGTATGACCGCCGCCGTGAGAGCTTTGCCGTTATGGATGAGAGTACCGCCGGCGTGCCCCACGTGCGCGGCGAGCGATCTTCGCGTAACGGTTTTACCGTCCTGGATGGCTCTGCGACCGAGCCGGCAGCTCGTCCACGCTCGCGAACGGCTCCGCAAGGTCGTCCGCAGCGCCCCAGCCCTCGCAACGCGGGCGGCGGATATAATCGAATCGATTTGAACTCGGACCCGTCGGCGCGTCTGCGTACCGACGACCAGGGACCGCGTGTACGAAGGGACTACCATGACCGATAAAATGACCGTTGCTATTGCAGCCGGCGGCACGGCAGGACACATCAACCCCGCGCTCGCCTTGGCCGAAGAACTGCGTGACCGTGGCCACCACGTTGTGTTCGTGGGCCAGTCGCGCAAGCTCGAGGGTCGTCTGGTCCCCGAGGCTGGGTTTGATTTTGTGCCCATTACGGTCACGGGCTTCGACCGCTCCCGTCCTTGGACGGCGCTGACCTCGCTGTGGCGTGTCAACAAGGCCAAACGTGCGCTCGCCAATCATTTCTCAAAGGTCGGCAAGCCCGATGCCGCCATCGGTTTTGGTGCCTATGTCGAGGTTCCGCTGCTGGGGTGGTGCAAGGGCGCGGGCGTTCCGTATCTGCTGCATGAGCAGAACTCTGTTCCGGGCCTGGCCAACAAGATGATGAACTCCCACGCCGCCCGCGTGTGCATCTCGGTGCCGGCAGCGCGTTCGGTCTTTGAGCGCGAAGGTGACCCTGACCACGTGCTCATGACCGGTAACCCCGTACGTCGCTCGGTGATCGAGGGCAATCGCGCTCGCGGCCGCAAGGCACTTGGTGTTCCCGAGGACGCTACGCTGCTGCTCGTCTTTGGCGGTTCACTTGGCGCCCAGCACCTCAACGAGCGCGTGGCTTCGCTCAAAAACGAGCTGCTTTCGCGCAAGAATCTCTATGTGTTGCATTCGACGGGTGCCGACGGCTTTGAGGAGACCGAGCGCGCTTTGGCGCTGACGCCCGAGGAGGCGAAGCGTTACCGCGTCCAGCCATACATCGACAACATGGGCGATATGCTGGCTGCTGCCGATTTGGTGCTCTCGCGTTCGGGCGCATCGAGCGTGGCCGAGATCGCTGCGCTCGCCGTGCCTTCGGTGCTCGTGCCGTACCCGCATGCGACAGCCGACCACCAAACCACCAATGCCCGTTATCTGGTCGACGCCGGGGCCGGCGTGCTCTGCGCCGATGCCGATATCGACGGTTCTGCCTTTGCCGATGAGCTGCTGCACCTGGTCGATGACGCGGCGGCACGCGACGCCATGCGTCAGGCGGCGCGTGGTCTGGCTCAGGATAGGGCCGCCGCTCTTCTGGCGGATGCGGTAGAGGGTTTGCGTTAGTTAGACGGGATATCGTCGGTCGCCCTCGCGCTGATGCGGTAGGTGCGGTACAGTTAACGGGTTACAGGCAGTGTTTACGCAAGGAGTACACGAGCACATGGCTGATTCCCAGACTGCAACCTCCGCGCCCGAGTTTAAGAGCGCCCACTTTATCGGTATCGGCGGCGCCGGCATGAGCGGCATCGCCCTCGTTCTGCACGAGCGCGGTTATGCCGTTACCGGCTCCGACCTTAAGACGTCACGTTATATCCGCCAGCTTACCCGCGCTGGTGTGAAGGTGCATGTGGGCCATGAGGCCGCCACGATCGACGAGGTCAAGCCCGACGTGGTTGTTGTCTCCACCGCTATTCCGGAGTCCAACCCTGAACTCGTGCGCGCTCGCGAGCTTGGTATTCCCGTGTGGCCCCGTGCCAAGATGCTCTCTGCTTTGGGCCACGGCTACACCACCGTCGCTGTTGCCGGCACGCATGGCAAGACCACCACGTCTTCGATGTGCGCCACCATGCTCGACCGCATGGGCCTGGATCCGAGCTTCTTGATCGGCGGCATCGTCGAGGGCTATGACACGAACGGCAAGAACGGCTCGGGCGACTACTTTGTCGCCGAGGCCGACGAGTCCGACAGCTCCTTCCTGTTCCTGAACCCCAACGTAGTCATTGTGACCAACGTCGAGGCCGACCACCTCGATCACTACTCGGGTATCGAGGAGATCGAGGCAACTTTCGCCAAATTCATGAGCCTGGTGGGCGAGGACGGCACCGTCATCGTCTGCGGTGAGGACCCGCATCTGGTCGAGCTCGCCAAGTCGACGGGTCGTCACGTGCTTTCCTACGGCTTTGCCGAGAGCAACGACATCGTCTGCATGCACCCGGATGTCAAGGGCATCCAGAGTGACTTTATCGTTCGCTTTGAGGATGGCACTGAGCATGCCGTAGAGATCAAGAGTAATCCCGGTCGCCACAACATGCTCAACGCTACGGCGGTGCTCACCGTCGCTCGTGTCCTAGGCCTTGACATCGACGCCGCCGCCAAGGCGCTCTCGAGCTTTGAGGGCGTCCGTCGTCGCTTTACCCACGTGGGCGATATCGATGGCATCACCGTGGTCGATGATTACGGCCATCACCCCACCGAGATCAAGGCGACGCTTGCTGCCGCTTCGTCGCTGGGCTACAAGCACGTCGACGTCGTGTTCCAGCCGCACCGTTATTCGCGCCTGCAGGCCCTGTGCGATGACTTTGCCGATGCATTTGCCAATGCCAATAAACTGCTGCTGATTGATGTGTTCTCGGCTGGCGAGATGCCCATTCCGGGTGTTACCTCTAAGATGCTCGCCGATACCGTGCGCGCCAAGCATCCTGGCAAGGAGGTCGTGTACTGCTCCAGTCGTCTTGAGCTCAATCAGGAGCTCGAGCAGATGGTGGGCGAGGGCGACCTGCTGCTCACCATGGGTGCCGGTGACGTTACGACCGTCGGTCCCGAGTTCATTGAGTATCTGACTGCCAAGAAAGACGCTTAAGTCTAATGGGTCTGTTTAACGCCGTCATGGCGCTCTCGGGCATGATCGACACGGATGTGATCGAGGACGAGCGCCTTGCGCGTCATACGAGCTATCGTATCGGCGGCAAGGCCGACCTCTTTGTGACGTGCCATAGCTATCATGCCCTCCGCCGCGCCGTGGCGGTGCTCGATCGTGAGCAGGTGCCGTGGGTCATCATAGGCAAGGGCTCCAATCTGCTGGTTGCCGATGGCGGTTATCGCGGCGCCGTCATTTCGCTCGGACGTGAGTTTCAGCGCACGGTTGTTGCCGATGACGGTTGTACGCTGACGGTCGGTGCGGGCGTGATGTTTGCGCGCCTGGTCAACGATGCCCTGTCGCGTAGCCTCTCGGGCCTTGAGTTTGCCGTTGGCATCCCTGGTTCGGTCGGCGGTGCGATATCTATGAATGCCGGCACACGGACCGAGTGGATTGGCTCGCTGGTCGAGGATGTCGTAACGTTTGACCCGGCATCCGGCATCAAACATTATGCGGGGTCCGAGATCACTTGGGGCTACCGAGAATGTAGCCTTCCCCGCAATGAGATCATCCTCGAGTGCGTGCTCAAGCTTAAACCGGCGCCCAAGGCCGACATTCGCGAGCGCATGGAGCGGTACCTGACGAGGCGCAAGCGTACGCAGCCCATGGGTCGCGCATCCTGCGGGTCGGTCTTTCGCAACCCGCCCGATGCGAGTGTGGGCAAGCTTATCGAGGATTGTGGATTAAAGGGTTTTTCGATTGGCGGCGCGGAAGTTTCGCCCGTTCACGCTAATTTTATCGTTAATAACGGAACTGCCTCGGCCGATGACGTTGCCGCGGTTATCAGACATGTGCACGGAAAGGTGAGGGAGGCGTATGGCATCGAGCTCAGACCGGAAGTTAAATTCCTCGGCTTCTAGAGCATCGAAACCCACCTTCCGCCGCGCCGGAGGGCGTTCCGGCGCGCCTGCCAAACCTCAACGCAATACCGTCGCGCACTCTAAGTCTGTCGGGCATGCTCGACAGACCAGTCGTCCGGTTGTCGGCTCGCAGCTCGGTAATCGTCCGGCCGCAAAAAAGTCCTCGCGTCCCTCGGTGACGTCAAAGCCTGTTATGGGCGCCAAACCTGCCCGTCCCATGGCAACTCCTAAGCCCTCGACGGGAACTAAAGCGCCGCGTCCAGGTCGCACGCTGGGCGCATCGAAACCGCGCTCGCTGACATCGGTGCCGGCTACCGCCAAGAAGCCTTCGGGTAAAAAAAGCGTCAACCCGTTGTCTTCACTTGGGGCGATGGTAAATAAAACATCAGACGCCGCTTCTGTCGTTGCAGGCAAAGGCAAAATCGTGGGCGGCGTTCTGGCCGCCTTGGCCGTGCTCGTCGTCGTTGCCATCGTGGTTATCAACTCTGGATTGTTTACCGCCACTGATATTCAGATTCAAGGCAGCGAGCATGTGACGAAGCACGATGCTATCCAGCTGATCGATTTGCCTGAGGGAACGTCGCTTTTTAACGTCGATCCCGACCAGATTACCGAGGACCTCAAGCAGAATCCGTGGGTCTCGGGCGTGGATGTCCAGCGTCAGTTCCCGCATACGCTCATCATTACGCCGATGGAGCGCAAGGTCATCGCAATTGCCTATATCAGTTCCGATGACCTTGCCTGGGCCATCGGGGATGATGACACCTGGATCGCCCCACTGTCGACGTCGGTCGAAGTGGACGACCAAGGCAACGTCATCACGACAGGGCAGGGCTCAAATACCTTGACCGGAATCGATGCCGCGCTGGCGCTCGCTAAGCACTATGGCGCGGTGTTGTTGACTGATGTCTCGGCGGATGTCGCTCCGGTTTCCGGCCAGGCAGTGAGCTCCAAGGCCGTTAAGGCTGGCTTGGATTATGTGCGTGGTTTTTCGAGCGAGTTCTTGGGACAAGTCAAGGATATTTCCACGCCTTCGGTCGAAGCCATCTCGGCAAACCTCAATAACGGCATTGAGGTGTCGCTGGGCGATTCGGACGATATCGTCAAGAAGGAGCGCGTAGTCACCAAGCTGCTTTCGCAGGTAGAGGGCGTAACGTATATCAATGTGCGCTCTCCGGGTAACTATACATTTAGGAACGCTCCGACCTCGTAGCGCTGGTTGATGCTTTGTTGAGGGGCCATACCACGCCGTTTATCTGGTTTGTTTGGTTTTCACGGTCAATTATTTGACTGATACGTTCATAATGTGCAAACATAATACGGTTTACCTTTGCATTTACTTTCAACCTGAAGGTTAATGTGCGCAGGGGTCGACCCATGCTATGGCTATAACCTTTGTTCGGAGGACCGACATGCACGAGACAGAGATCAACAACTACCTTGCCGTCATTAAGGTGGTCGGCGTCGGCGGCGGCGGTACCAACGCGGTCAATCGAATGATCGAAGAGGGCATCCGCGGCGTCGAGTTTGTTGCCATCAACACCGATGCTCAGGCACTCGCGATCTCTGATGCCGATATCAAGGTGCACATCGGCACCGACCTTACCCGCGGCCTGGGCGCCGGCGCCAACCCCGAGGTTGGCCGCAAGGCTGCCGATGAGTCCCGCGACGACATTGCCGAGGCGCTCGCTGGCGCCGACATGGTGTTCATCACCTGCGGCGAGGGCGGTGGCACCGGTACCGGCGCTGCTCCCATCGTTGCCGATATCGCGATGAACGAGGTCGGTGCGCTGACCGTCGCCGTCGTGACCAAGCCCTTCACCTTCGAGGGCCGCAAGCGCAAGAAGAGCGCCGAGGAGGGCATTAAGACCCTCTCCGATTGCGTCGACACCATGATCGTCATCCCTAACGATAAGCTGCTCGACATCGCCGAGAAGAAGACCACCATGCTCGAGGCCTTCGCGATTGCCGATGGCGTCCTTTCCCAGGGCACCCAGGGCATCACCGACCTCATCACCGTCCCCGGTATCATCAACCTGGACTTCGCCGATGTTAAGACCATCATGAAGCAGGCCGGTACCGCCATGATGGGTATCGGTACCTCTTCTGGGGACACCCGTGCCGTCGACGCTGCCCAGCAGGCCATCTCCAGCCCGCTGCTCGAGAGCTCCATCGATGGTGCCACGCGCGTGCTGCTCTCCATCGCCGGTTCCAAGGACCTGGGCATCCAGGAGATCAGCGACGCCGCCGACGTTGTCGCCAACGCCGTCGACCCCGAGGCCAACATCATCTTCGGTACCGTTGTCGACGAGTCCCTGGGCGATCAGGTGCGTATCACCGTCATCGCTACGGGCTTCTCCGACTCCAACGTCAACCGTCAGGACGAGCTCTTTGCTGCTCAGCAGTCTCAGAGCAAGGCCGCTGCCTCCGCTGAGCCGCAGCGCACCGCTCCTGCCACGAGCCCGGCTCAGGCCGCTCCGACCCGCAACGTCGGTGGCACCGAGCTTCCTAACTTCGGCAACGATCAGTTCGAGCTTCCCGACTTCCTGAAGCGCGGTAGCTTCTAAGTCGTTCTTTGCATTGTTGTGCACAGGGGCGTGTCCGTATGGACGCGCCCTTTTTATTTCGACTTTGTAAACTAGAACCTCCAATCTCTTTACGTTCCCTTTACGATTGCCTCCAGCGCAGCAGGTATCCTTTTAGAGAAGTATGACAGCCGTATAAACGCGGGCTGTAGCGGCGATGCCGCGGTACTTGTGTTATTAGGAGGCTTTAGTATGGCAGCACGTGCGGACAAAGTTTCGCGTGTCGACCATGATGGAGTTACGTTGGTGGAGGGCGCGACATCCGATGTTCGCTTTGCCTTCACCGAGCGTGCCGGTGGCGTTTCCGAAGATGCGTACTCCTCACTCAACTTGGGCTCGCATGTTGGCGATGACCCCTTTGCTGTTCAAGAAAATCGTCGTCGTGCGCTCGAGGCTATGGGTGCCGCCGAGTGCGAGCACAACCTGCTCGTTCCCAATCAGGTCCATGGTGATCATATCGTTGCGGTGACCTCGAACGGCGCCGATGACCTTGAGGACGTTCGCGAGCAGATTGCCGAGGGCTGTGATGCCATCGTCTGCACGGCGCATAACGTGCCCGTGCTGCTCTGCTTTGCCGACTGCGTTCCCGTGGTGCTGGTGGCCCCCGGCGGATTTGCCGTGGTGCACTCCGGTTGGAAGGGCACGATTGCACGTATTTCCGCCAAGGCGTGCCAGGCGCTTTGCGATGCTGCCGGTTGCGATGCGAGCGACGTTTCCGCCTATATCGGCCCCCATATCTTGGGTGACGAATATGAGGTATCCCAGGAACTCATGGATCGCTTTGCCGCCGAGTTCTCTTGCATCGATGCGAATACCTCTCGCATGCTCGATCTTTCCGCTGCCATTCGCGAGGCGCTGGTAGATGTCGGTGTCGACGCGGATAATATCGTGGATACCCAGCTTTCGACCGTGCGTCAGAACGACCGCTTTTATTCCTACCGTAACGAGGACGGCACCTGTGGGCGCCATGCTGCGATCGGCGTGATGCTATGAGAAAGATCGTATCGGTCCTGAGCGCCGCTGTGCTTACGCTTACGCTGTGCGCCTGTTCTTCGGGATCTTCTAGCTCTTCCATTACCGTGGCCGGCTCCACGACCTGCCTTCCTATCGCCGAGATTGCGGCCGAGGGCTTTAAGGAGGAGACCGGCATCGACGTGCTCGTTTCCGGTTTGGGTTCTTCCGCTGGGATCGAGGCCGTCAGCGCCGGCACGGCCGATATCGCCAGCTCCTCCCGTGGACTCAATGCCGACGAACAGGATCTGGGCCTGACTCCCATCGTCATTGCCCACGACGGTATTGCGGTCATCGTGAACGACGACAACCCCGTCGATAACCTCTCGACCGAGCAGCTCCGCGATATCTACGCCGGCAAGATTACCAATTGGAAAGAGGTCGGTGGCGAGGACCTGAGGATTCAGGTCATCAACCGAGACGAGGCGTCCGGTACGCGCGAGGCCTTTCGCACCATCGTGATGGACGGCACCCCCTTCGATCGCCGCTCGGCTGTTCTTTCGGGTACGGGCCAGGTGCGCGACGTGGTATCTCGTTCGCGTGGGGCCATCGGCTACATTTCGCTGGGCTTCGTCGATAGCCTCAACGCCAAGACCTCGGTCAAGGCCGTCTCGGTCAATCATGTTGAGGCGTCCGAGAAGACGGTCGCGAGTGGCGGCTATCCCATCTCGCGCGACCTTTACTTCTTTGTGAAGGGTGTGCCTTCGCAGCAGGCGCAGGATTACATCGACTATGTGACGTCCGAAAAGATGGACAAGCAGATTCGCGAGGCGGGCTTTATTCCCGTCACCAACGACGAGAAGGGGAGTGAGTAGCATGGAAGCACAGGAAAACTCCCAGACTGAGCAGAATGCTCAGGCACCCAAGAAGCGCGAGCTGGCGCTCGTATCGCGCAGTACCTATATCAAGGAGAAGGCGCTGCAGTGGATCTTCTTTGCCTGCGCGTTCTTGGCGGTCGTTACCGTCATCCTGATTTTTGTCTTTACCACGTACTCGGCGCTGCCCGTCTTTACCGACATCGGTCTGGCGGACTTCTTTAGCTTTACGTGGGCGCCCTCTGAGGGCCACTACGGCATCATGTCGCTGCTTGCCGGCTCAGGTCTGGTGACCGTTGGTGCGCTCGCCATGGGCGTGCCGCTAGGTGTGGGCACGGCCGTGTACCTGGTCGAGATCGCCGGCAAGCGCGTGCGCAAGCTTATCAGCCCCGCCGTTGACCTGCTGGCGGGCATACCCTCCATCATCTACGGCTTCTTTGGCATGATCATCATCCGCCCGTTTATCGCACAACTGACCGGCGGCCTTGGTTTTGGTGCGCTGACGGCGTGGTTTGTGCTCGCCATCATGATCGTCCCTACCATCACCACGCTCACCATCGATGCTCTCAATTCCATTCCCATGGGCATTCGCGAGGCATCGTATGCCATGGGCGCCACCAAGTGGCAGACCATCTATAAGGTCGTGCTACCTGCCGCGAAGCTGGGTATCGTTGATGCCATCGTGCTGGGTATGGGCCGTGCCATCGGCGAGACCATGGCCGTGCTCATGGTCGTAGGTAACGCCCCGGTTATTCCCGACAGCATTGCGAGCCCCATCTCGACGCTCACGAGCCAGATTGCGCTCGACATGAGCTATTCCTCGGGTCTGCACCGCTCGGCGCTGTTCGGCATGGGTGTGGTCCTGTTTATCATCTCCGCCACGCTGGTGGGCATCGTCCGTCTGATTTCCAAGAAGAAGAGGGGGTAGGCTATGTCCGATTCCGTTGACACGACGGTCGATACGACCTCGTCGCGCGAGCGCATCAAGCGTGCCCTTTCCCACGGCAAGAAGGGCCGCATCAACAAGGACCTGTCCAACAAGATCATGCTTGGCGTGTTTCGTGCCGCTGCCTACATCACCACGCTGGTGCTGGTCGCTATCATCGCCTACGTGGTCATTAACGGCCTGCCACATATCTCGCTCGACTTTATCTTCGGTTGGCCCCAGGGCGTCAACGCCGAGGGCGGAATTTGGCCCACGATCGTCTCGACCGTCTACGTGACGGCGCTCGCCATGCTTATCTGCACGCCGATCGCTGTGCTGGCAGCCGTCTATCTGGCCGAGTACGCCAAGCAGGGCAAGGTCGTCGAGCTCATTCGCTACGCTGCTGACGCTTTGGCCTCGGTGCCCTCCATCGTTATGGGTCTCTTTGGCTACGCCTTGTTTGTCGAGGCCATGGGCCTGGGCCTTTCGATGGTCTCGGCCGCTCTGGCACTCGCGCTCTTGATGCTTCCCATCGTCATGCGCACCACCGAAGAGGCCATTCGCGCCGTTCCACGCTATATCCGTTGGGGCGCGTACGGCCTGGGCGCTACCAAGTGGCAGGTTGTCTCCAAGATCGTGCTTCCTTCTGCCTTTGGCCGTATTGCCACGGGCATCGTCCTCGCCATCGGCCGTGCCATCGGCGAGACCGCGGTGGTGCTCTACACCATGGGCCAGGCCATCAATCTACCTATTTCGCCGCTCGATTCCGGCCGCCCCATGACGGTTCACCTGTACCTGCTTGCCAACGACGGCATCAACATGAACGCAGCCTACGGCACCGCGCTCTTGCTGATGGTGATCATTTTGGCCTTCAACCTGTTTGCGCGCTTCCTGTCGCGCAAGCGTCGCTAGTTAAGGAGTCCCATGTCCGTTTATCAGTCCGCTCCCACGTTGGAGCAAGCGGCCATTACGGCCAAGGATTTCAACTTTTGGTACGGTGACTTTCATGCGCTGACGGGGCTCGACCTCAACATCGCCAAAAACGCCATCACCTCGTTTATTGGCCCTTCGGGCTGCGGCAAATCGACGTTTTTGCGCTGCATCAACCGCATGAACGACCTGATCGAGGGCACGCGCATCGAGGGCACCATGACGCTCGACGGCAACGATATCTATGCCGAGGGTGTCGACCCGGTCGATCTCCGTCGTCGCGTGGGCATGATCTTTCAGCAGCCCAACCCGTTTCCTAAATCCATCTACGAGAATGTCGCCTTTGGCCCTCGTCTGCAGGGCGTGACTAGCAAAAGTGACCTCGATGACATCGTGGAAGAATCGCTCAAGCGCGCCAACCTCTGGAAAGAGGTATCCAATCAGCTCAACAAGGATGGTTTGGCACTCTCGGGCGGTCAGCAGCAGCGTCTGTGCATCGCGCGCGTGCTCGCGGTGCAACCCGATGTCCTCCTGATGGATGAGCCCTGCTCCGCCATCGACCCCACGTCCGTCTCTAAGGTCGAGGATCTGATGGCCGAGCTGGCGCCCGAGATGACGATCATCATCGTCACGCATTCAATGCAGCAGGCAGCTCGTATTAGCGACTACACCGCCTTCTTCTTGCAGGAAGTTGCCGGCGAGCCCGCCACGCTCATCGAGTATGGTCAAACCGACGCGATCTTCACCAGTCCGGTGGACTCGCGGACGGAAGACTATATCACCGGCCGCTTTGGCTGATCGGTGCGACTAGTCCCAAGCTGATCGGACCTGGTCCGGTGTATATTCACTGTGCGGGCGGCATGACCGCACCCAACTGATTGGAGTGAACCATGCGCAAACTGTTTTCCCGTCAGCTCGTCGAGGCCCGTCACGAGATGCTGAGCATCTATGAGGCCGTCGATCTGGCCCTCCACGATGCCGTTAAGGCCTATGTGACCGACGACCGCAAGCTCGCCACCAAGACCAAGAAGCGCACGCTTTCGATTGACGCGCGCTGCGCTAACCTGGAGGCCGTGTGCTACAACCTGATCGCCACGCAGTCACCGGTCGCCTCCGACTTCCGCTTGCTGCAGACGATTATCTACGTCGACTTTAACCTGCAGCGCATGACCGATAAGGTTCGCCAGATCTGCCGCGCCACGCGTCATATGATCAAGGCCGACATCTCGCTGCCCCAGGAGCTCGTCGGTACGGTCGAGGCCGAGGCTGAGGCCGTCTACCAGGTGCTGGGCTCTTCGCTTTCTGCGCTCGTCACTAACGACATGTCCATCATCTGCAGCCTGGCCGTCGAGGACGAGCCGGTGCATGCGGCGTACGAGAAGTTCTTCCGCACCTTTAACCGCATGGACACGGGCGATTTTATGGACGACGACAGCAACTATGACGACCTGCGCCGCGCCATCATGGTTTCGCGCTACCTCGATCGCATCGCCTCGATTTCCATCGATGCCGCCTGCCGTCTGACCTTCCTGTTGACTGGTCAGCGCATGAATGCCGGCGATATCGCCCGCACTGATGAGGATGAGCTCGAGAGCATGCGCGTGCCTTCGGGCGAGGGTGTTATCATGAGGCCCGCCGTCGACGCTCGCTACGTTGCCAAGGTGCCCGCTAACGAGGTCAGCGAGGGTCTTCGCTACCTGCTCGATCATCTTGAGGATGAGGACGATGGCGAGGACGACGAGGAGTAAGTAACCCCGTTCGTCGAAAGATTGTAAATACCTAAGTGAGCGCGGCCTTGCACATGCGGGGCCGCGCTCTTGCGTTAGCATGGGACTACTTGTTTGGCTGTCAGCGGAGGCGATTAGCAATGGATAACTATTTGGACTTGATGCGCGCTCGCCGCGAGCAGATTCTGGAACGTTTTTATGCGGCGCTCGATCGCGCAGGCCGTCCCCACGACGCCGCGCGCCTCATTGCCGTGTCCAAGACCGTTGGTGTCGATGAGACCGTTGCCGCCATCCAGGCGGGGTATCGCCATTTTGCCGAGAACCGCCCGCAGGAGCTGGTTCGCAAGCTCACGGGTCTGGCGGAGCATCCGGAGCTGCCCGAGGTGCGCTTCGATATGATCGGCAACCTGCAGACCAATAAGATCAATGCGGTGCTGGGCTCAGCCGAGCTGATTCACTCGGTGGGTTCGCTGCATCTGGCGCAGGCGATCTCGAGCCGTGCTGTCCGCAAGATTGAGGCAGGCGAGCTCGCCGGCCCCCAGCGTGTGCTCATCGAGGTCAATGTGAGTGGTGAGGAGTCGAAGGGAGGCTTTTCGCCCGATGAGATTCGCGCCGCCGCGGGTGAGCTTGCGGAACTTGAGGGAATTTGCGTGCAGGGGCTTATGACTATGGCGCCCCGGGGGAATAAGGATGTGGCACGCCGCACCTTTGCGGGGCTTCGTGAGCTGAGGGATGAGCTGGAGGCGGCGCATCCCGATTTGAACCTGCCTGAGCTTTCCTGCGGCATGAGCGAGGACTTTGAGTCTGCCCTTGAGGAGGGCTCTACGCTCGTTCGCCTGGGCAGGGTAGTATTTAGCCCGGAGTTTGCAGTAAAATAAGGCTCTGAAGTGCGCACTGATTATCGGGGCGCCTGCACTAAACCGCGAGAGGACACAACCATGGGCTTCCTTGACGAGATTAAAAATAAGATGCACCTGGGCGGCCAGCAGGGTTACGACCAGGGTTATGGCCAGGACGACGACTACGGCTACGATGACGGCTATGACGATAGTTATCAGGGCAACGGCTACAGCGGTGCTTCGGGCGAGGGCTTCTACACCCAAGACGAGCCGAGCAACGGCCTGCTTGGTCAGACGCGCCGCGGTGAAGCTGAGTCGGTTGCCGTGTATACGCGCTCCGGTCAGCTGGTCGGCGATGACTCCCGCCATGCCACGACGTATAATCCGCCTTCGCGCTCGCAGGACAGTGTTGCGAGCGGTTATCGTCCTGGTGCCTATGACACGCCGTCGAGCTACGCCGAGAACACCCGCGCCCGTGCCGCCGCTGCGCCCGCGCCTGCACCGAGCGATGCCTCGGCCTATGCGAGCAATATCATCAACGCCACACCGCAGCTGCCGGCCTATGTCCTGCGCCCCGAGAGCTATGACGACGTGGAGACCGTGGTGCGCCGCGTTCGCACCAAGCAGCCTGTCGCACTGATTTTTGTGGGCGTACGCACCGAAGTTGCCAAGCGCGTCTTGGACTTCTCTTACGGCTTTGCCTGCGGTCTGGGTGCCACGGTCAAGGAGGTGGGCGACCGCGTGTTCATGGTGCTGCCCGCCGGTTGCGAGGTCAAAGATTCCGATCTCAAGAAGCTTCGTGCGGACGGCTACCTTAAGTAAAGACAAGACGAGGAGATTCCCATCAACATCTACACTATCGTCCAGCTGGTCAACACGCTGTTCAACTTCTATTCCACGCTTATTGTCGTCTACTGCTTTATGACGTGGATTCCCATGAAGCAGGGTGGTTTGCTTCAGGATATTGCCGCGGTGCTTGATAGCGTGTGCGGTCCGTGGCTCAACCTGTTCCGTCGTTTCATCCCGCCGATGGGCGGTATCGATTTTTCGCCGGTCGTTGCGATTATTGCGTTGCAGTTGGTGCAGAGGCTGGTTCTGCAGCTTCTTATAGGTATACTCGTGTAGAACTGACTTAGTAACTTACGTCGGGCGTGTAGCGCCGAGGCGATGAAAAAGGAGACTTGTTATGGCTATTACCCCTGCAGACATCCAGGCTCAGACTTTCTCTGAGGCCAAGCGTGGCTACGATCCTGCCGAGGTCGACGTCTTCTTGGAGACGCTGTCCTCCGAGGTTGACGCTATGCTCGCTAAGATCGTCGACCTTAAGGGTCGTCTGACTGCTACCGAGCAGCAGCTTGCCGATGCGCAGGCTCAGCTTGCCCAGGCTCAGGATGCCACCGCCCAGGCCGTTCCTGCCGCCCCCGTGGCTGCTCCCGCCCCTGACTTCTCCGCTCAGGAGCGCCAGATTTCCGCTGCCCTGATCGCTGCCCAGCAGACCGCTGAGACCATCGTCAACGATGCCAACGAGAACGCTGAGCGTATCCGCAACGAGGCTGACGCCAAGGCCCGCGAGGTTATCCGCCAGGCTCTGACCGAGAAGCAGGCCGAGCTCGAGGAGATCGATCGTCTCAAGGCTTCCCGTGAGGAGTTCAAGGCAGAGTATCTCAAGCTCATCCAGCACTTCATGGACGATGCCCAGAATTCCTTCCCGGCCGATCTGATGGCCTCCACGCCGGTCGGTTCTGCCGCTTCTCCTGCAGTGACTGTTCCCGCCGAGCCGCTGCCCGTCGCTGACCCGGTTGTCCCCGTGGCCGATCCCTTCGCCCCGATCGACAACTTTGCTGCCGACGACCTGGACTAACATTCGGCCTACAATTTAGTGCCTAGAAAGGACCCGCAGCTTGCGGGTCCTTTTTTATGACTGTGCAGGGGCGCGCAACATAAAAAACCGAGCCCTGCACATTGTGGCGCAGAACTCGGCGAATGGGTGAGCGGTAAAAGGTAGGTTTTAGGGCATGTGCCAAAAAACTACTTGAGGAGGAAGTTGGGGAGGGGAATGGTACGGGCCTCGCGATGCTCGGGGTCGGCGATGTGGTCGGCAGGATAGCCACAGACAAGCATGTGATAGGGATAAACGCCCTTGGGCAGATTGAACTGCTCCTGTGCCACCTCTGGCTTAAAATGGCATACCCAGCACGTTCCCAGGCCCTGCTCGGTGGCCTCCATCATCATCTGATCGCACACTATGGACGTATCGATTTCACTGGAATTCATCTGGTCATACGGGCGCACCCAAGCGTCTTCGGTAACGCTACAAATAAGGAAGATGAGCGGAGCGCCAAAGATAGATCCATCACGAGCAAACCGAGGCTGACAAGCAGCAGCCTTCTCCAGAAGCTCAGGCGTATCCAACACCATCACACGGGTTGGATGATTATTACAAGCAGAAGGAGCAATACGCCCAGCCTCAACAATGGCATCCACCACAGCCTGCTCCACAGCCCGATCTTCAAACTCACGACAAGAATACCGACCCCGAGCCAGATCCAAATAAGACATACAAGCCCTCCAACAATTAAAAATCAAAAAAACCCAAAGTAACCCAAAGAGTACCCAAAGCAGCAATCAGCCAAACGCTCATCAAGGGCCAAAGTGTCCGAACGGATACCAAAGGTCCCTTCAGCCAAACGTTCATTGCACTATAACTATCAGCCAAAGTTCCCAATGGGGGTACATAAGGGAGCGGGCCCGACCACTAATAACCTTTTGAACGACTCTGCTTGCAGCCGGAGTGAAAAAGGTTATTAGTGGCCGGGCCCGCGACCGGTGGGATACGTACCCCCAATTAACTGTTCTTCATGACAATCGAATCCACGACATCGGCCACATTCTCGCAGCAGTCGGCGCAGTACTCCAGGAAGGCGTACACGTCACGCCAAGCGATGACCTCGAGCGGATCCTTGCCGTTAACGTGCAGGTTGCGCATGGCGTTGATGTAGAGCTCGTCGGCCTCGGACTCGATGGTGTTGATCTGGATGACCAGTTCGCGCAGCGTTTTGGACTTGCGGTAGTTGGGCAGCTCGACCATCAGGTCCTTCATGGCGCGGCAGGCATCGGTTACCTTGTGAGCGATGACGATGGCATCGGGGTGGATGCTCTGGATGTTGGTGAAGTAGACGCGCTGCACGACGCCTTCGATGCGGTCGAGTACGGTGTCGAGCGAGCAACTCATCAGGTCCAGATCCTCGCGCTCAAGCGGGGTGATAAAGGCGGTGAGCAGGGCGTCTTCGAGCTCATGGTGCTTCTTGTCTGCCGCATGCTCAATCGCATGCATCTTATCGAGCATGTCATGGATTTGCGTGGGGTCGAAGTTCTCAAAAATCTTGGTGAGCAGCTCGGCTGCCTGAACGGCGAGGTCAGCGCAAGCGACGTAGTTGTCAAAGTAGAACGAATCGGGTTTCTTTGCCATGGGTGGGTCCTTTCGAGGCGAAGACGGGTGGGCGAAGCATTGCAGTCCGGATGGACGCTCGGTTTGACTAGATGAACATCATGAACAGCTTGGCCATGACAAAGCTGATGAGTCCGCAGGCGGGGAAGGTGAAGAACCAGGTGAACATCATGTCCTTGACGACGCCGAAGTTGATGGCCGAAAGGCGCTTGACGGCACCGACGCCCATGATGGCGCAGGTCTTGATGTGGGTGGAGGACACGGGGATGCCGGTAAGGGTGGCAAGCAGCAGGTTTGCGGCGCCCGCCAGGTCGGCGGAGAAGCCCTGGTACTTTTCGAGCTTGACCATGCTCTGGCCGACGGACTTGATGATGCGCTCGCCGCCCACGCTGGTGCCGATGCCCATAGTGGCCGAGCACAGCAGCATAATCCAGATGGGGATGCCTGCATCGCCGACGCTCGTCTGGCCGCTGGCAAAGGCTACGCCTAAAAAGAGCACGCCGATGAACTTCTGTCCATCCTGCGCGCCGTGCATAAAGCTCATGGCCGCGGCGCTCGCGATCTGAGCGTATTTAAAGAAGACATTGGCACGTCGCCTGTTGGCGGCGGCGAAAAGAATCGAGACGAGCTTGCACAGGACCCAGCCCATGACAAAGCCCAGGCCTATGGAGAGCGCCAGGCCGTAGATGACCTTCATCCACTCGTGGACGTTGACGCTGCTCGCACCGCCGAGGGCGATGGCGGCACCGGTCAGGCCGGCGATAAGGCTGTGGCTTTGCGAGGTGGGGATGCCAAAACGCGACGCTGTGGCGCCGTAGACGACGATGGAGAACAGCGCCGCGCAGAGGCACGCGAGCGCCATGGTGCTGTTTCCGCCAAAGTCGACGATATGCGAGATGGTATTGGCGACGCTCGCGTTAAAGTGCGTCATGATGAGCACACCGAGGAAGTTGAATGCGGCGCTCATGAGAATGGCGGCGCGGGCGGGCATGCAACGCGTAGTGACGCAGGTCGCGATGGCGTTGGGCGCGTCGGTCCATCCATTGACGAAGATGGCGCCCAACGCGAGGATCACGGTGACGGCAAGGACTGGGTTCGACACAATTTGGCCGAGGAAGGTTGAGAACGTTACGTCCATATATGGGCTTTCTCGAAGTTTGCAGACACGTTACAAAAACATGATAAATCGTATCACCTCCTGTGGGTTTCTTTACCGAGTTCTGATGGGAGAAGTGAACTTTTTGGCACTAAAATTGAATATTAGCCCTGTTGACCGCGGGTGTTCTTTTTGCTAACACGCCATGCGGACACGTGCGATTACTACGACACTCCAAAACCACAGTCTGTTCGCTTTACAACATGCAAACATGCGTTCGATAATAGGAGGCATGGAATATCGACAGACAGATGGCAAAACTCGGCGCGTGCACAAGCAGTATGTGGACGTCGTGGCTCGCATCCTCGCGGGCGGACAGGTCGTGCCGGTCACCGTCTGCTGGGTCGACGGTCGTTGCTTTACGATTGACGAGATTGTCTCGACCACTGGGTTTGGCCTGACGGTTCACGGCATCCGTACGGCAACCTATAAGGTGCGTTTTGGCGGGCACGCGACCGAGTTGTATCTGGAGGACCAGACGCGCGAACGACCAGATGGTTCGCAGGCCCATCTGATGCGTTGGTGGGTGTGGGCATTCGACCGTACGCTCGAGGGCGAGCGCCGTGGGTAAGGACGTACGGCATTCGGGTACAATGACAGGAATCTTGTCACCTGCTGCGCCGTCTTTCACGGCACTTTTTGAAAGGACGAACCTATGAACGATATCCAGGGCTATCAGAACGGCCCCGTCGAGAGCGGCGCAAGCCGCGCCAAGGAGATGTCGCCGCGCGCGTACAATCTCGCCATGTCTGCCCTGATCTTCTTGGGCTTTTGCGCCATGGGCGCCGGCGCCTACTTTACGAGCACCATGTCGTTTGCGCGCATGATGATGAGCGGCGCCGCCCTGCCGCTGGTCTTTGGCTCGTTTATTTTGACCATCGTCGGCATGGTCATGATGTCGGCCGCCGCCAGCAAGCAGTCCGTGGGCCTGTCCCTTGTGGGCTACGTAATCTTTGCGAGTACCTTTGGCCTGACCGCGTCGTTTGGCCTTGCCAACTACGACCTGCCCACCATCAACACTGCCTTTATCGCCACGGCCGCCATCACCTTTGTCTTTGGCGCCTTGGGCGTGACGTTCCCCAAGTTTTTCCAGCGCGTATATGGCATCGGTTTTGGCATTCTGCTCGCAACTATTCTGGTTGAGATCGTGCTGATGTTCATGGGCGTCTCGCAGACCATCACCGACCTGATCGTGATCGTGGTGTTCGCCGGGTTTATTGGCTGTGACACCTATGTTGCCACGACGGTGCCGCCCACACTGCCCAATGCCGTGCTTATGGCCTCTAACCTGTTCGTGGATATTATCAACGTGTTTTTGCGCATTTTGAACATCCTCGGCCGTCGCGATTAAAGCGCGGCATTGCGACGCTTCCTGCCGGACACGGTAAAACGATGCGAAAGGCGGTCCTTCGGGGCCGTCTTTTTTGTGCGCGGCGGGGTATCATGGATGGGAAAAAGCCGATAGCGGCAGCGACAGGAAAGGTGGCCACGTATGGCAGACGTCGACAACAGGAACCGTAACCGCAGGTCCAACCGAGCGGGTCAGCCCAATCCCAAGCGCGAGGCCCGTGCCAAGGCCGCCGAGCGTCACGTGGCAACTGTGTCCGAAGCGTGCGCCAAGGATATCGAGCGTTCGCTTGCCGGTGTTCGCGAGTTTGACGGTATGCCTGCCGGCTTTGTCGCGGCGATGAAGGTCAAGGCCCAGGTGGCTGCTGCTGCCGAGGAGCAGGTTGCCGAGGAGCCCGAGGCCGCCGAGGTCGAGGCTGCAGTCGATACCGAGGTGGCGCCCGAGCCCGTCGAGGAGGCCGCCGAAGCCGAGTCCGAGCCCGCCGAGGAGCCCGCTCCGGTCCTGCCCGAGGTCACCGTGCTTGACGCCTCTGCCACGCAGGCCATTCTGGATAACGGCCGAGGCTACGCGCAATTCTGCGACATGGCCGTACTCGCCTTTGCCTCGTTCACCAACCCGGGCGGCGGCTACATCCAGGGCTATCTGGGTCAGGAGGCCACGCTCTGTGCCGATTCGTACCTGTACAACGTGCTCGATAAACAGCGCAAATGGTACGGCGAGAACCGTCGCCGCAACATCAACTGCGAGCTTTACCGCAACCGTGCGCTGGTGGTGCCTGCGGTGCGCTTCGACCGCAACCACGTGCATGCGTATGCCGACGTGATCGTGGCCGCCGCGCCCAACGCCAAGCGCGCTCGCCAGGAGTATCGCGTGGGTGACGATGCCCTGCTGGACGCCCTGCGCGATCGCATCCGCTTTGTGCTTGCCATCTGCGACGAGCTGGGTCGCGAGAAGCTCGTGCTGGGCGCTTGGGGCTGCGACAACAACGGCTTTGACGCCGAGGCCGTGGCCGAGCTCTTCCGCAAGGAGCTCGCATCGGGCGACTTTAAGGTCAAGCAGGTCTTTTTTGCCGTGCCCTCTACGCGCTGGGACGAAGATTATGCCAAGTTCGAGCACGTGCTGGCAAACTTCCCCGAGCGCAACGAGGAGTCCTATGCCCAGGTTGCCGCTCGCGCTGCGGCTGCCCGCGCCGCCGAGCAGGCCCAGGCTGCCGCCGAGGACGATGAAGACGATGACGATTGGCGCAAGTACCTGTAATCGGTATGTGCTGACAGATAGGTCGATCCGGCGGGAGAGACTGCTCCCGCCGACTTTTTCTTTTTACTAGAGGAAGGGCTTACGATGAAAAACGTTCTGTGCTTTGGCGACAGCAATACCTACGGCTATGATCCGGCGGGCATGCGCGACGGCACCGCGGTACGCTATGCGCACGATGTGCGCTGGTGCGGCGTGGCCCAGCGCGACCTGGGCGAGGGCTGGCACGTGATTGAGGAAGGCCTCAACGGCCGCACGACGGTACGCGACGACATGTGCCATCTGAACACCAATCTTAACGGCATCCGCGCACTGCCGATGCTGCTCGAGGCCCATAAGCCGCTGGATGCGATCGTTATTATGCTGGGAACCAACGATTGCAAGACGGTCTTTGGTGTGACGGCCTCCGATATTGCCCGTGGCACCATGGCGCTGATTCGCGCGGTGCGTGCATTTCCCTGGACCAATGCTGCACCCTGCCCGCGTATTCTGCTGATGGCACCTATCAAGATCAAGCCGCAAATCGCCGATGTATATATGACCGATTTTGACGAGCGTTCCGTCGAGGCCTCGGAGCATTTTGCTGAATACTATGCGCACGTAGCCGAGCAGTTTGGCTGCGACTTTTTGAATGCAGCGGAGTTTGCCGAGCCGGGCGATATCGACTATCTGCATATGATGCCCGAAAGCCATGAGAGCCTGGGTCACGCCGTGGCGGCCAAGCTCCAAGAGATGCTCGGAGAGTAGCGCGACCCCAAGCCACCGCAAAGGGGACGGGCGCCTTTGCGGTGGCTTTGGACTGCGAATCTTAATACTGCCACATGTGGTTGACGGGGCCGGAGCCTTTGCCCATGTCAAAGCCGGCGGCCAGAGCGCCTGTCAGGTAGGCCTTGCCGGCGTTGACGGCGTCGGCAAGATCCATGCCCTGAGCCAGCGCGCAGGCGATGGCGGACGAGAGCGTGCATCCGGTGCCGTGCGTGTTGTCGGTCTCGATGCGCTTGTGGCGGAACCACGTGGTGAGTGGATCTCCCAGATGGTTGCCCTCGTCATCGAGTGGCGCGGGTTCGGCCAGTACATCGTTGGCCTCGTTGACAAGATGCCCACCCTTAACGAGGGATGCACAACCAAAGCGGCGGGTGAGGAGCATGGCAGCATTTTGCTGCGTGCGCTCGGAGTCGACCTCGTAGTCGAGCAGGGCCATGGCCTCGGGAATATTGGGCGTGATAACCGTCGCTAGCGGGAACAGGCGGCGAGTGAGCGCCTCTGCGGCATCTTCGGCAATCAGCCGTGCGCCCGAGGTGGCTACCATGACGGGGTCGACTACCACGTTTGTCGCCTTCCAGGCGCTCAGGCGGTCGGCGATAACATCGATAATCTCGACAGAAGAAACCATGCCGATCTTGACGGCGCTCGGGCGGATATCGTCAAAAACGGCGTCAATTTGCGCGGCTACGATATCTGGCGAGATATCCTGCACGGCGGTAACGCCCAGTGTGTTTTGCGCTGTGATGGCGGTGATGGCCGTCTGGGCATACAGACGGTGCGCCGTGATGGTCTTGATGTCGGCCTGAATGCCGGCGCCGCCGCTGGAATCGGATCCCGCGATGGACAGGACGGCAGGTACCTTACTACGATCCATGTTCGCTCCCTTGTTCGGTCGGAATCAAATGGGTCTTTAAGCCAGCATTATAAAGATGCCCGGGCCGACTCTATATCGAACCCGGGCGGGCGATGCAATCTTTACGCAAATGCAAGCAAATGTTCACACGTCAACAATTGACAGGCACCAGCTCGCCGACAGAAGCGGCCGCGGCGACAGGTTAGTCCTCCATGCCGAGGTCGATCGTGGTGCCCTCGAAGATCTTGTTGACGGTGCGGACGGCGCACATCTTGCCACACATGGTGCAAGTGCCCTCGGTGGCGGCGGGGGACTCCTCGTAGCGCTTCTTGCCCGTAACCGGGTCGAGCGCGCACTTCCACATGGCGTCCCAGTCGAGCTTGCGGCGTGCCTGGCCCATCTTGTCGTCCATGTCGCGGGCGTGCGGCACCTTCTTGGCGATATCGGCGGCGTGCGCGGCAATCTTAGTGGCCATGAGGCCGTCGAGTACGTCCTGGGCGTTGGGCAGGCACAGGTGCTCGGCCGGCGTCACGTAGCACAGGAAGTCGGCACCCGAGCTCGCGGAGATGGCACCACCGATGGCTGCGGTGATGTGGTCGTAACCCACGCCGATATCGGTCACCAGTGGCCCCAGCACATAGAACGGGGCGTTGTGGCACAGACGCTTCTGCAGCTTCATGTTGGCGGCGATCTCGTCGAGCGCCATGTGACCCGGGCCCTCGACCATAACCTGGACGCCGGCGGCCCAGGCGCGCTTGCATAACTTGCCGAGCTCAATCATCTCGGCAGTCTCGGTGGCGTCGTTGGAGTCGTAGAGACAGCCCGGGCGGCAGGAGTCGCCGAGCGAGATCGTTACGTCGTACTCGTGACAAATATCGAGCACCTCGTCAAAGTACTCGTAGAACGGGTTTTCGTTGCCGGTGACCTCCATCCAGCCAAACAGCAGCGAGCCGCCGCGGCTGACGATGTTCATCAGGCGTCCGGTCTCCTTAAAGGTCTTGATGACCGACTTGTTGATGCCACAGTGGATGGTCATAAAGTCCACGCCGTCTTCGGCGTGTGCACGCACGACCTCGAGCAGATCGTCCTTGGTCAGCTTGACCAGCGGCTTTTCCATGTAGCCGATGGCATCGTACATGGGGACGGTGCCTACCATGAGCGGCGTCTCGTCGATGAGCTGCTGGCGGAACTGGCGCGTCTTGCCCGAGTTGGAGAGGTCCATGATGGCGTCGGCGCCAAAGTCCTCGGCGATCTTGACCTTCTTCCATTCCTCGGCGGCATCGGCCTTGTCGCCTGAGATGCCCAAGTTCACGTTGACCTTGGTGGACAGGCCCTCACCGACGCCAAAGGCGCGCATGCCCTTTTTGATGTGCACGATGTTGGCGGGAATGGCGATGCGGCCGTCGGCCACGCGCTCGCGGATGTACTCGGGGTCGCGATGCTCGCGCTCGGCGACTTCCTTCATCTGCGGCGTGATCTGCCCGGCGCGGGCGAAGTCGATTTGCGTGACGAGCTTGGGCTCGGTCTGTGTGCTCATTGGCACGGCTCCCTTCGTTGGCATTACCCATATCAGGTTTGCGGGTCAGGGCGGGCGCACCCAGTCTCAGCCTGCCGTCTTGTCCTGCAAGCTCCCCGTTTATGTAATGGGCTCAAGTATAGCTCGAATGGGTACGATTGGCCTAACGGACGTGCCAGTGGGGAGGCGTACATGGAAGACAAGCATCTATATCGAGAGACACAATGGGACATATCGGCCGAGGAGGGCCGTGCGCACCATGGGTTAGTCGCGATTGGCTTTGCGGTGCTTGCCGTGCTGGTGATTGCCTTTTGTATTTGGACGTTTGGCGGTCGCGGCGGCGCTGCCTGGGAATTTGAGGCCGATGATGCCCTGCCGATTATGACGGTGAGGAGTACTGGCGGTAATGCCAATACGCTCGCCGTTCCGGGCGATTATTGGTATCCGCGCGACGAGTTTGTGCAGTTGCAGCTGAGTGGTGGATCCATTCCGGGTGAAGAAATCGAACGCGTGACGTTTGATGCAGCGCTCAAAACGCTCACGGTAAAGCTCAAAGATCAGGGGGACGTGCCCACGACCATGGATATCGCCCTGACGGAATGGCGTTTGGAGCCTCCGACGGGTGTTGCGGTGTCCGAGGTTGAGCACGTCAAGATTGTCTATCAGGACGGTTCGACAAATGGGATTGCAAAGGCCGACGGTCTAGCAGAATAGGTGTCGAGCCTAGCAGCCAATTCATAAAAGTTGCGGTGGAATAGTTCCTGATAGTGCGATAAAAGGCTCAAATAGGAACTATTCCACCGCAAGTTATATGGAGAAAGCTGAGCGGGTCAGTGTTGGGTGCCGGCTCTAGAGTGCTCGTTGATGAAGGCCAGGCTGTCTGGGGACGAGAGCTCGGGGACATAGCGGTAGCCAAGGTTGAACTCGGTAAGACCGGCGGCGTCCTCGACCTTGTTTTCCGCCATCCAACGGACCATCGAACCGCGTGCCTTTTTGCTGGCGGTCGATCGCTGGACGGGCTTGCCGTTGCGGACACCTTCGCCAAAGAGACAAGTGACGGTTGTGGCGTCGCCTGCGAGATGGGGTAGAACGGCTTTGGCGTATTCCACGCTGGCAAGGTTGACGATCGTGGTGTCGGAACCGGCCGGCGCAATTGCCTGCGCGAGTCGATTCCCCCAGAAGGCATAGAGATCGCGAGCGCCGTCGACGGAGAGCTTCGCCCCCATTTCGAGCCGATAGGGCGACACGCCGTGGAAGGGGCGCACGCATCCGTAGAGTCCCGAGAGGATCCAGAGATGGTTTTGCAGCCAGTCGAGCTGTGCAGCATCCATGACCTCGGGCGCCATACTTTGGTATTGGATGCCGTGGTAGGACATGACGGCGGGGGAGATTCGACGTGCGATATCGGGATCGGCGAGGTCGGCATCGCTCAGGACGGGCATAAATTCGTGAAGCGTATCCAGGCACGTTGTAAGCAGCTTGTCGCTCACGTTCCAAAGGGCCTGCAGGCCGCCGCTGCCTCCATTCCGCTCGATATCTAGCAGTGCGCGGTGGAGGCGAGCCATCTCGTGCGCAAAAGGTGGAATGCTCAGGACTTCAAAAGCATCTTGGGCCGCGCGCATCTGCTTGGCGGGCGAAATGATGACCTGCAGCATGGGCTCTCCTCTGCCAAAAAAGGAAGTTGCGGTGGAATACGGTCTGTTTTGGCCGTTTATGGGCCAGTTTAGTCCGTATTCCACCGCAAGTTATAATGGGCTGGTTACGCGCGCTCGAGGAAGGCCTTGTAGCCGCGATAGGCCTCGTAGATGTCGGCCTTGTTGGCGACCTCCCACAGGGCGTGCATGGACAGGACGGCAACGCCGGAGTCGATGACGTTCATGCCGTACTTGGCCATGATGTAGGCAATGGTGCCGCCGCCGCCCGCATTGACGCGACCGAGCTCACAGGTCTGGAAGTCCACGCCAGCCTCGTCCATGATGTCGCGGACGAGGGCCACGTACTCGGCATCGGCGTCATTGGAGCCGCCCTTGCCGCGGCTGCCCGTGTACTTGTTAAAGCACAGGCCGCGACCCATAAAGGCGGCATTTTTGGTCTCGAACTTGCCGGCATAGCCCGGGTCGAAGCCGGCGGAAACATCGGAGGAGAGCATGCGGCTGCGGGCGAGTGCGCGGCGCAGGGCCAGCGGGCTATCCTCGCCGGCGAGCGTCATGATCTCGGCGACGGTGTTCTCGAAGAAGCGGCTCGTCATACCGGTGGCACCCACGGAGCCGATCTCCTCCTTGTCGACGATGAGCGTGATGCTCGTGCGCTCCACGTTGGCGACGTCGATTTGCGCAAGCATGGAGGGGTAAGCGCAGACGCGGTCGTCGTGGCCATAGCCCAAAATCATGGAGCGGTCGAGGCCCATGTCGCGGGCGGGACCGGCGGGCACGACTTCGATCTCGGCGGAGAGGAAGTCCTCCTCCTCGACGTCATACTGCTCCTTGAGGATGTCCAGGAACATCTGCTTGACGGGCTCCTTGGGGGCGTCCTTGTCGTCCTCATCGAACTTGACGGGGCGACCACCCACGATCACGTCGAGGATCTCGGCGTCGACGGCATCTTTGGCGGGCTTGGACATCTGCTCGCTCGAGAGGTGGATCAGCAGGTCGGAGATGGTAAAGACCGGGTCGTCGGCCTTGTCACCGATGTTGATATCGACGGTGGTGCCGTCCTTTTTGCAGATGACGCCAACGAGTGCAAGCGGGGAGGCCACCCAGTGGTAGCTCTTGACGCCGCCGTAGTAGTGTGTGTCGAGGTAGGCCATGTCGCCGGCCTCGAAGGCGGGGTTTTGCTTGAGGTCCAGGCGCGGTGAGTCCACGTGGGCGCCCAGGATGTTAAAGCCCTGCTCGAGCGGGGCGGTGCCCAGGTTGACGAGCATAAGGTCCTTGCCGTGGTTGGCGGCGTATACCTTGTCGCCGGCCTTGAGCGCGCGGCCTTCGGCGATCACGGTCTCCAGGTCGACGTAGCCCGCCTCCTCGGCCATCTTGATGCCGGTCTTGACGCACAAGCGCTCGGTCTTGTTCTCGCTCAAAAACTGCTTATAGCCGCGGCAAAGCTCCTCGAGCTCCTCGATTTGCTGTGGCGTGTACTTTTTCCATGCGCAGGGACGCTCCATGACGCAGGCTCCTTTCGGATCGATCGTGCTGGTTAATGTACCGTGAGCCATCGTATCACGCACGGGCGCGCGGTGGCGGGGGAGCTTGATGTGCGGTGGCCGCGGGGCGGGGAGCGTGTAAACTGGAGTGAGCAAACCGTGCCCAGCCCAAAGCGAGGTATTCAATATGTCTGACAAGCGCCGCATCTTTGCCGTTATCGACGGCAACTCGCTCATGCACCGTGCCTTCCACGCCGTGCCGCCGACCATGAACGCGCCGGACGGTCGCCCCACCAACGCGATTTTCGGCTTTCTGAACATGTTTCTCAAGATGATCGATGCCTTTAACCCCGACGGCGTGGTCGTGGCGTTTGATAAGGGCAAGCCGCGCGTGCGCATGGAGATGCTGCCGCAGTATAAGGCGCAGCGTCCGCCCATGGACCCCGATCTGCACGCACAGTTTCCGATGATCAAGGAGCTGCTCACCGCGCTCAACGTGCCAATTCTGCAGTCCGAGGGCTGGGAAGGCGACGATATTCTGGGAACCATGGCGCGCCTGGGTGAGGAGGCCGGCTGCGACATGCTGCTGGTGACCGGCGACCGCGATATGTATCAGCTCGTGACCGAGCACGTCAACGTGGTCTCGACTCGCAAGGGTCTGTCCGACGTGGCGATCATGACGCCCGAGAGCGTGGACGACCTGTATCATGGCATTACGCCGGCGCTCGTGCCCGATTTTTACGGTCTGAAGGGCGATACGTCGGACAACATTCCCGGCGTACCGGGCATCGGCCCTAAAAAGGCGAGCGCGCTCATCGCACAGTACGGCAGCCTGGACGAGGTCATCGAGCATGCCGACGAGGTCAAGGGCAAGATGGGCGAGAACCTGCGTGCACACATCGACGACGCACTGCTGAGCCGCAAGGTCGCAACCATTCGCACCGATGCGCCAGTCGAGCTCGACTTTGACGCGACGTCATTCCCGGCGTTTTCTGCCGACGAAGTGTCCGCGTCGCTCGGCACGCTTGGCATTACGGCCATGCAGAACCGCTTCCTGGCGCTGATTGGCGGCGAGGGTGGGGCTGCGGCCGCTGTCAGCACGTTTGAGATTCCCTCTGTTTTGCGTGCCGCCGCTGGCGATGCCGGGGCACTTGCTGCCGCTGCTGCCGAGATCGCTCGCGCGATCGAGACAG
Organism: Collinsella sp.; assembly: GCA_048430825.1. Taxonomy (GTDB): domain Bacteria; phylum Actinomycetota; class Coriobacteriia; order Coriobacteriales; family Coriobacteriaceae; genus Collinsella. Next base: position 36,535 of record DBFOLV010000026.1, read on the forward strand.
GCGAGTGGGTCGCCGCCGTGGTGGACGATGACAAGGAGGAGGGTGCGCTCTTTGGCCTGACGCGTACGCTGTGGCTGGCGACGTCCAAGGGGCTCTTTGCGCTCGAGGAGGCCGATGGCGGCGCGCCTGCCGCTGCCGAGGGCTTCAATTTTGCCCACGGTGTGATCGCTGGCGTGCTCGCGCGTCTGTTTATGGAGGGCCGCGTGGCGAGCCCGGACATGAAGGCGCTGCTGCACGAGCTCTCGCCCATCGATTCTTCTGAGCCTGAGCTCATGGACCCGCTGTCCGCTGATTCCACGCGCATCTTCGATACCGTGGTTGCCGCTTACCTGCTGGATTCCGACCGCTCCGAGTTCGACGAGGCGTATCTGGCCGATACCTATCTGCAGATGGCGCTGCCTGCGGCGCGCGGTGCAGAGGGTACCGGCGAGGACGCCCCCGCGCCTGCCGCTCGCACGGCGGCCTTGACGCTGGCGCTGGTCGCACCGCTGCGCGATCGCATGACCCGCGAGAACGCCGCCAACGTGTTCGACGGCATCGAGATGCCGCTTGTGCCGGTGCTTGCCAAGATGGAGCGCGCGGGCATGCTCGTAGACCCCGACCGTCTGCATAGTCTGTCCGAGGGCCTAGCGACCCAGATTACCGAGGTCGAGCGTAGCATTCGCGACCTGGCAGGCGACGAGACCTTTAACATCGGCAGCCCCATGCAGCTCTCGCATGTGCTCTTTGATGTGATGGGCCTTCCGACCAAGGGTCTCAAAAAGACCAAGCGCGGCTACTATTCGACCAATGCCAAGGTACTGAGTGAACTTGCCCGCGACCACGAGATTGTTCGTTTGATCTTGGACTGGCGCGAGAAGTCCAAGATCAAGTCCACCTATCTGGACACGCTGGGCCCGCTGCGCCGTGGTGACGGTCGTGTGCACACCACGTACAACCAGACCATCACGGCAACGGGGCGTCTGTCCTCGAGCGACCCGAACCTGCAGAACATCCCGACGCGCTCGGAGCTAGGCCGTACCGTCAAGACGGCGTTTTCGGCAGGCGAGGGCAGCGTCTTTTTGGCGGTGGACTACTCGCAGATCGAGCTGCGTCTGCTGGCGCATCTTTCGGGTGACGAGCACCTGGTGCGCGCCTTTAACGAGGGCGAGGACTTCCACGCCGAGACGGCCGCGCGCGTGTTTGGCGTGCCGGTGTCCGAGGTAACGCCCGACCTGCGCAGCCGCGCCAAGGCCGTGAACTTTGGCATCGTGTACGGTCAGCAGGCCTATGGCCTGTCGCAGTCGCTGCATATCTCGATGGCCGAGGCGCGCGATATGATCGATCGCTACTACGAGGCCTACCCGGGCGTGCGCACGTTCCTCGACAACGTGGTGGCGCGCGCCAAGCAGACGGGCTACGCCGAGACCATGTACGGCCGCCGTCGTCATATTCCGGAGCTCAAGGCCAAAAATCCGCAACTCCGCGGCTTCGGCGAGCGCACGGCCATGAACCACCCCATGCAGGGCACCGCGGCCGACATCATCAAGATCGCCATGGCCCGCGTAAGCCGCCGTCTGGAAGAAGAAGGCTTTGCTGCCCACATGATCTTACAGGTGCACGACGAACTGGACTTTGAGTGCCCCGTCGACGAAGTCGAGCGCCTAACCACCATGGTCCGCGACGTCATGGAACACGTAGTAGACCTCCGCGTACCGTTGATCGCCGAAGCCAGCACCGGCATAACCTGGGCCGACGCCAAATAGGGAAGCGCCCACAGTTCCAAAGTAACCAAACCAGAAGGGGGCTCCTTGCCAACAAGGAGCCCCCTTCATTCCAAAAAATCAGCCAAGTATCTAGACACTCAAGACACCATCTAGGCGGCAAGCAAGTAAACCTAGGACCTGGCCGGGCGGCGCGAATTAGTTTTTCGTAGATTCCGCACGAGCCGGAAAGCACTTAATGTGCTTTCCGAGCGAGCCCAGGACCTGACCGAACGAAAAACTAATTCGCGCCGCCCGGCCAGGTCCTAGGTTTACTTGCTTGCCGCCTAGATGGTGTCTTGAGTGTCT
>DBFOLV010000027.1:0-8959 GCA_048430825.1 Collinsella sp.
GTGATGAAGAAGCTCCGCGAGACCCTGACTGGCATCCAGTCCGGTGCTGTCGAGGACAAGCACAACTGGGTTTACACCGTCGCGTAATTTGTCTTACGGATATGTCCGGCCCGAGGGCGACCTTCCTTTCCGGCGCGTCCTCGGACATGAAAGAGCCTCCGCTGCGCACTTCGTGCGGCGGAGGCTCTTTCGTCCTGCGGAGTGCGCCGGAAAGGAAGGTCGCCCTCGGGCCGGACATATCCGTAAGACAAATTACGCGACGGTGTAAACCCAGTTGTGCTTGTCCTCGACAGCACCGGACTGGATGCCAGTCAGGGTCTCGCGGAGCTTCTTCATCACAGGGCCGATCTCGGTGTAGCCAGCCGGGAAGGTCACGGTCTCGTCGGCGCCGTAAACCTTGTTGTCGATCTCGCCAACCGGGGAGATGACGGCAGCGGTGCCGCACAGGCCGCACTCGACAAAGGTACCGGCCTTGACCTCGGCCCACTCGACGGGGCGCTGATCGACGGTCATACCCAGGTCCTGAGCAACCTGAACGAGCGAACGACGGGTGATGGAAGGCAGGATGGAGTCGGTGTGCGACTGCGGAACGACGAGCGTACCGTCCTCCTTCACGAACAGGACGTTGGCGCCGCCGGTCTCCTCGACATAGGTGCGGGACTCGGAGTCGAGATACAGGTTCTCGGCATAGCCCTCGCGATGGGCCTCCATCGTGGGCTTGAGGGACATGGCGTAGTTCAGGCCGGCCTTGATATTGCCGGTGCCGTGCGGTGCGGCACGGTCGTACTCGGAAACGCGCAGCTTAACGGGCTTAAGGCCACCCTTAAAGTACGGACCGACCGGGGTCACGAGAATGCGGAACGTGTACTCAGGAGCGGGAGCCACGCCAATCACGTCACCGGAGCCGATCATAAACGGACGCACGTACAGGGTCGCACCGGAACCGAAGGGCGGAACCCAGGCGGCGTTTGCAGAAACGACCTGCTTGACAGCCTCGACGAACTTGTCCTTGGGGAACGGGGGCATCTCGAGGCGCTGGGCAGAGTTATACATACGCTCGGCGTTCATGTCGGGACGGAAGCAGACGATGCTGCCGTCCTCGGCGGTGTAAGCCTTCAGGCCCTCAAAGACCTCCTGGCAGTAATGGAAGATGCCGCCGCACTCGGAGACATGCAGGGTGTGGTCGGTGGTCAGGCCGCCCTCGTCCCACTCGCCGTCCTTCCAATGGGCCTCGTAGCTGTAATCGGTCTTCATGTAGCCAAAGCCGAGGCTACCCCAATCGATATCCTTCTTCTCGACAGTCATATGTCGCTCCTTACATACACAGTTGCATACTCGCGAACCCGCACGCAAGGACCGAGGCCGACCGCGTCGCAACGTCGCACGCCCGGAGCGTAGAGCCGGACGGGACACGCGAACAGCATCAAAGCCGATGGTACGTCGATTCGCATGCACGAGATTGTACTCCGCACGCGCGTCGGATAAAACGTTTTTCTTTAACTAACTAAAGTATTTTCATTTGACCGAAGCTGAAGAGGCCCGCCACCGTAAGCGGTGACGGGCCTCAACTGTACGGTCTGCGCGCTGGCTCGAGCTACGCGTTCTATTTGCCCAGCTTGGCCTTAACCAGACCGACCACGGTCGGGATGATCGACACGGCAACGATGCCGATAATCAGCAGCTCAAAGTGCTCCTGCACAAAGGGAATGCCGCCAAAGAAGTAGCCCAGCAGCGTAAAGACCGTCGACCAGGTAATGCCGCCCAGCACGTTAAAGACGACAAAGTTGCGCCAGTGCATGCCGCCCATGCCAGCGATAAAGGGCACAAAGGTGCGGATAAACGGGAAGAAGCGACCCAGGAAGATGGCCAGGTGACCCCACTTGTCCAAGAAGTCCTCGGACTTTTTGATGCGCTCGGGCGTCATGGCCTTGACCTTGCCCGAAGCGATGATCTTGCGGCCAAAGAAGTGACCGATCATAAAGTTGCACTGATCGCCCAAAATGGCAGCGGCCCATGCGGTGGCCAGAAGCGCCACGATGTTAAAGCCGCCGTTGTGGGCAAAGAAACCCGAGGCGAACAGCAGCGAATCACCGGGAAGGAACGGGAAGAACACCACGCCCGTCTCGATAAAGATGATCAGGAACACGCAGCCGTAGGCCATAAGCGGGCCGGCGGCGATCCAGCTGGCGATCGCGGTGCGCGGGTCCTTAAGCAGCTCGGCAATAAAATTGATGAAACCCATGAAGTAAAACCTCTCAGTTGTGGGCGCGGATACGTCCAAGTTGACCAGTATACGGTTGCGGTGCCCCCTCGTGCGCAACCCCACAAAAGCATGACTCCATTACCAGCAAGTTTGCATAACTGACACTTGTAGCGCAAAGCCGCCAAGATTGTCCTTTTTAATCCCTAGCGAATCGCTATACTTTATTGAATCGCATTGCCATGGCGCTAAGGGAGGGCGGCCGGTGAGCTTTATCAATACCATTCGCGAGGACATCAAGACCGTCCAGGCGCAGGACCCCGCCGCGCAAAACGGTCTGGTCATCTTCCTTTCCTATCCTGGCCTGCACGCCAAGTGGAACCACGTGCCCGAGCACTGGCTGTGGGAGCACGGTCATCGCTCGCTCGCCCGCGTGCTCTCGCAAATCACCCGCCACATCACCGGCGTCGAGATTCACCCTGCCGCGCAGATTGGCAAGCACTTCTTTATCGACCACGCCATGGGCGTCGTCATCGGCGAGACCACCATTGTGGGCGACAACTGTGTGCTCTACCAGGGCGTCACGCTCGGCGGCACCGGCAACGAGACCGGCAAGCGTCACCCCACCCTGGGCAACAATGTCACGGTGGGCACGGGCGCCAAGGTGCTCGGCAACATCCGCATCGGCAACAACGTCAAGATCGGCGGCAACTCGGTCGTCGTTAAGGACGTCCCCGACAACTGCACCGTCGTGGGCGTGCCGGGACGTATCATCAAGCGCAACGGTTGCCGTGTGTTCGAGGAGAGTTTCGACGCCAAGCAGCATCGCGAGTACATGCCCGACGACGCCGCCGAGCAGAGTGCCCTCAACCGCCAGGGCATCACCGAGAACGCCCGCCGCGTCAAGGAACTCGAGCGAGAGGTGGCCGAGCTCAAGGTCCTCGTCGCCAAGCTCGTGGACGAACGCTAGGAACGCAAGCGGCACAAAACGGCATCGGCATCAACGCAAAGGCGCGCCAGGGAATTCATCCCCGGCGCGCCTTTCTTTTTGATGTGACATGTAGGACTGTCCCTTTGTCACATTATGCGAACTGACTCAGATAGAGGTCGGCGTAAGCGCCCTCGGCTGCGAGCAGCTCCTTATGCGTACCCTGCTCAATGATATTGCCGTGGTCCATGACCAAGATCAGGTCGGCGTCCACGATCGTCGACAGACGGTGCGCGATCACAAAGCTCGTGCGCCCGCGCATGAGCGCGTCCATGGCACGGCCGATGGCAAGCTCGGTGCGCGTGTCCACGCTTGAGGTCGCCTCGTCCAGGATGAGAATCGCCGGGTTGTTGAGCAGCACGCGTGCGATGGCCAGCAGCTGACGCTGGCCCTGGCTGATGCTTTCGGCATCGTTGGCCACGCGCGTGTCGTAGCCCTGCGGCATGGTGCGCACAAAGAAGTCGACCTGGGCGGCGCGCGCAGCCGCAACAATCTCCTCGCGCGTTGCCTCGGGACAGCCGTAGGCGATGTTCTCGGCAATCGTGCCGTCGAACAGCCAGGCGTCCTGCAGCACCATGCCAAACTGCTGACGTAGCTCGCCGCGGTTCATAAGGCGCGTATCCACACCGTCGAGCGTAATGCGGCCACCGTCGATCTCGTAAAAGCGCATGAGCAAGTTGATGAGCGTCGTCTTGCCTGCGCCCGTGGTTCCCACCACGGCAATCTTCTGGCCCGGTTCGGCGGTAAACGACACGTCGCGCATAAGCGGCTTGTCGGGCGAATAACCAAAGCGCACGTGCTCAAAGGAGACGCGGCCCTCCACGCGACCCGGCAGCTTGGCGGCCTCGTCCGGCAGCGGATCGGCCTCCATCTCGGGCTCATCGAGCAGGTCGAACACGCGCTCTGCACTCGCCAGCGCGCTCTGCAGCGAGTTGAAGGTAAACGACAACTGCGTCATGGGCTCGGACGCCTCGTAGATAAACTGGAAGAACGCCTGGAACACGCCGACGGTCATGTGACCGGCAACCAGCATGCTGCAGCCCACAAGCGCAATAACGATCTGCGCCAAACGGCCGATAAAGCGCACTGCGGGGCCGACAGCATTGATCATAAAGTCGGCCTTGGTGCTCACACGAGCCAGTTCCTTCGAAGCCTCGTGCACCTCAGCGGAGCTCTGACGTTCGCGGTTAAACGCGCGGATCACCAGACGGCCCGAATAGCCTTCCTCGACCGCACTCGTAATCTTGGACACCCACTCCTGGCGCTCGCCCGTCACATCGTGTGTGCGGCGCGAGACGACCTTCGTCACCAGCAGCGACAGTGCCGTAAAGAACAGAAAGACGAGCGTAAGCTGCACGCTGAACACGAACATCACGCTCACAGCACCAACAACCGTGCCAATCGACACGAGCAGCTGCAGCAATCCGCGCTGCATGCTCTCGGACATCTTGTCCAAGTCGTTGGTCGCGCGGCTGACGACCTCGCCGGGACGATGCGCGTCAAAATAGGCGAGCGGCAGACGGTTGAGCTTTTGCGCGATGCGGTTGCGCAGGCGCAGATTGAGGCGTTCGGCCACACTCGACATCAAAAAGCTCTGGAGCGCGTAGAACGAAGCGGCGGCCGTCCAAATCATAAAGTAGATGAAGATGGTCCTGCCGCAGTTCTCCCAGGTGATGTTGAAGGTGGTATCGTTGGCAAACGCCACCTGAATGTGGCCCCACAGCTCATCGATCACACGGGCGCTATATGCCGGCGCAGCGGTGTTAAAGATGGCATAGAACACAATACTCGCGAACACGATATAGAAGCGCCAATGGTCGCCGGCAGCCTCGCTCCACAGGCGGCGCACCGTCGCCCAGGTGTCGCGGGGTTTCTCGTCCTCGTCCTCGTCGTCCACATCGCGCATGCGCTCTGCCTCAGCGCGGGCGCGCTCGTCCTCGGCGCGCTCGTTTTCCTCGTAGAGCGCTTGGCGGCGAGCCTCGCGCTCGGCTGCAGCCTTGGCGGCGTCATCCAGCTCGGGTGCCACGGCAGCCGTTTCCTCGACCAGCCCCGCGGCAACGGCGCCATCACCGCCGCTCTGCTTCTTGAGCTCCTCGGCCATGCTACTCACCTCCCTTCATTTGCGATTCCGCGATGGCGCGGTACACCTCGCAGGTTTCCATAAGCTCCTCGTGCGTGCCCAAGCCCACAACCTCGCCGTCCTTGAGCACGACAATCTGGTCGGCGTGCAAAATCGTCGAGATGCGCTGCGCGATGATGAGCACCGCTGCGTCACGTGTCTCATCTTGTAACGCATGGCGCAGGGCGGCATCAGTCTTAAAGTCCAGGGCCGAAAAACTATCGTCGAAGATATATAGATCGGCGCGCTTCATGAGTGCGCGAGCAATGGCCAGGCGCTGGCGCTGGCCGCCCGAGAAGTTCGTGCCGCCCTGGGCCACCGGCGTATCGAGCCCCTGGGGCTGGTCGAGCACAAAGGTGCTCTGGGCAACCTCCAGCGCATGGAGCATGTCAGCCTCAGTCGCGCCTTCGTTGCCAAAGCGCAGGTTGCTTGCAACGGTGCCCGAGAACAGCCACGCCTTCTGCGGCACGTAAGCGATATGCCCGCGAATCTCACCTTGCGAAAGGTCGTGCAGATCGATGCCGTTCAGGCGAATGGCGCCCTTCGTTGCATCGTGGAAGCGAAGCAGGAGCTTGGCCACCGTTGACTTGCCCGAGCCCGTTGAGCCCACGATCGCGGTCGTCTGTCCGCGGCGGCAGGCAAAACTCAGGTTGCACAGAGTGTCCTCGTCGGCATCGTCAAAACGGAACGACATATGGTCGAACACGGCAACCGCATCGGTACCGTCAACAGGCTCCGCCGCGCACGTATCTAGCGTGCGCTTGCCGTCCACGATGCTCGGCTCGATTTCGAGCACCTGTTGCGCACGGTTGAGACACGCCGCAGCGCGCGGGAGCGTCAGAATCACCATCTGCGCCATCATCACAAAGAAAAGGATCAGGATCGCGTATTCCAACACGGCCGAGATGCTGCCGATTTGCATGGCGTGGACGCCCACGCGGTTGCCGCCCACCCACAGCACCGCCACCTCGGCGATATTCATCAAAAAGAAGCTGGAACTGTCGAGACCCACAAACAGGTGGTTGACCTTGATGGCGTTGGCCGCGTAATCGCTAAACACCTCGTCCAGGCGCTGCTCCTCGTGGCGCTCCTTGTTAAATGCGCGGATGACGCGCACGCCCACGATGTTCTCGCGCAGCACCACGTTCATGCGGTCGATAAAGCTCTGCAGGCGCATAAAGATCGGCGCGGCGTTAGCCACCGTAAAGACCGCCGCCACCAGCACGATCGCAACGACCACGCCCAGCAGCGTGCCCATGGCGGGATCGATGAACCAAGCAAAAATGATGCCTGCCACGGCCAAGAACGGCACCGGCAACACCAGCTGAATCGTCTGAAGGACAGCTTGCTGAATCACGTTGATGTCGTTGAGCGAGCGTGTGATCATCGAACCCATGCCAAAGCGCTCAAAGTCGCTGGCTGACAGCTCGAGCGACTTGTCGTACACGGCATTGCGGATATCGCAGGCCACGTTGGCGGCCAGGCGCGCTGAAAGATAGCAGCCCAGCACCGTGCCGCCGCTGGCCATGCCGGTCGCGATAAGCATGTACAGGCCGTTGCGTAATATATAGTCGACATCGCCCGTGGCAATACCGGTGTTGACCATGTTCGCCAGCATCGTGGGAACCAACAGCGTACCGACGTTATCTATCAGCACCGCAAACAGCGTCACCGCAATCAGACCGCGGTACGGCCTCATAAATCTCATTAAGAGTCGCATGCGTCCCCCTCGCCCTTATCGTCAGCCTCGTTCTCGGCGGCCACTTGCCGTTTAAATGCCTCGCACTCTTCGTTCAGAACATGGGAGAACTTACCGACCAAGCGCATGATCTCGCGCTGCTCCCACGGCTCGAGCGCCTCGAATGCCTGTTGCTCGGCTTTTTGCGCCGGCAACGCGTAGCGCTTGGCAAACTGCACGCCTTCTTCGGTCAGTCGCACAACCTTGTTCTTACGACTGCCCTCGGCAAACTCCAACGTCGCAAGCCCTCGCGCCCTAAGCGTCTTGATCGCCGAATTGATGGTCTGTTTGCTGTAGAACCATTCACTCGTCAGCCGACTCACGGCAACGCTTCCGCCCGCTGCACTCGTGTCGACGAGCATCCAGTAGGCGCAGTCCGAAAGACCGCAGGCGCGCGCGAACTCCGAATAGATACGGTCAAGCCCGTTGAGCATCCGGTCGAAATCGACCAGGCTAACTGCACTATTCATCTCTCCCACCATTCGATAGTCCGAGTTTTGACCAATTTATATCTCTACATTAGTCCGAGTTTTGACTATCGTCAACAGGCTCTCTGCAAATGCGTGCATTTTTATGGCCTATCGGCAGAAAAAGACCGCCGGCGCGGGGGCGGCGCCAGCGGTCACGTGAAAATCGAGTTTTATTGCCTGTTAAGCGGCGACGGCCTCATAGACCGTAGCGCCCGAGAAGCTGTCATGCAGGCTCTTGCCGGCAATCCACGGCAGCTCGACGACCTCGCAGACCGTGTTGACCAGCTCGGAGCAGTCAGTAAAGTGGCCCTTGTCGTTGAGGGCCTCGCAATCCTGAACACGCCAATAGCCATCGGTGTGCGTGATGTAGTACTCGTGATCGTTGATCGACACGAAAGCGCGCGTCTTGGAACGCAGCAGCTTCAGAAATCCTTCGAAATCGGTCTCGACGACATCTCCAGCCTGGAACATGATGTTACCTCCTGGCCCGGCGCCACCACGGCGCATTGATAAACGTTGGTACTCCTTTAGTAAAACCTTTATCAGAGGTTATGCGTTCGTCATTTAGGCAAGTGGTAAAAAAACCGCAGGGTAGACGGGATAAAACGTTTAACCATCCCATTTGTTTGTCACATTCTGAAGGTACTTTTATGCAAACCTACTTTCCCAATTGGAATCTATCCTTTTGGCCGGGCAATTGACCGTCTATCGTTTGAGCCCGACGGGTATGAACGGGGCATCTGCAACGCCACCGCAAGGAGACACCATGGAGACTATCGAAGCACTCATTCACCGTCGCAGCTGCCGCAACTACAGCGATCGTCCCGTCGAGGCCGAAAAGCTTGCACGTATTATCGAAGCCGGCCAATATGCACCGAGCGGCATGGGCCGCCAGCCGGTGACGTTTGTCGCCGTCACCGACCCCGCGACCGTCGAGCGTCTCTCACAGCTCAACGCCCAGGTCATGGGCAGCAACGGCGACCCCTTCTATGGCGCCAAGACCGTTGTGGTGGTGCTGGTTGACCGCAGCGTGCCCACACATCTGGAAGACGGCTCGCTCGCCATGGGCAACTTGCTCAACGCCGCCTATGCACTGGGTGTCGATTCGTGCTGGATTCACCGCGCGCATGAGGTCTTTGACTCGCCCGAGGGCCTAGAGCTGCTGGCCAGCTGGGGCCTGCCCGCCGACGGCAGCCTGCGCGGTGTCGGTCACTGCATTCTGGGCTACGCCGAGGACACGCTACCCGAGGCAAAGCCGCGCCGCGACAACGTGGTGTACGTCAAGTAGCGCAGGAGTGTCCCAAACTGCCGGCAGAGACGATGTGAGCAGGACATAAAAACATTGAGAGCCCCTGCTGCATGAAAGACCGCGGATTAGGCCGACAATGGTGAGTGTCTAATCCAACCGTGGCGGCCACGCCGCATTCATGGAAGGGGCTCCCAT
>DBFOLV010000028.1:0-19090 GCA_048430825.1 Collinsella sp.
GAGACAGGGTGCCTTACGCAGCCTAGCCGAAACGCACCGAGCAGACTGAAGCCCACCGGCCTAATGGCCTGGCGTCAGCATGCCGCGATTCAGTCGCACGGAGAGCATTTCCCAGTTGACAAAACTATAGGAACACCCCCCATCCCAAGTTATCGGCCCGTCCGATATGATCGGACGGGCTTTTTGGTGGGTATCATGATTGAATGATCCTTAGGAGGTTTTCCCTACATGGAATTGTTTGAGCCGATTCTTCATTTCTTTGAGCAACGGTGGGTCCACAACATCATCTGGGCCGTCATCTTGGCGATAGGCACCGCCGTCGCCGCTAAGGTCGCATCCAAGACCCTGCACCATCTGCTTAACCGAGACGATAACCCGCTTCCGGCATCGAGTATCTTCATCAACATCGCGCGCGCCGTCATCTGGATGATCGGCGGCAGCTTTATCCTCGACAACTGCTTTGGCATTAACGCAAACGCGCTCGTCGCCGCTCTTGGCGTCGGCGGCATCGCCATCTCGCTCGGCTTTCAGGACACGCTATCAAACCTTATCGGCGGCATGCAAGTGACCTTTATGGGCATCATCAAGCCCGGCGACAATATCGAGGTCGGCGGCGTGTCGGGCGTGGTCCAGGACATCACTTGGCGCCACACGACCATCGAAGATGCCTGCGGGCAGACCATCATCGTCCCCAACTCAAATATCTCCAAGAACACGCTCGTTCATTTGATGCCTTTTGGGCGCGTGGCCGTCCCCGTCGCGGTGAAAGACCCCTCAAAATGGGCGTCGCTCGATGCACTAGCAGACGAACTCGTCAGCGCCACCAAAACGGCCGTCTCGCCCATCTCGGGCTTTGACAAGGAGCCGTATGTGCTCTTTAGCGAGATCGGCGACTTTGGCATTAAGGGCAAGATCATCTTTATCGTCAGCGACGACAGCGCCACCTTCACGGCAGCCGACGCCTGCATCCGCGCCATCGCCCCCATCATCGCCTAATCCACCACAAAGGGGACAGGCACCTTTGTGGTGGTTTTCATCCGTGGTACTATGGTTCATATAGTTGTTTAAACGACTAAGGGAGCAAAACTATGGAAGAGGCCTATCGTCAAGCACGCAAGCGCGGCGAGCAAGGACGTCGACGCGCCATTAGTCAAAGCGAGCATCCGTACCTCACGGACCTCGATAGCTTGGTTGCCCAGCTTCCCTTAGGCCAACGAGAGAATGTCGGCCTGAGAGACATTCCACTCGAAATGGTCGTCGGCACGGTTACCAAGGGCCGTCAGTCCGCCTTTTCGTGCAACTTCATGCCCCTGCTCCCGTTTAGCACCGAGTTCGCCCGCAAGTGGTCCAACCTCTATGACATCCAGGTTACTGAGGGCTATCGCGATCCCGTTATCGTCACCGAGTTCATGCATCGGTTCTATGTCCAGGAAGGCAACAAACGCGTCAGTGTCCTCAAATTCCTAGACGCCCCGACGGTTTCGGCCAAGGTCACCCGTCTCTACCCCGGCACATGGGATTCCGTCGAAAGCCGCCTGTACGGCGAGTTCTGCGCGTTTTGGCGCGTCTGCCCCCTATACGAGATCGAGTTCTCGCGCGAGGGAAGCTACGAGACGCTCGCCAAGATGCTCGGTCAGAACCTTATCGAAAAATGGCCACAGAAAAAGGTCGACTACCTGCGCCACACCTTCCTGCTCTTTAAGCGCGCCTACCTTCGCGCGGGTGGCGACCACCTGGACATCACGCCCGCCGACGCCATGCTCGTCTACCTCAACGTGTACAACCAAGACCGTCTGTTGGATACGCCAACAGATATCGTCGTCAACCGCCTGTGCAAGATTTGGCGCGAGCTGGTCATTGCCGGCAAAAGCGACGAGGAGAAGGTCGATCTCGTCGAGGCACCGAGCGTCGACGAGGAGGAGGCGCCCGCCAAGTCCTCCTCCGGCGTACTCAACTTCTTTATGGGCAAGACCGTCTACTCGGCGGCCAATCCCCTGCGTATCGCCTTCATCCACGAATTCCCCTGCGCCACGTCGAGCTGGGACGACCTGCACGATCAAGGGCGCCAGTATCTCGACGAGCACTTTGGCGGCATCGTGCGCACCGAGGCGTTCGAGGACTGCCACGATCCGGACGTGTTCTATGCCGCCGTGGAGACCGCCGTCAAACACGGAGCAAACGTCATCTTCTCGACCTCGCACCGCCTGATGGAATACACGCTCAGGGCAGCCGTTGAGTATCCCCAGGTTCGATTCCTTAACTGTTCTATCGGCCTTCCCCACCAAAGCGTCCGTTCGTACTTTGGCAAGATGTACGAGGCGAAGTTCTTGCTGGGCGCCCTTGCGGCCAGCATGGCGGACAACCATCGCATTGGCTACCACGCGTCGGTCTTTGCATCCGGTGCACTCAGCGAGATCAATGCCTTTGCCATCGGTGCCTCGCTGCTCGATCCTCGCGCGCAAGTAATCCTCACCTGGGGCGATGTGCCCGCCGGCGGTCTTGCCGAGGCCATGTGTCGCGAAGGCGTAAGCGTCATGACCGGCGCCGACATGTCCAAATCGCTGGAAGATCCCACGGCCTACGGACTCCACCGCCTGGTCGACGGCAAGGTCGTCGGCATCGCCATGCCGGTATGGAACTGGGGCCGTTACTACGAGCTCATCGTTCGCAGCCTTCTGCACGGCACGTGGGACGAGACCAGCGATGACAACCAAGTGCGCGCCGTCAACTACTGGTACGGCATGAGCTCTGGCGTTATCGACATCCGTTACGCTCCGGGCCTACCCTACCAGACGCGCAAACTCGTGCAGTTGCTCCGTAACGGCATTGTTGAGGGATCCATCAACCCCTTTGGCGGCGAGCTCCACAGCCAGAACGGCGTGGTACAGATCGAAGGCTTCCCTCCGCTGCCGAGCACGCAGATTGTCGAGATGAATTGGCTGGCGGATAACGTGGTAGGCACCATTCCGCAGCTCGACGATGAGCCGAAAGTCCCTGCCCTATGAAAATCCTTGCCATAGCCGATACCGAAGAACGATGCCTTTGGGAGTGCTTTCGCAAGGAACGCTTTGAGGGCGTCGACCTGATTTTGTCCGCCGGCGATCTGGACCCGGACTATCTTGAGTTTTTGGTTACGGTCATCAACAAACCGCTCATCTACGTGCGTGGCAATCACGATGACCGCTACGCACGTCATGCACCGGGCGGATGTATCTGCGTAGAAGACAGCGTGTACACGTACCGAGGGATTCGCATTGCGGGCCTTGGCGGGTCCATGCGTTATCGCGACGGCGCCAACATGTACACCGAACGCGAGATGTCCAAGCGCATGCGTAAGCTGTCGCGTAAGGTTAGGATGGTCGGCGGGTGCGACATTCTGCTTACCCATGCACCCGCCGCCGGTATGGGTGATCTGGACGATCTGCCGCATCGAGGGTTTGAGTGCTTTAACACGGCGCTTGAATCCTGGGGGGCCGACTACATGGTGCATGGGCATGTACACCAAAGCTACGGTTACGATTTTCAGCGCGAGCGGCAGCATGTGTGTGGAACGACGATCATCAACGCCTGCGGCTATACGCAGTTTGAGCTCGACCAGACGCGCTACCCCATCCGTGGCTGGCAGGCAGCCTGGCTCAATTCGCAAACCATGCGCCGCGAGCTCAAACGCCACGATGCCATCGAGTCCTCAACAGCCAGAACACCCTGGTAACCACCATAAAGGGGACACTGTCCCCTTTATGGTGCTTTTGACGCGATAGCAAGAAACCCGGTCCTGCACAAGGCAGAACCGGGTTTCTTTAGCAATGCTTGCTGTACTCAGGCAGTAACTAGCAGTTACTCAGCCAGGAAGTCACGCTGGACAGCGGGATCGACCTTGACGCCAGGGCCCATGGTGGAAGACACGGAGATGGACTTGACGTACTTGCCCTTAGCAGAAGAGGGCTTGACGCGCAGAATCTCGGTGTACAGGGCAGCGTAGTTCTCGACGAGCTGCTGCTCAGAGAAGGACTTCTTGCCCAGGGGCACGTGGCAGATGCCGTAGCGGTCGGCGCGGTACTCAACGCGGCCAGCCTTGAGCTCGGAGACCATCTTGGCGACGTCCATGGTCACGGTGCCGAGCTTGGGGTTCGGCATGAGGCCACGGGGACCAAGGATCTTACCGATGCGGCCAACCTTGGCCATCATGTTCGGCGTAGCAATAGCGGCGTCGAAGTTGATCTCGCCCTTCTGAATCTGGGCGACGAGCTCGTCGGAACCGATGATGTCGGCGCCGGCAGCCTCAGCCTCACGGGCCTTCTCGCCCTCGGCGAAGACGGCAACACGAACGGTCTTGCCGGTGCCGTGGGGCAGGGAGATGGAACCACGGATGTTCTGGTCAGCCTTACGAGTATCGATGCCCAGACGGAAGTGAGCCTCGACGGTCTCGTCGAACTTGGCGGTGTCGAGCTCCTTGATGAGCTTGGCAGCCTGAAGGGGGGTGTAGAGCGTGGCGCGGTCGATCTTCTCGGCAGCGGCGTTATAGCTCTTACCATGCTTAGCCATGTGCATTACCTCCTGTGGTTAAACGGGCGTGAGCCCTCCCACATCGTATCGTGTGCCCTATTGCACACATTTAACGGGCGCCCCGGTCGGAGCACCCGCCGTTACCATAAGAAATCGCTACTCAGCGATGGTGACGCCCATGGAACGGGCGGTACCGGCGATGATCTTCTTGGCGGCGTCAATGTCGTTGGCATTGAGGTCCGGCATCTTGATCTCGGCGATCTTGGTGAGCTGCTCCTGGGAGAGCTGACCAACCTTGTCAGCCTGGGGCTTAGCGGAACCAGACTTGAGGTTCAGCTCCTTCTTGATAAGGTGAGCCGCCGGCGGGGTCTTGGTGATGAAGGAGAAGGACTTGTCCTCGTAGACAGAGATCTCAACGGGGATGATGTCACCCTTCTTGTCCTGCGTCTCGGCGTTAAAGGCCTGGCAGAACTGCATGATGTTCACGCCAGCAGCGCCCAGGGCGGGGCCGACGGGAGGAGCGGGGTTTGCTGCACCAGCAGGAATCTGGAGCTTAATGACGTTGGCAACCTTCTTCTCAGCCATGGTCATTCCTTTCGAATCACGAGTGTGAAGTACTTGCTATATCGTAAGCACGCACGTGTTAGAAGCACTCCTGAGATGAGCAGTCACAGAAGAAGCACGCTCGCGCGAACGGACGAAAACTTAAGCGATGACAGCGACCTGGTTAAAGTCGAGCTCGACCGGCGTCTCGCGGCCAAAGATCATCAGCGTGACCTTGAGCTTGCCAGCCTCGGTGTTAACCTCGGAGACCTTGCCATCAAAGTCGGTAAGCGGGCCATCGGTGACGCGGACGGACGTACCGACCTCAATATCAACCGAGGTGCGCTTGGGCGAATCGCCCTTACCGGGACGACGAGTCATCTTGTTGTACTCGTCGCGGGAAAGCGGAGCGGGCTTGCCGTTGCCGCCTAGGAAACCGGTGACGCCAGGCGTGTTACGAACACACGTCCAAGCATCGTCATCCATCTCCATGCGGACCAGGACATAACCCGGGAAGATCTTGGAATCCTTGGTCTCACGCTTGCCACCCTCTTTAATCTCGGTGACGCGCTCCATAGGAATCTCGATATCAAAGATACGGTCCTGCATGCCCATAGTCTCGATGCGATGCTCGAGATCGGACTTAACGCGGTTCTCGTATCCAGAGTAAGTGTGAACGACGTACCAACGCTTAGACATGGTTTAGCCCCTCAATCCAGAGAACAGAGCAAGAGCCTCGCCAAAGCCAGCATCGAGCAGAGCGATGACGACGCCGACGACGATCAGAGAAGCGCAAACAACAACCGAGTAGTTCACGAGCTCCTTCTTATCGGGCCACGTGACACGCTTCATCTCGGACTTGACCGAAGCGAAATACTTCTTGGTGCGGGCGAAGAAACCAGGCTTCTCGTTCTTCTTGGACTTCGCAGCCTTCTCGTTCTTCTTGGCAACGGCCTTCTTGGCCTCAACCTTGGAGTTGGCGGCAGCTTTGTTGGCAGGTGCCGGCTGCTGAGCCTTCTTCTTGTTCTTCTTGTTGGCCATTTGGGTTACCTCCGCGCAATGCGCTTATACATGAGTAAACCGTAAGCCCCCAAGTGGGAGCTTACGGAATAATGACTGGCACGCCAGGAAGGACTCGAACCCTCAACACTCGGTTTTGGAGACCGATGCTCTACCAATTGAACTACTGGCGTATGTGACTAGAGACTAGCGAGTCTCTTTGTGCAGCGTGTGGTGACGGCACCAGGGGCAATACTTCTTGATCTCCATACGATCAGGCATGGTCGACTTGTTCTTGGTGGTCGTATAGTTGCGGCGCTTGCACTCAGTGCACGCAAGAGTAACTAGAGTACGCATGTATCCTGAACCTTTCATTTCCGCCCCGTACGGGCACGAGTTGTTACTTTATCAGCTCCACGTAAGTGCTGTCAATGAAAACCTCGAGTCAATTGGTTCTCGGTGGATCCATTCATATTTGGAACACATCAATGAAGCCATCGAGAGCTAATCGACGGTGCATCCAGGACCATTATCGATCCTCTCGACACCAGCAACGGCTCAATATCCATTGCAGAAAAGAACCCGGCACCCATATAAGTGCCGGGTTCTCTAAGTCAGCTATATCAAAGAGCTAATTTACTCAATGATCGTGGAGACGATGCCCGAACCGACGGTGTGGCCACCCTCGCGGATAGCGAAGCGCAGGCCCTCCTCCATGGCGATCGGGTGGATGAGGTCGCCCTCGATGGTGATGTGGTCACCAGGCATAGCCATCTCGGTGCCCTCGGGGAGCTTGACCGTACCGGTAACGTCGGTGGTACGGAAGTAGAACTGAGGACGATAACCATCGAAGAACGGGGTGTGACGGCCGCCCTCCTCCTTGGTCAGAACGTAGATCTCGCCGGTGAACTTGGTGTGCGGGGTAACCGAACCGGGCTTGCAGAGAACCTGGCCGCGCTCGATGTCCTCACGCTTGATGCCGCGGAGCAGCAGACCGACGTTGTCGCCAGCCTCGCAGAAGTCCATGGACTTACGGAACATCTCGATACCGGTAACGACGGTGTTCTGGGTATCCTTGATGCCGACGATCTCGACGGGCTCGTTGAGCTTGAGCTCACCGCGCTCGACACGGCCAGTAGCAACGGTACCACGGCCGGAGATGGTCATAACGTCCTCAACGGCCATCAGGAACGGGAGGTCGTTGTTACGAGCAGGCGTCGGGATGTACTCGTCGACGGCCTTCATGAGCTCGCGAATGGCGTCCATCCACTTGGCGTCGCCCTCGAGAGCGCCCAGAGCGGAGCCACGGATGACGGGGATGTCGTCGCCGGGGAAATCGTACTCGGAGAGGAGCTCACGGGTCTCCATCTCGACGAGGTCGATGAGCTCGTCATCGTCGACCATGTCGCACTTGTTCAGGAAGACGACGATGTAGGGAACGCCGACCTGACGGGCGAGCAGGATGTGCTCGCGGGTCTGAGCCATGGGGCCGTCGGTAGCAGCGATGACCAGGATAGCGCCGTCCATCTGAGCAGCGCCGGAGATCATGTTCTTGACGTAGTCAGCGTGGCCCGGGCAGTCAACGTGAGCGTAGTGACGGGCAGCGGTCTCGTACTCAACGTGGGAGACGGAAATCGTGATGCCGCGCTCGCGCTCCTCGGGAGCCTTGTCGATGTTCTCGAACGCAGTGAAGTCAGCCTTGCAGCCCTCGGTCTCGGAGAGAACCTTGGTGATGGCAGCGGTCAGCGTGGTCTTGCCGTGGTCGACGTGACCAATGGTGCCGATGTTAACATGCGGCTTAGTGCGCTCAAACTTCTCTTTGGCCATAAAGCCCTCCTCTAAACAGGTCGTCCCCGGACGGGACTTTGCCTTTATACCATAGTGGCCTCTCAACATACTATTGAGAAGCCACCGTGTTACCTATGGTAGCGGTGACTGGATTCGAACCAGTGACGCCACGGGTATGAACCGTGTGCTCTAACCAACTGAGCTACACCGCCGGATGGAGCCTGCAACCAGACTTGAACTGGTGACCTCTTCGTTACCAACGAAGTGCTCTACCGACTGAGCTATACAGGCACTTGACGGGTGGGAGCTATAGGATTCGAACCTATGTAGGCAGAGCCAACGGGTTTACAGCCCGTCCCCATTAACCACTCGGGCAAACTCCCAATCGTTCAAGTATCCGCAGGTCCTTTGGTCTTTTGGACCGCCGCCCCCGCGAACGAAAAAGATAATACGATGCAACCTTGGGGGCTGTCAACGAAAACCTCTAGATACACGGTGCCGGGCGTATCTATATAGCTGTGACCTGCGGTTTTGTTGAGTTTGGATATGAAGGACGGTGGTTTTGAATACTGAGGTGACGTTTCCCGAGGTAACACTTTGGTGTAGTGGAGTACACCTTCAGGATCGAACTTCGATAATGGCTTATTTGCACCTATATATAGGTCGAGATCGGGGCTTCCCAGACAGAATCGAGCGTGGATAATCTCCCACTTTTGGCGTGGCTTCGAGTCCAAAGTGGGAGATTATCCACCCTCGTATGTCCGGAAATCCTCACTCGACCAGGATGACTGGGACCGGTCCGGCCTTTGTCTCGATCTGTAACAGTAAGAGGGTTATTCCTCCCCCATCTGTTACAGATCGAGATATTACGCAGAGACACCAGCTTACGTCTCATTCTGTAACAGTAAGAACGGTTTCAGCCTCTTCGTGTTACAGATCGAGATATTATCGGCCAACCCTTGGCATTGTCTCAATCTGTAACTATAAGGAGGGTTTTCAGCCCACCCGTGTTACGGATCGAGACAAACCTGAAGCTTGGTGGGAGTCAAACCCGCTTACATGTCGACATAAATAGAAACGGGCCCTGTCCCAATTGGAGACAGAGCCCGAAACTCTCATGGAGCCAGTGACAGGAATCGAACCTGCAACCCACTGATTACAAATCAGTTGCGCTACCGTTGCGCCACACTGGCACACTTGGCGCTTTCACGCGAAGCCAGTTAAGAATAAAGGAATTGCCGACGAGGCGCAACAGGCCCTTCACCCGACCACATCTCAAAACCATTCGTCAGAACGAATAGTTTTAATTACAATTGCTATATATAAAACTATTCGTTCTGACGAAGGGTTTCGCGATGCTTACTACCAAGGAAGCAGCCGAACTGCTCGGCATCACTCCGCGCAGGGTGCAGGAGCTCATAAAAAACGGAGCACTTGAGGCCCGCAAGGCTTCTGGTGTATGGCTCATCGACAAAGACAGCGTCGACACGCGACTCCGCTCCGTGACCAAAACGGGGGGACGTCCCCGCCGCGGCCACGGTAAGAGCGAGATCGCGTTCACCCTCATGAATCGCACGCACGAAGTCGCTCAGCTGGTCTACAGCACATCTCGAAAAGACTTTACCCACATCGGCGCCGACATCGATTACGCCCACGCCCCTATTGGAGTATTTGGCCCTAATAGCCCCATATCGCTCGACTCCTTCCGCATCTGGTGGCGCGGCCGCGGTATCCCGCTCGCACGCATTGGGCTAGCCTCCCTGCTTGCAGAAGCCGCAGTCGATGTTCCCGATGAACTCGTCCAGCGAAATCTTGGCCTCTCCCTATCCGACCAGTATTGGATTAGACCCCAAGATTCCGGTCTCGCCTGGGAGGATATCAACTTCTTCAATAACGCCTTTGATGACGTCTCGCTGTCCATTGCGCCCTTTGCCCCAGAGGGAAAAGCGGCTGCCGCAAAGCCCGATAACACCTCGGACGGCAATCTTCAAAAGTACTGGACGTGCGAGGGCGGGCGTCGAATTCTGCATAAGGCAGGAGCGCACCTGAACCAGGAACCTTATAACGAGCTGGTGGCGACCGCGCTCCACCGTCGCATCCTAAACGCCTGCGATTATGTACCTTACTCGCTCGAGGGCACGGGCACTTCCGCCCTGAGCATATGCGATGTCTTCTTAACTGATGAAGAAGAGTATGTCCCCGCGTTCTATGTAAACCAGCACGCAAACGCAGATGAACGACTAACCGACTACGAGCGATACGTAGCAAACTGCGAGGAGCTCGGGGTGACAGGCGTCAAGGATGCCCTTGACCGCATGATCGTGTGCGACGACATCATCGCCAACTACGATCGTCATTGGCGCAACTTCGGCCTCGTGCGAAACGTCAACTCACTGGTCTGCAGACCAGCCCCCATCTTCGATTCGGGCTCATCGCTCTGGTGCAACATTTCTCTTGAGGAGCTTAGGGCGGGAGAGCACAGTTTTACCAGCGCGCAGTTTCATTCAAGCCCCGCCAAACAAATGTTGCTCGTCGAGGACATGGGCTGGTTTGACGGCGACAAACTCGAAGGCTTCGTTGACGAGGCGATCGAGATTCTGTCTAAAAACGATGCCCTAGCAGCGAGACTGCCTTATCTAAAAGAGGCGCTAACGTGGCGCCTCGAAAGAATGATCAACATCGCTGAATGGAGTTAGCGAGGCAGCATTGCCCGTCAGCTCCCCTATCTCCCACGCAACGCCTTGAGCTTGGCCAGGGCCTCGGGGCTCAGGCGGCTGCCCAGGGTCATCTTGATCTGGGGTGCTTCCTCGGCCTCATGCACGTCGTTGTCGATCTGTTTGATCTCGTCCACCAGCATGCGGCTCGAGATGCGCGTGACGCCCTTGCCCATGACGACAGCCTGGATCGTGCCGTCGCTCGACACTACAGAACACGCGCGGCCTTCCTCGCGCGCCTCGATGCAGAGCTTCTGCACCACGGTATCGGCCGAAACACCCGTCGGCGAAAACTCAATGCGCACACCGCGGGCCGGTAGGTTGGGGCGCTCGCTGGAGATATTGCCCGCGCCGTCAAATACGATCACGGCCTCGTAGCGGCCCTGGGCAAACGCAGCTACGTCATTAATGAGCGCCGTGCGCGCCATATCGTGAACGTCGCTGGAATACGGATCGTCGGAATGGTCGTACACGAGCTTTTCGTAGCGCGGCGTGCAGTGGATCACGTTGTAACCGTCGACCACCAGCAGCTCGGGCTTGTTGGAGTGCACCGTCGAGACTGGGTCGGCGATAGCCTGCGCAAACGCATTGCCGCCCACGCCATAGGTCGCGGCCGAAACAATCGGCTTGGCCGAGCCCTCGCCAAAGCGCTTGGCCTTGGACTTGGCACGGTTCTTTTTGGACATGCGCTACTCCTCCCCCATCAGCTCGCCGGCGTTGCGGCGCAGCCACTCAAAGCACAGCGCCGTGGTCGCCTGGGCAACATTGAGGCTCTCGGTCATACCGCGCTGGGGAAGCTTGGTCAAAAAGTCGCATTTCTCGAGCACCAGACGCGAGATGCCGTCGCCCTCGGAGCCCATGACGAGCGCCACGCGGCCCTCGAAAGGAGCATCCCAGCAACTGCCTTCGGCGTGCTCGGAAGCACCGCCCACCCAAAAACCAGCGGCCTTAAAATCGTCGAGCGCACGGGCGATATTGGGAACCTGCGCGATAGGCAGATGCATGACGGCACCGGCTGAGGTCTTATAGCTGCCCACGGTCACGCCGGCGGCACGCTTATTGGCAATGACGACGCCCGCCGCGCCCACAACCTCGGCGGAGCGCACGATGGCGCCAAAGTTGCCGTCGTCAGTCACGTGGTCGAGCACCACGACAAGTGCCGGGCCCTCGCCTGCGCGGTCGAGAATATCGGCGACATCGGCATAGGGGAAGTTGCCAACCTCGAGCGCGATGCCCTGGTGAGCGCCGTGGCTCGACAGTGCGTCGAGCTGCGCGCGCGGCACATACTTAATGCGGACACCCACGGCGTTGAGGTCGTCGACCAGGCGCGACAAGGCGGCATCGCGCTCCCCGCCCTCGGCAATGAGCGCGCACTTGATGGGAAAACCAGTGCGCAGCGCCTCGGCGGCTGCACGACGACCTTCGATAAACTCGCCCTTGGGAGCCTGGACAGCGTCGCGGTTGCGATCGCGCTGCGGACGTGCGGCCTGGGTGCGATCGCGCTGGCCCTTGGGAGCGGCAGCGCGGTCATTGCGGCGAATCGGACGCGAGCCAGAAGCAGCCTGCTTGCCGCCACGAGGCGCACGCTTGCGATTGTCGGCCATAAAGTGACCTCCTAAATACAACTATCAAACGAAACAAAATAAACGACCGCCCATGAATATTAATTCGGGCGGTCGGTACGGGTTTTCCAAGTGCCCGAGATTGCCGTGAAAGAGGAG
The DNA here is from genome assembly GCA_048430825.1 of Collinsella sp. Taxonomy (GTDB): domain Bacteria; phylum Actinomycetota; class Coriobacteriia; order Coriobacteriales; family Coriobacteriaceae; genus Collinsella. The sequence continues at coordinate 12,272 of DBFOLV010000028.1, forward strand.
CGACGCGTACTTGAGTACGCGAGCGACGGTTTGAACGGCAAGGTCGGGTGCTTGGGAAACCCGCGGGGATTAGAGAGATTTGATACGAGTGCCGGCGGCGGTATCTTCAATCGTCAGGCCCAGGTCCTTGAGCTGGTCGCGGATGGCGTCGGCCAGATCCCAGTTCTTGGCGGCACGGGCCTCGGCGCGGGCCTCGAGAATCTTGGCAGCGGCCTCGTCCACGTCGTCACCCGTGTAGGCAACCAAACCGGCGGCAACGCCCAGCAGGCCCAGCGGCAGCTCGACCTTGGGCTCGGGAAGCTCGACGCCAAGCGTATCGAGCAGCTCGGTCAGCGTGTCGGCGGCGGCAAGCGCGGCGGCCTTGTCGGCAGCGTCGCCCGCCTGCTCCAGGTACTGGTTGCACTCGGTCACAAAGCCAAAGACGGCACCCATGGCACCAGCGGTGTTAAAGTCGTCGTCCATGCACTCCTTAAAGGTGGCACGGGTCTCGGCGGCCTTGGCGGCAAACGCCTCGGATGCTGCCTCATCGGCATCGGCCGTCGCATGGTTCGCGGCCCAGCGAAGGTTCTCGACCGTACCGGCGATACGCGTGAGCGAGTTCTCGGCACCCTCCAGGCGCTCCCAAGAAAAGTCGAGCGGCGAGCGATAGCTCGTCTGCAGCATCAGCAGGCGCAGGGCGGCAGCGGAGTGCTGCTCGAGGACCTCGGCCAGCGTAAAGAAGTTGCCGAGCGACTTGGACATCTTCTCGCCGTCTACCAGCAGCATGCCCGTGTGCATCCAGGTGTTGGAGAAGCCCTGGTGCCAGGCGCAGGTGGCCTGAGCGCACTCGTTCTCGTGATGCGGGAAGGCAAGGTCGGAGCCGCCGCCGTGGATGTCGATCGGAGTGCCCAGGTAGCGATGCACCATGGCGGCGCACTCGGTGTGCCAACCGGGACGGCCCTCGCCCCAGGGGCTCGGCCAGCTGGGCTCGCCGGGCTTGGCGGCCTTCCACAGGGCAAAGTCGAGCGGGTCGTTCTTGTCCTCGTTCTCCTCAATGCGTGCGCCAACCATAAGGTCGTCGATGTTGCGGCCCGAGACCTGACCATAGTTGGGATCGCTGCGCACGGCAAAGTACACATCGCCGTTATCGGCTGCGTAAGCGTGGCCCTGCTCGATAAGCGTCTTGATCATGGCGATCATGGGGCCGATCTCCTTGGTGGCGCGGGGGCGCACATCGGGATCGAGCACGTTGGCGGCGCGCATGACGCCGATGAACTTGTCGGAGAACTCCGTCGCGACCTCGGCAGCCGTACGGCCCTGCTCGTTGGCGCGCTTGATGATCTTGTCGTCGACATCGGTGAGGTTCTGGGCGAACGTGACCTCGTAGCCGCTCGCGATGAGCCAGCGTCGAATCACATCGAAGCTGATGAACGTGCGGGCATTGCCGATGTGGATGTTGTCGTAGACCGTGGGGCCGCACACGTACATGCGAACCTTGCCGGACTCGATGGGCTGGAACTCTTCCTTTTTATGGGTAGCGCTGTTGTAGATACGCATTCGTTACTCCTTAACGGTTTTCTGTAGCAGGCAGACGGCCCAGGCGCCGATTCCCTCGCCCTGGCCTTCCCAACCGAGCTTTTCGGTCGTAGTGGCGGCGACGCCTACATTTTCGACGTCAACGCCCAGGGCATGGGCAAGGTTGGCGCGCATGGCATCGCGGTGCGGGGTGATCTTGGGTTGCTGACAGGCAATGGTGCAATCGGCATCGACAAACTCAAAGCCCAGCTCGCGCGCATAGTCCATCACGCGAGCGAGCAGCACCATCGAATCAGCACCCTCGTAGGCAGGATCGGTGTCGGGGAATAGCTTGCCGATGTCTCCCCCGCGGCAGGCGCCCAGAATGGCGTCGGCCAAGGCGTGCGCGAGCACATCGGCATCCGAGTGGCCCAGCAGGCCGCGCTCGTAGGGAATGTCGACCCCGCCGATGATACATCGACGCCCCTCCACCAAACGGTGGACGTCGTAGCCGTGGCCAATGCGCAGGTTACTGAACATAGGGAAGGTCCTCTCCCTCGGCCATGCGGCCAAGCAGAATCGCGGTTACGGGACGCAGATCCTCGGGCACCGTCACCTTAAGGTTGTCGCGCGGGCTCTGGACACAGCGGACGCGCCCGCCCATGCGCTCGACCAGCGATGAGTCGTCGGTACCGATAAAGCCCTCGGCAATCGCCGCGGCATGGGCACGCTTCATCGCGTCGACGCTAAAGATCTGCGGCGTCTGCGCGGCCCAATAGAGCTCGCGCGGCGGCGTCTCGACGATATTATCGCCGTCGACGATCTTGAGCGTGTCGATCGCGGGCTGACCGCACACGACACCGTCGAGGGCACGGTCGCTCACGAGCACGTCGATAGCGTGGTCGATGGCCTCGGTCGTAATGAGCGGACGAGCGCCGTCGTGGATGGCGACATATTCGAAACCCGCCGGAACCGCATGCACGCCGGCACGGGTGGAATCCTGACGGGTATCGCCGGCATCGGCAAAGCTGATGGGCGTGTCATAGTCAAACGGGTCAATGGCCAGGCGGCGCATCTCGGCACGGCGCTCGGCAGGGCAAACCACGACGATATGGCCGACCTTATCGCTACGATCGAACGCGCGGATGGACCAGCTCATGAGCGGACGGCCCGCCACATTAACGAGCTGCTTGCCGCCGGGATTTCCAAAGCGCTGGCCGCTGCCGCCGGCAACGACCACGGCGCATACGGGCGCCATTATGCGTTCCCCTGTTTGGTGCCCTTCATGCGGTACAGCGAGTCCGCAAGAATGGCAGGGTTGTTGACGCCAAAGTCGCCCAAGCGCTCCGGATCCTCGCTGATGTCGTCCATGAGCTCCTGCAGCGAGCCGTACTCGTCGACGATCTTCTCGGCCACGCCGTCGCGCACGACGGACACGCGCGAAAGCGTGCGCAGGCCCAGCGGCGTCATGACGGAGTCCTCGTCCAAGTCGTCATAGCCCAGAACTGCCGCCACGTGCTGCGGGTCGGACAGGTCCTTAGGCGTCATACGGCTCAGCTCGGCGCGAATCTTCTCGGCGTTGGCCTCAGAGGAATCGCTCGCGTAGTCGCGGATCATCAAGTCGTATTCGGTATCCATGCTGGAGCCCGCGAGCTGCTCGAGCTGCATCTGCACGAGCTTACCCTGGTTACCCAGCTTGACAATGCAATCCTTAAGCTCGGTCTTTGCCTGCTGCATGATCTCGAAGCTCGAGAAAATACCGGTAATGTCGGCGAGTGTGACGTAGTCGTCGAGCTCGAGGGCCGTCAGGCGCAGCAGGGAGCGATCGAGCGACTGACGGGTAGTCTGGAGCGTGGCGACGAGCTGGTTGACCGAGCTCATGATGGTGGTGACGGGCTGGATCTCGTAGCTCTTGCCGTGGACGTACACGTTGACGACGGCGCGACGAGCCGAAACCGAGATCACGATGGCATCGGTGAGCACCGACATGCGAGCGGCAGTACGGTGACGCATGCCCGTCTCACTCGTGGCGAGCGAGGGATCGGGATTGAGGTGGAAGTTGGCGCGCAGGATCTGGGTGAGGTCGCCATCGATAACGATGGCGCCGTCCATCTTGGAAAGCTCGAACAGGCGGTTCGAGGTAAACGAAATGTTGAGCGGGAAGCCGTCGTTACCGGCAGCGAGCACGTTTTCGGTGTCGCCGACGCAGATAAGGGCGCCCAGGTGACCGGCGATGATCATGTCGAGGGCGGTGCGGATCGGCTGGCCGGGGGCAGTCAGGCGAATGGCCTGTTCCATACGCTTTTGCAGCTCGTTCTTATCCAAGGCATCGCTCCCATCGTATACGCTCCATAAACGCTAAATAGTTTCTCACGGTTTGTCCCTGCGGCGCTTGCGAAATCCGATGCTTACAGAATGAGCGAACACAGCTGAGAGCCCAATCCAAATGGGCTGCTTATGTGGTAGCATCGGGATTCGCATAAATGAGGGAGTAGTCGCGTGATCGGGTTCGCCTCCGATGGCGCGGCAAGTCAACACACTGGCCGATGCGGCCTGGCTTGCCTTAATGAACGAGACTCGTGGCTGTGCGCGCAACGCGTACGCCACGGGTCTTTTTTGTTACTCCCCCAAGAGGTACACGCGGGCCCGCCCGCAGAGAGGGAGCCAGACTATGGGACTCGCAGAGCTTGTGTTGCTCGCTATCGGCCTTTCTATGGACGCTTTTGCCGTATCCATCTGCAAGGGCCTTGGCATGAAAAGGATCAACCTTAAGGTCGCCGTGATACTCGGCCTGTTCTTTGGCGGTTTCCAGGCCGGCATGCCCGTAATCGGATGGGCGCTCGGCAGCCAATTCACGGGCATCATCGGACCCATCGACCATTGGATCGCCTTTATCCTTTTGGCCTTCATCGGCGGCAAAATGCTGTGGGAGGCTTTTACCGAGGACGAGGATGAAGGCGACGGCAAGGATGCCGAAAAGATTGAACTGGGCGAGTACCTGATCCTCGCCATCGCCACCTCAATCGACGCCCTGGCCGTGGGCATCTCGTTCGCCGCGCTTTCGGTCGACATCGTTCCCGCTGTATCGCTTATCGGCGTCACAACGTTTATCTTCTCCGTTGCCGGCGTAGCGATCGGCCACACCTTTGGCGCGCGCTACGAAAAACTCGCCACCATCGTGGGTGGCGTCGTGCTCATCCTCATCGGGCTTAAGATCTTGCTTGAGCATCTGGGGATCCTCGCGATATAAAAAACGCCTCTCATAAGCCAACGTCAATGTAGGAGTCTCATGCAGAGTTTTGCATAATGCCTATTCGTGCAGACTTTTGCATGTCATACTGATATGCAAAAGTCTGCACGTTAGGAGATAGCCGTGGATACCCTTCCCATCACCACACCGCGCCAAGCTGGCATCTACGTGCGCCAGGCACGCGAGACTCAGGGTCTCACCCGTGCCGCCCTCGCCAAAAAGGCCGGTGTTTCGGAGCGCCTGCTCGCATCGCTCGAGCTAGGAGACGCCACCGGCATTCGACTCGACAAGTTGCTGGCGATTTTCGACGCTCTTGGACTGGCACTCGCAGCACAAGGGGATATCGGCGAAGCGAAAAACGAGCGACCAGTCGACGCCCCGCATGCCAATCCGCTGCCTCGCAGCATCCCCAGGCGCCATCACACTCAACGTCCTCATCATCGCAACCGTCGTAGTACCGCCATTCCGGCTCTTCCAGATGTCCCCTTTACATCCGCACTCTACGACGAGGTCTTCGCCGATTTCGCCATGTCCAATCTCGGAGTCTCGATTGCCGCAAACGCATCTAGCAAAACCAAGCCCGAAGGGAAATAGCCAATGGCCAGAACATCACTTCGGACCATTATTTGCGGCGTGCCTGCTGGAACGCTCACGCAAGATGAGAACGGTCTTATCAGCTTTACCTACGATCATGACTATGACGGGCCAGCCTTATCGACCAACATACCCGTATCGAATCGCACATACGGACAACAGGTCATGAATCCGTACCTGTTTGGCCTTCTACCCGACAGCGAGGACCAACGAAAAGCGATTGCCGCCGAATTCGACGTTAGGCCCAACAATCCCGTTGCGTTGCTCAGCCATATCGGACTCGACTGTCCGGGCGGAGTGCAGTTTTGTGCCGAAGAAGATGCCGACGCCGTCCTGCATCGCGCTGGCGAATACCGCCCTATAGACGACCACGAAATTGCTCTTCGTCTCAAGTCGATCAGAGATGACCGCGATGCATCGTGGATGGGTCTAGATGAAAGTTGGTCACTTGGAGGCAACCAGGGCAAGTTCGCTCTCGCACTCATGGACGGTCGCTGGTGCGAATGCATGGGGTCCTCGCCCACGACGCATATTTTCAAAAATGGCGTTATCGGTTTTAAACTCGAGGCTCTCAATGAGTTTGTCTGCATGAAAAGCGCCCAGCGCGCCGGCATCGCAACGGCAAACGTCGAATATCGTATGTTTGAGGACGAACCTGCCCTCATTGTTGAGCGCTATGACCGCGTGAAAGTCAAAGACGGAACGATCAGGCGCCTACATCAAGAAGACCTCTGTCAGGCACTTGGGGTGATGCCCGCCCAAAAGTACACGGCAGACGGCGGCCCGACCACACGCGACATTCAAGAGCTCCTCGTAAATACGAGCCACCATCAACTTAACCTGTATCTGTTTACGCAGATACTGTTCTTCAACGCCATTATCGGCGCACCGGATGCGCATGCGAAAAACTATTCCCTGCTCCTTGGAAACGACGGCGCAGCCATGATGGCTCGAATGTACGATGTCGCGTCGGGTTTGGCGTATGAGCGCATGCGCCGCCGGGCGCGCCTTGCCATGAGCGTTGGCGGCGAAAATCGTGTGGGGCGCATCGGCCCAGGCGCTATCCGCCGATACCACGGTATGGGCGACCCCGCGCTGGAGACGGCACTCACCGATGCCGGGCTATCCGAGAAGTTTTGCTTTGCGACCATGATGGACCTCGCCTACGAGGTACCCATTTGTATGGAAGAGGTCATAAACGAATACGCCGACCTGCCCGGCATGGCGGACCTGCGCGAGCATATGCTCGGCCCCGTCTGCGAAAACTGCCAGCGCACCCTCGACCTCATCAGGGCAGAAATGGACTAGGTGACCGTAATTTCGCAATTATCAAACAAAAGAGGGGGGTGTTCCTATAGTTTTGTCAACTGGGAAATGCTCTCCGTGCGACTGAATCGCGGCATGCTGACGCCAGGCCATTAGGCCGGTGGGCTTCAGTCTGCTCGGTGCGTTTCGGCTAGGCTGCGTAAGGCACCCTGTCT
>DBFOLV010000029.1:0-35688 GCA_048430825.1 Collinsella sp.
GCAAAGACGAGCGTCGGTAAGACACGCCGAGGTCGCCGCGGACGGGCTGATATAGGGAGAGGGCCTGACCCCATATCGTTGGGGCCAGGCCCGATTTTGCCTCTTGACAATGTCCTGCTCATATTAAAAGGAACGTCCCCATCTGCCGGATTAAGCGAGACTCTCCAGCACGCGACGGAGCTCCTGCTGGACGGCGTGGTCGCGATTACAACCCACCACGCGATCGGCCACTGCCTTGAGCGCGGGGCGCGCGTTTTCCATCGCGCAGCCCGTACCGACAAAGCGAATGATCTCGTAGTCGTTCATCGAGTCGCCAAACGCCATAACCTCGTCGCGTTCGACTCCATAGTGCTCCATGAGCTGTGCGATGCCCGAGGCCTTCGACACGCCGGGCTGCATGGCATCGATCCACGCGTTGCCCGAAGGCGCAAAAGTAAAGAGCTGACCGAGTTCGCGCTGTAGTACGTAAGCGCTGTCCATAACGGCACCGTCATCGCAAAAGATACTCGCCTTGATGATATTTACGCTGGGATCGGGCAGCTCCCAAATGCGCTCGGCATTGGGAAGGTCCTTATCGACCTCACGCACGAACTTGCACTCGTCATCGAGCAAGAAGGACTTGGTTCGGTCAAAAAGTGCAAGATGCAGATTGGGAAACGTCGCGACGGCCTGGGCGAGCCTTCGAATCGCCAGGTGCGAATACACCTCGCGGTCTACCATCTTACCGTCGGCGTAGACCTGGGCGCCGTTAGCGGCGACAAAGTCCATCTTGTCGCGAACAGGTGCAAAGAACTCGCACAGGCGGTCGTAACGACGGCCTGACGATGCGGCGAAATGCACGCCATGCTCGTGTAGCGCCAGAATCAGTTCGTAGGTCTCGGGAGGCACCTGGCCGTTTTCGTCAAGCAACGTGCCGTCCATATCGGATGCAATCAGTTTAAACATAGAAAAGCTCCCTTCGGGCTTGATGGAATCGGACGTATATCCAATTCCAACGTACCCAAAGGGAGCTCAAATAAGACTCTGCGGGCGTAAACGTTACAAGGACCTAGCAAATAGCTCACACATGCCAGAGGTCTCACGGTCGCGGCGTCAGGCGACACGCCACCCCGACGACTAGTCGTTTAAGAACGTCCCCGATGACTAGTCGGCGTAGGTGAAGGTCGTGACGTCGAACATGCCCTCGGGGCGGATGCGGAGCGTCGGGATCACCGGCAGGGGCAGGAAAATGATGCCCATGATGGGGTCGAGCGGCGGCTCGATGCCCATGGCACGCGCCTTGACCATAAAGTCGTCGTGCTGCGCGGCGACATCCTCGGCCGTGCCCTCGCTCATCAGGCCACCGAGCGCCAGCGGAATGCGCGCCACGACCTCGCCGTTGCGCACCAGCACGTGACCGCCCTGGCCCACGGCATCAACGGCGGCCATCATATCGGCGGCGTTGTCGCCCACGACGCACACGTTGTGCGAGTCGTGTCCGATCGTCGAGGCGATGGCACCACCCGTGATGGTAAAGCCGCGCACCCAGCCGCGGCCGATATGCTTGCCAACGAGTCCCAGGCCAGCGGGGCCGTCACCGTCGGCGCCCTCGGCCTGCAGCGACACGCCGCGGCCGTGGCGCTCGATCAGCATAATACGGCGCAGGCCCTCGGCGCTCTCGGGACGAACCATGCCCGTGATGGCCTTGCCCGGCACCACGTCAATCACGGCCTCGCCCGGCTTAAAGGCATAGTCGAATACGTCGAGCGAAAGCTTCGGCAGCTTAACGGAGGCGCGCAGCTCATCGGCAAGGGCCGCAACCTCGGCCATCTCGGGTGCGATCTCGCCCACAAAGGTGCCGTCCTGCGCCACCAGGGCACCGGCGGCATATACACGATGCGGAGCCGTGGCAAACGCCAGGTCATTGAGCACCAGCAGGTCGGCACGCTTGCCCGGGGCAATCGCACCGCGGAGCTCGTGCGGGTCGCGGCAGCCGTGATCCAGGCCAAACGCCTCGGCCGTGGAGAGGGACGCCATAGAGATAGCGACCACGGGGTCGATACCGGCCTCAATCGCCACGCGGCAGGCATTGTCGATCATGCCGGTTGCAAGCGCATCGGAAGGAGCGCGGTCGTCAGTCACAAAGCAGCAGCGGCGGGCGCGCGCGGGATTCTCCAGCAGCATCGGCGACAGGTTGGCCAGATCATGGCTGCACGTACCCTCGCGCAGCATCACGTACATGCCGCGAGACAGCTTGTCGAGCGCCTCCTCGGGAATCGTCGACTCGTGGTCGGCAATAATACCCGCCGCGGCATAGGCATTGAGGTCCTTGCCGGCAACGAGCGGCGCATGGCCGTCGACCTGCTTGGACGGCGTCTGGTTGGCAGCATCGATGCGAGCGCAGGTCTCGGGATCGGCCATAAAGACGCCCGGCAGGTTCATCATCTCGCCCAGGCCAAAAACGTCGCCCGGATTCTCGGCAAAAAACGCCTGCATGTCAGCAGCGGTAATCACAGCGCCCGCTTGCTCATCGGGCAGCGCGGGCACGCATGAGGGCATCATGTACTTGATGGAAATGGGCGCGCGGCGACCGTCCTCGATCATAAAGCGCAGGCCGTCGAGCCCCGCCACGTTGGCGATCTCGTGGCTGTCGGCAATGGCGGTGGTGGTACCGCGCGTCGCCGCCATGCGCGCATACTCGGCGGGACGGATGTTCGAGGACTCAATGTGCAGATGTCCGTCGATAAAGCCGGGGGCGAGATAGCGGCCCTGGCAGTCAATGACCTCGGCAGCCTCGTAGGTGCCGGCGGCATCGTCGCGACCATCGTAGAGCACGCCGACGATCACACCGTCCTTGACGGCAACGCTGCCGGGCGCCACACGCTGGCCATACACGTCGACAATCTGCGCATTGATAAACAGCGTGTCGACGGGCACGCGGCCCTCGGCGGCCTCGATCACAGACCTCATGACCTCAACGGACATACATACTCCTTTAACCGTAGAAAAAAGCTGCGGAGCGGACAGACCTTCACCGCAGCAGACCAATAGCCATTGTATGCCCAAACGATGGGTCAACAATACGCCTCTCCGCTTAACGGCACACGCCACTTGGTGCAATGAGGAGAGGTTGCTTTGCACCAATGACAAGGAGTGTCCCAAAGTGCCGGCACAAAAGGAACGTCCCCAAGTGCCAAAAAAGGCCGCAGCCGGGATTCCCGGCTGCGGCCTTATTGCACTTGTGAGGTCAACTCGCTCGTTAGACCAACTTAAAGCCCTTGCGCTTGCCTACGGAGAGGGTGTCGCCCAGCTTGAGGGCGCTGGGATCGATGTTATAGCTCTTGGGAGCCACCGCCTTGCCGTTGATCTTGACGCCGCCACCGTCAATGTCGCGACGGGCCTGGCCGGCGCTCGCCGAAAGGCCCAGGTCCTTAAGCAGGCCTGCGAGGTAGATCTGGCCCTCGTCGTTGACGGTCAGCTCAACGTGCTTCTCGGGGAAGTCGGCAAGCTGGCCCTCCTTGAACACGCGGTCGAACTCGGCCTGAGCCTCGTCGCCGGCACCGACGCCGTGGTAGGTGTCGCACAGGTCGCGACCCAGAGCGCGCTTGAGCTCGTAGGGGTCGGCAGAACCATCGGCCAGGGCAGCGTCGATCTTGTCGACCTCGGCCGGGGTGAGCGAGCTCGCCAGGCGGTAGTACTTGCCGATCATCTCATCGGGGATGGACATGGTCTTGCCGAACATATCCTTGGGAGCGTCGGTCAGGCCGATGTAGTTGCCGTATGACTTGGACATCTTGCGCACGCCGTCGGTACCCTCGAGCAGCGGCATGGTGAGCGCGATCTGCGGCTCCATGCCCATCTTCTCCATGAGCTCACGGCCAGCGAGCAGGTTGAAGAGCTGATCGGTGCCGCCCATCTCCACGTCGGCCTTGATCTGCACGGAGTCGAAAGCCTGCATCACGGGATACAGGAACTCATGCAGGGCGATCGGCGTCTGAGACTGGTAGCGCTTGGTAAAGTCGTCGCGCTCAAGAATGCGGGCGACGGTGAACTTGGAGCACACCTGCAGCAGGCCGGCCAGGTCCATCGAAAGGATCCAGTCGCCGTTGTGCACGATGGTGGTCTTCTCGGGATCCAGGATCTTCATGGCCTGGCTCACGTAGGTCTCGGCATTGGCCTCAATCTGCTCCTGCGAAAGCTGCGGACGGGTGGAATTCTTGCCCGAAGGGTCGCCGATCAGCGCGGTGCCGTTGCCGATGATGAGGGTGACGTTGTGGCCCAGGTCCTGGAACTGACGCATCTTGCGCAGGGGCACGGCGTGGCCCAGGTGCAGGTCGGGGCTGGTGGGATCGACGCCGAGCTTGATGTTGAGGGGCTCGCCCTTCTCAAGCTTCTTGCGAAGGTCGGCCTCGGGAACGATCTGCGCGGCGCCCGAGGTGATGATACGCATTTGCTCGTCAACAGACAGCATTGGGTATCCTCCTTTTTCTATAGCACCCTCGCCGAAAACGGCGGTGCTGGAAGTCCATAAACTCTCTTATGATAACAAACTGACGCGACGCGGCACCTACGACAGGAAAATCCTCGTCCTGCCGCATGCGTCAATGGCAACTGGCAGACGTGTACCGTCACGCTCGACCAGATAGCGTACCTGCCGACGACGCAAGCAGTCGCGGCAACGAACCTGTCCCGTCGCATCGGTGGCGCAGACGCCCTCGGCGGTCAGCAGGCAGTGCTCGCACACCATAAGCTCGGGACGGTCGGCGTCGACCGGACCCAAGACGCCGGGTTCAGCAGCCAGCTCGGCAATACGCTCCGCATCATTGCCGAGCAACTCGGCCGGCAAGTACACCCGCCCCGCACCGAATCCGCGCAGCCAGGTAAGCGTGGCCCGATTCGCGCAGAACACCGGCGCCGCCACGTCAAACGTCACGCCCAGCTCGCGAGCGATCGCCACCTGCCCCAGGTTGCGGCAGACGATGCGCCCGGCACGCTGCATCAGTGAGCGGGTCCAGTCAGCGTCACTCGCGCGGCACACCTCGTCAAGCACCACAACGGCGTCGGACAAATCGAGTTCTCCGCGCGGGTCGGCATCCATCAGCTGCCAAGCAAAAACCATGCGAGTGGGAACCGCGCACTCCACCAACTCCGTCGATGCACCGCCATCCACCGCAACGCCCTCAAAGGGCAGCACTTCAACGGCACGCTCAACGGGCGCAATCGCATCCGCCTCGGCCCGCATGCGCTCCAACACCGCCGCCGTCTGATCCAACACGCCGGCGCTGCGAATCAGGTACACCTCGCAGCCCGCGTCCACCTTACGCTTGCAATGCACGACGATGCGCTTCCCCGCTGCTGCATCCACCGGGCAGGGCACCTGCGGCCAGCGCTTGGGCACATCGGGACGCGCGTCGACACCCGGATAGAACCGAATCTCGAGCGTGTCACCCGCCGCCACGGCGGCGTCGAGCTCAACGGTCACCTCTTCGTGGCCCACAGCGACCAAACGCCCCACGCGCACGCCCTGGTTAATTGCGCGTTCAAAACTCATAAGCTCCGCACCCGAGCGGCCTCGCAAATACGCGTCGGTAAACCCGCGGTTAAACGACCTTCCCAGCTCGCGCTCAAGCTCTTCCACGGCATCGGGGTCCCACGCGCCGTCGCACAGCATATCGAGTGCCCGGCGCCACACCCGCACCACGTTGAATACGTAATCGGGGTTCTTCATGCGCCCCTCGATCTTGAGCGACACCACGCCGGCATCTACAAGCTCGGGCAGATGCGCAATACCCAGATAGTCGCGCGGACACAGCAGGCGATCTCCCTCGACGGCGGCAACACTCTGCCCAGCCTCGTCCACCAAGTCATAGGATAGACGGCACGGCTGCGTGCAATCACCGCGCATCGCAGAGCGGCCACGTCGAAGGGCAGAGAACTCGCACGCCCCCGAATAGCCGATGCAAATCGCACCGTGGCAGAATACCTCGATGGGCACACCCGTGGCACATAGCGCCGCAATCTCGTCGACCGTCAGCTCGCGTGCCGTCGTCACGCGCTCGACCCCCAGCTCATCGGCGGCAAGCCGCACGGCGCCTTCGCTATGAACGCCCGCCTGCGTAGACAGGTGAATCTCGACCCCGGGAATCGCCGCGCGCAGCGCGCAGGCCAACCCGGCATCGGCGACAATCAGAGCATCGGCGCCCAGCTCCAGTGCATGAGCTCCCAACACCACCGCGTCGGACAACTCATCGTCAAACACGAACACGTTGAGCGTTACGTACACACGCACGCCATGGGCATGCGCCACGGCGCAGCCGCGCGCAAACTCGTTATCCGTAAAGCCATGGGCGCTCACACGGGCGTTAAAGCTGCCCAACCCCGCATAGATGGCATCGGCACCCGCGGCGATGGCCGCAAGCATCTGGTCGAGCCCGCCCGCCGGCGCCAGCAACTCGGGCAGCGCCGCACCAGCAGCATCCAATCCAGTCTCGTATTGTCCGCTCGGCCCCATCGTCCGAATCGCCATCGACAAACTCCTTACCAAGGTATGCATTCACTCTGAAAAATGCCGTCTTCCAGCATACACGAGGCATCGCGCGCCCCGTTTGGTTTATCGTGTAATAACTTATGTCCATCCTGCCCCGACGGCACATCCACCGTCCGGCACGACATACCTGGAGGTCAATATATGGGTCCTCGCCAACGACAGGGACGCAGCCGTTCAAAGACGCATGCCCTGCCCATAATCCTGCTCTCGTTTTTGGGCTTTCTGCTGATTGCGGGCGTGGCATTTGGCATCGGCATGGTCGGCAACGTCAACCGCTGGCTGTCCGATCTGCCCGACTACACCGACGCCAACGCGTATCTGGTGAGCGAGCCCACCGAGATCGTCGACTGCAACGGCAACAAGATCGCGAGCTTCTACACGCAAAACCGCAAGTCCATCACCAAGGACGAGGTCTCCCCCTACGTGCTGCAGGGCACCGTTGACGTCGAGGACGAGCGCTTCTACGAGCACGGCGGTATCGACCTGTGGGGTATCGCGCGTGCTGCGGTGGCAACCCTCGGCGGCGGACACGAAGGCGCCTCGACTATCACCCAGCAGCTGGTGCGCAACACCATCCTGCAGGAGGAGCAGTTCGACTCGACCATCGAGCGTAAAGTGCGCGAGGCCTACATCGCCGTCAAGATGGAGGATATGTACTCCAAAGACGAGATCCTCATGATGTACCTCAACACCATCTATTACGGTCACGGCGCCTACGGTATTGAGGCCGCCGCCGAGACCTACCTGTCCAAGAGCGCCGCAGACCTCACCCTGAGCGAGGCCGCGCTGTTGATCGGCCTTCCCAACTCGCCCTCGCAGTACGACCCCACGGTCAACCCCGACCTGGCGCTGTCCCGTCGCAACAAGGTCCTCGACAACATGCTGCGCCTGGGCCACATTACGCAGGAGGAGCACGATGCCGCACAGGCCGAGCCCATCACCCTCAACGTGACCGAAATCTCGGGCAGCGGCGTCGACGTATACTCGCAGCCCTACTTTGTCGCCTATGTTAAGCAGCTGCTGGAGCAGGAGTTCTCGACCGACGTGCTCTTTAAGGGCGGCTTGACCGTCAAGACCACCATCGACCCCACGATGCAGCAGGTGGCAGAGAATGCCGTCCGCGAGCAGCTCGACACGCTCTCGCTCGACGGCCTGGACATGGGCATGGTCGTCGTCGACCCCAAGACCGGTTACATCAAGTGCATGGTGGGCGGCTATGACTACAACGCCGACGAGAACCACGTAAACCATGCCACGGCCAAGCGTCCCGTCGGCTCCACCTTTAAGGCCTTTACGCTGGCAACTGCCATCCAAAACGGCATGAACCCCAACGTCACCCTCAACTGCAACTCGCCGCTCAAGGCCAAGGGCACCACGACCGAGGTCCAAAACTACGCCAACCATAGCTATGGCAACATCACGCTTAAGCAGGCGACGGCATACTCCTCCAACACCGGCTACATCCAGGTGGCGGAAGCCGTCGGCAACAGCAAGATCATCTCGCTCGTCAAAAAGCTCGGCATCGATCCCGCCAAGGACAACATCGAGGACGTTCCCGTCATGACGCTCGGCACCGGCTCGATCTCGCCGCTCGAGATGGCCGCCGCCTACGCGACGTTTGCCAACGGCGGCTACTATCGCCAGCCGATCGCCATCACCGAGATTGACTCTCGTACCGGTTCGGTGCTGTACCAGCACACGGACAATCCCTCACAGGTGCTTACCGAGGGCGAGGCCGCCGCGGTCACCGATGTTCTGTCCGGCGTCATGCAGGGCAGCGGTACGGGTGCTGCCGGCGCCTTGAGCGTCAACCAGCCCTATGCCGGCAAAACGGGCACCACCGACAACACCACCAACCTGTGGTTCTGCGGCTATACCCCGCAGCTGGCGTGCGCCCTGTGGACCGGCTATTCCGCGGGCGAGATCCCCATCCAAAAATACGGCACGGACCTGCTGGGCGACAGCACCAACCTGCCTGTCTTTAAGCGGTTTATGAACACCGTTCTGACCGGTACCGAGCGCGAGGAGTTTGCGACCGGAACGGCGCCCACCTACAAGAACAACAGCGTCTGGAAGTTCTATGGCACCAACAACGCCAAGAAGACGGAGAACGACGACAAGGACGAGAACGAGGACGAAGAGGAAACTACCACAACGACTACCACGACGACCACGACCACCGAGACCACGGGTGGCGACACCACCGGCGGCACCGGTACGACCGGTGGCTCGACGGGCGGCTCAACTGGTGGTTCGACCGGCGGCGATGGCGGCACGCCTACGCCTACGCCTACGCCTACGCCCACTCCCGACCCCTCGCCCACGCCTGACGATACGGTCGGCTAGAAATCATCCGGCCATAAGCAACAAGGCCCCCGAGCAGCTTATTAAACTGCTCGGGGGCCTTTTAATTTAAAGCGACCTGGTGGGCGGTCTTTATACCGACAAACAAAAAGGCGGTACCGACCAACGTCGATACCCCTTACAAGCCACTATGTCACGCACACAGTGCCGAGCGCACGACCCGCACGCCTACTTGCGAGAATTGCTCAGCTTATTGATCAGCGCCTCAAGACGCTCGCCGTCCTCGGCCGTCTGGGCAATAACCAAAATCGTATCGTTGCCGGCAAGCGAGCCAAGCACATCGGGCAGCTCTGCCGCATCAACGGCGGCGGCGATGCCGGAAGCCGTGCCAGGCTGAGCCTTGATCATAACCAGATTATCGGTGCGCAGAACGCCCGTTACGAGCTCGGAAACCATACGCTGCAGGTGCAGGTCCTCTGCCAGAACATAGATGCCCTCAGGGAGCTTACGCAGCCCCATATCGGCAATATCGCGAGAGACAGTCGCCTGCGTGCAATCAAAGCCCATAGCGCGGAGCTCATCGACCAGCACGCGCTGCGTGCGGACGTCCTTATTGCGCACAATATCTCTAATGGCATCCTGGCGCCCATTGCGTTTTTTAGCCATACAAACCCTCTCTCCAAAAGATGGCGGAGACAATCAATCAGTGATTGAATAGTTTAACGCTATTTGAAGGCTTTTGTGTATAAGAACGCATTTCGAAACAATTCTATGCAAATTTGTTTCGAGATGAGCCGTTTAGGCGGTTTTTGCGCCCGTCCGGTTAAGAAAAGCTGCCAGATGCGTACACATCACGCAGCGCGCGGGCTTGGCGCTGGCGATCGGCCCAAACAACAGACCGAGCCCCCGATGGTTATCCTTGAGCGCGGCGACCATCTGACGGGTTCGAGGCGCCTCGAGCATATCACGCATACGGGCGGAACGCTCGATTGACGACACCCCATGCGGGCTCAGACACAAATTCTCGATGCAGGCGACCAGTCCGGCAAAGTAGAACTTTTGGGTTGCCAGCTTGAGCCGACCACCGCTATCTGCTTCCGAGAGTGAGTCCGTAAGCTCGTCGAGCGCCCGGGTGTCATCGGATACCTTGGCATACATGGTGGGATCAAAGGCATCTGTAAGCTTAGGTGCCGCCGCGTGGAAACAAGCGTCGCCGCATCCGGAGACGCGCTGCGCCCGCGAGAGCGAGCACGCCATAAACCCAACTGTGCGAAACGCCTTGTCGTACAAAAGGCATGCCTCAAACAGCGGACGGCTATACATCACGCCAGAGGTCTGAACGACTAGGCCGCCTAAAATCAACTGGGACAGCCCGGTCACCATCGAAGATTTGCTATCAATGGAAATATGAGCAGCATCCAAGACGCGCGAATGGCGCTCTCGATGTGCATCATAGCGGTCGAGCGACACCGTGGGGAGCACTATGTCTGCCGTAGTATCGCACGCGATATCGACCATCTTGGAAAGAGACTGCGGAGCAAACCACTCATCGGCGTTCATGGCGATGATTTGAGAGCCGCGCGAGGCAGCAAAACCGGCACGAAGACAAGCGCCGCGCTTCGCGTCCTCGACGTCAATCAAATCAATATGGATGTCCCTGTCGGCAGCAACTTGAAGCGAATGGCGCACACCGGGCGCAGCATCGCGGCAGACAACGACAATCTGCAAATCGTAGAGGTCTTGGTTCTGGATACTCTCGAGCGCACGCATCGCATAGCTGGGCGAACCTTCTACCACAAGGATCACCGAAAGTCGCGGATGCGAGCCACGTCGAACCAAGTTATCCGTCCTCTCGACAGCAGTGAATCAAACTGTCGTTCATGGTACACCCCGGCAATAAAAGCAATGAGACACCGGTTGTATTGCACGCCAAGAACAGATGTTGCACACGCGCAGCCCACAGATGACAGGTGCCGACGCACGACGCGCCGAGCCCTCCCCTAGTCGAGCACGACAAGCTCGGCGGGATCGTAATCCACGCCCATAAACGTAAGGCCGCAGGCAGGAGCCGTGGGGCCCGCAGCGGTACGGTCGCAAGCATCGATGACCTCGCGCATCCACTCGGGTTCACGGCGATGCATGCCAATCTCGACAAGCGTGCCCACGATCGTGCGGACCATCGAATGCAGAAACGCATTGCCCTCGATGGTAAACGTCAGGATGTCCTCGCCAAACGCAACCTCATGGCCAAACTCGGCCCGCATCACGCAGCGGTGCGTAGGCTTGCCCACGGCAGAGGCGACCTTGCAAAAGCTCTTAAAGTCCTGCTCACCCAAAAGCGCGGGACAGGCCGCAGACATGGCCTCGACGTCCAAGGGATAGCGATGCCACCACACGGCACCACGGGACAGCACGGGGCGCGCATCGCGATCGGCAATACGGTACGTATACGTACGGGAACGCGCGTCAAAGCGTGCAGAAAAGCCCTTACGGGCCTTGTAGACCTCGTTTATGGCGATATCTTTGGGCAGGAGGGCATCCATAGCCCTCAGCCACCTACGGCGCGTCAAAGCCAACTCAGCGTCCGTTACGGGCACGCTGATAAACTGTGCCACCGCATGCACGCCGGCATCGGTACGTCCCGCACACGTCAGGTCGATCGGACGGCGCAGGAGCGTCTCAATAGCTCGACGTAGCTCACCCGCAACCGTCGTCTGTCCCGGCTGCTCGGCAAATCCGCTATACGACGAGCCATCATAGGCCACGCGAAATACGAGCGTGGCGTCAAGCTCGGAAATCGAATTGAAATCAGACGGCGCAGTCATGGGCGCTCCCAACAAACAAGCAACGGTATCGCGACAAAAAAAGAGGGGTACGCGAACGTACCCCTCGAATATAGCCTATGCAGACGGATTGTCTACTCAGCGGTCTCCTCAGCAGGAGCCTCCTCGGCAGCCTCGACCTTCTTGGGAGCAGCGGCCTTCTTGGGGGCCGGAGCAGCCTTCTTAGCCTTAGGCGTGCAAGGCTCGGTGACGAGCTCCATGATAACGATGGGAGCGTTGTCGCCCTTGCGGTTACCGAGCTTCATGATGCGGGTGTAACCGCCGTTGCGGTCCTGCCACATGCCCTGAGCAGCCTTGTCGAAGATCTCGGCAACGAGCTGCTTATCGCCGAGCTTGGCGATAGCCAGACGACGAGAGTGCAGGTCGCCCTTCTTGGCCCAGGTGATGATCGGATCGACGACCGAACGCAGCGCCTTAGCGCGGGTCTCGGTGGTCTTGATGCGGTCGTTCTCGAAGAGGGCCTTAGCAAGGCTCTTCTTCATGGCCTTGGTGTGGCTCGCATCGGTGCCGAGCTTCAGGCCCTTCTTAACGTTATGACGCATGGTCTAGTTTCTCCTCAAATATGCGAAGCATTAAGCCTTCAGGCTCAGGCCCATGGACTCAAGCTTGTCCTTCACTTCCTCGATCGACTTAACACCGAAGTTACGGATGTTGAGCAGATCGTTCTCCGAGAACTCAACGAGCTGACGGACCGAGTGAATGCTGGCGCGCTTAAGGCAGTTGTAAGAACGGACGGAAAGGTCCAGATCCTCGATCTGCTTGTCCAGCTCAGCGTTGTCGTTGGTGACCTCGGGAGCGAAGATCGAAGCCTCCTCCTCGACCTCGGGGGTCTCGGCAAGGTTCATAAAGGCAGCCATATGCTGGTTAATGATATTGGCAGCCTGGACCACGGCGTCGCGCGGGGCGATGGAGCCGTTGGTCTCGATCTCGAGGACAAGGCGGTCGTAGTCGGTGTGCTGACCGACACGGCAAGCCTCAACGAGCTTGGCGCAACGGGAAACCGGCGAGTACAGCGAGTCGACGTGGATCACACCGATGGGATCGTTGTCGCGTTTGTTGGCCTCGCCAGAAACATAGCCGCGGCCATAGCCGATGCGCATGCTCATGGTGAGATGGCCACCCTCGGTGAGCGTAGCGATGTGCTGCTCGGGGTTGACCAGCTCAAACTCGGACGGAATAAAGAAGTCCGCACCGGTGACCTCGCAGGGGCCGTCAACCGAAATGGTGGCGGTCGCCTCGTCGGTCGTGCCGAGAGCCCTGAAGACAAGACCCTTGACATTCAGGACGATGTCGGTGACATCCTCGACCATGTTAGGGATGGTCATGAACTCGTGCTGCGCGCCATCGATCTGAATAGCCTCGACGGCGGCACCCTCGAGCGAGGACAGAAGAACGCGACGAAGGGAGTTACCCAGCGTATCGCCGTAGCCACGCTCGAGCGGCTCGACGGAGACACGAGCAGACGTCTCGTTGATCTCTTCGACCTGAACCTGAGGCCTAATGAATTCTGACATGTATTACCTCCAGCCTCAGCAGCCCGGATGGACTACTTAGAGTAGAGCTCGACGATGAGCTGCTCGTTGATATCACCGCTGATCTGCTCACGCGTCGGCAGAGCGAGCACGTTACCAGACAGCTTCTCGATATCGACCTCGAGCCAGCCAGGAACCTCAAAGCGCTCGGAGGAAATCAGGGCCTCCTTGATGGGGAGGAGGTCACGGAACTTCTCGCCGACAGCGACGACGTCGCCGGCCTTGACGCGGTAGGACGGGATGTCCACGCGCTTGCCGTTCACGGTGAAGTGACCATGACGGACGGACTGACGAGCCTCTTTGCGGGTGCGGGCGAAGCCAAGACGGAAGACGACGTTGTCGAGGCGAGACTCAAGGATGATCATGAGGTTCTCACCGGTGACGCCGTTCATCTTGCGGGCCTTGTTGAAGTAGCCGTGGAACTGCTTCTCCAGAACGCCATAGATGAACTTGACCTTCTGCTTCTCGCGCAGCTGCATGCCGTACTCAGATTCCTTGCGACGGCGCTTGGGCTGACGGATAGATTCCTTCTTGCTGCTGTAACCGAGCTCAGCGGGATCGATCCCGAGCTGACGGCAGCGCTTAAGAACAGGAGTCCTGTCGATTGCCATATTGATACGATCCTTTCAGTTACACGCGGCGACGCTTCTTGGGGCGGCAGCCGTTGTGCGGAATGGGGGTCTTGTCCTGGATGCTCGAGACCTCGAGGCCAGCAGCCTGGAGGGAGCGGATGGCGGTCTCACGACCGGAGCCGGGGCCCTTGACGAAGACGGAAACCTTCTTCATACCGTGCTCCATGGCCTGCTTGGCAGCAGCCTCGGCAGCCATCTGGGCAGCGAACGGCGTGGACTTACGGGAGCCCTTGAAGCCCACCTGGCCAGCCGACTTCCAGGAAATGACGTTGCCCTGGGGATCGGTGATCGAAACGATCGTGTTGTTGAACGTAGAACGAATGTGAGCCTGGCCCACGGAAATGTTCTTACGGTCCGCGCGCTTCAGACGGGCAGCGCGAACGTTCTTCTTAGCAGTAGCCATCTATCTAGCGCTCCTTATTTCTTCTTCTTAGCACCGATCTGACGCTTCGGGCCCTTGCGGGTACGAGCGTTAGTGTGGGTGCGCTGGCCGCGGACCGGGAGGCCCTTGCGGTGACGAAGGCCGCGGTTGCAGCCGATGTCCATAAGGCGCTTGACGTTCTGGTTGCGCTCACGGCGGAGGTCGCCCTCAACCATGATCTGGTTCTTATCGATATAATCGCGGATGGCGTTAACCTCATCCTCGGTGAGGTCCTTAACGCGCGTATCCACGTTAACGTTGCACTCGACGCAAATCTTCGTCGCAGTGGTGCGGCCGATGCCGTAAATGTAGGTCAGACCGATCTCAACGCGCTTCTCACGCGGGAGGTCGACACCATTAATACGGGCCAACGTAGTCTCCTCTCTTAACCCTGACGCTGCTTATGACGGGGGTTCTCGCAAATGACGAGGACCTTGCCATGGCGCCTAATGATTTTGCACTTATCGCACATCTTCTTGACCGAAGGACGTACCTTCATCGTTCTTCCTTTCGGTAGCGCTCAAACTACTTCCCTACTATCTACTCGCCCAGCCGCAGGCGTTTAAAACTATGGCTGGTCTTCACACACAATCCGACCGTAGGTTGAGCTAAGCCTGCAGTCGGAAATGGAGTGCGTGTATGCGTGCCGCTATTTGTAGCGATAGGTGATGCGGCCGCGGGTCAGGTCGTACGGGGAAAGCTCCACGACAACCCTGTCACCGGGGAGAATACGGATGTAATTCATTCGGATCTTGCCAGAAATGTTGCACAGAACCGAATGACCGTTCTCGAGCTCGACCTTAAACATGGCGTTGGGCAGCGGTTCCTTTACCGTACCCTCGAGCTCAATTGCGTCTTCCTTCTTCACAAGCAATCATCTTTCTCTAGAAAACGACAGCGATTGAGTATTCTACAACACGTATGCACGCATCGTAATAACTTCGTAATGGCTCCACAACTAAGTGGAACTTGTTACATTTCTCCGCCTTGGAGCGAACACCAAGCACCTTGGGCATCCGTGGTGAGAATCACCGGACCGTCATTGGTAATGGCGACGGTGTTCTCATAGTGCGCGGCGGGCAGGTGGTCGTTGGTCGTAACAATCCAACCGTCGGAGCCCGTGCTTACATGGTTGGAACCCATCGTAACCATCGGCTCGATGGCAATGACCATGCCGGCCTGGAGGCGAACGCCCCTCCCCTTCTTTCCATAGTTAGGAACGTTGGGGTCCTCGTGCATCACGCGGCCAATGCCATGGCCAACATAATCACGAAGCACGCCGTAACCGTGAGACTCGGCGAGGGACTGAACGGCATAACCGACGTCCCCGATATGGTTACCGGGAACAGCCTGCTCGATGGCAGCCTTAAGGCAATCGCGCGTGACCTCACACAAAGCCTTGGCTTCGGGCGTGGGGGTGCCGACGAAAAACGTCCATGCGTTATCGCCGACCCAACCGTCGACAACGGCTCCCGTATCGATGGAGATGATATCGCCATCGCGCAGGATCATGTCAGGGTTGGGAATACCGTGGACCACGGCATCGTTGATCGATGCGCAAATGGTCCCCGGGAACCCGCCGTAACCCTTAAAGGCAGGGGTGCCGCCATGCATGCGGATAATCTGCTCCGCGAGCTGATCGAGCTCAAAAGTCGAAACGCCGGGGCGCACCATGGCTCCAACGTGGCGGAGCGCCATCTTAGATAGCGCTCCTGCCTTCTTCATCTGCTCGATTTGCGTTGCAGACTTAATCTTGATCATAGACCGAGAGCCTCTTTGACATCCCCGTACACGGTCTCGCGAGCCTGGTCACCGTTGACCGACTTGAGCAGACCCTGGCCACGATAGTAGTCGACGAGCGGGCTCGTGGACTTCTCGTAGACGTCGAGACGGTTCTTGATGGTCTCGGGCTTGTCGTCGTCGCGCTGATACATCTCGCCACCGCACTTGGGGCAGGTGGCATCGGCAGCAGTGCCGGTGTAACCGCAGACGCGGCAGGTGCGACGCGAAGACAGACGATCGATAATGACCTCGGGGGCCACATCGACCAGAAGGGCGCAATCGATCTCGCGACCCATGGCGGAGAGCTCGGAATCGAGCGTCACAGCCTGGGCGGTGTTGCGCGGGAAGCCGTCGAGGATGAAGCCCTGCTGGGCGTCATCGGCGGCAAGGCGCTCCTTGACAAGGTCGATCACGAGCTGGTCGGGAACGAGCTCGCCAGCGTCCATGTACTTCTTAGCCTGAATACCAAGCTCGGTGCCACCCTTGACGGCAGCACGCAGCAGGTCGCCCGTGGAAATATGGGCGACGCCAAACTCGGCGACGAGCTCCTGTGCGACGGTGCCCTTACCGGCACCCGGAGCTCCGAGCAATACGAGGTTCATGAGCAATCCTCCTCTAGCCTATTTAAAGAATCCATCGTAATCATACATCTTGATCTGGCCTTCGAGCTTATCGACCGTGTCGAGCACGACGCCGACCATGATGAGGATGGACGTGCCGCCAAATGCCTGGATCAGATGGTTACCCGTGAAGGAGAAGATGATCGAAGGCACGATGGCGATGAGCGCCAAAAAGACAGCGCTGGGAAGCGTGATCTTGTTAAGCGCGTTCTTGATGTAGGCCGCGGTAGCCCTACCCGGACGGACGCCCGGAATAAAGCCGCCCTGCTTCTTAAGGTTATCGGCCGTGTCATCGGGGTTGAACACCATGGAGGTGTAGAAGTACGCGAAGAACACGATGAGGACAACGTTAAGCACCCAGTTGAGCCAACCGGTCGAAAGCGCGGAGGCAACTGCCTGAATCCAGCCGATGCCGGGGAAGAACACGGCAATCTGAGCCGGGAAGTACAGCAGCGCCGAAGCGAAGATGATCGGCACGACACCCGCGGTGTTGACCTTGATGGGCAGGTAGGTGGTCTGGCCACCCATCATGCGACGGCCCACGACGCGCTTGGCGTAGGAGACCGGGATGCGGCGCTGGCCGCGCTCAAGGAAAACAATCAGCGGGATAACCAGCAGAATGATGGCGCAGATGATCACCATGGTGATGATGCCACCGGCATTGCCCTCAGTGCTGGAGAAGATAGCCTGCGGCAGACCGGCCATGATGTTCGCAAAGATGATCAGCGACATGCCATTGCCGATACCGCGCTGGGTGATGAGCTCACCAATCCACATGATCAGCATGGCGCCCGCGGTGAGCGTACCGACAATCATGAGGTCGAAGATGATCTCGGGAGCGCCGGCGCCATTGAAGCTGATGCCGAAGCTCTTAAAGAGGAAGAGGTAACCCACGGAGTTGAGGATTGCCAGAGCCAAGGTGAGGTAACGCGAATACTGCGTAATCTTGGTCTGACCGACCTCGCCCTCGCGGGCAAGCTCATGCAGGGAAGGCACGACGGCCTGGAGCATCTGGAGGATGATCGAGCTGGTGATGTAAGGCATGATGCCCAGCGAAAACACCGACACATAGCTCAACGCGCCGCCAGAGAAAAGATTCAGGAGGGCCATAGCACCTGCGGCGACCGAATTGTTATCGGTCGAGAAAAGGCCCAGCATCCCCTGGAAGGGAATGCCGGGCACAGGAACGTGCGCACCAATGCGGTACACGACGAGCATAGCTATGGTAAAAAGAATCTTTTCGCGCAATTCTTTGATGCGGAAAGCATTCTTAAGACCATTTAGCACGGCAGCTCGACCTTTCCGCCGGCGGCCTCGATCTTGGCCTGCGCAGAAGCGCTGACCTTGTCGACCTTGACCGTGAACTTCTTGGTGAGCTCACCATTGCCGAGCACCTTGACGGGCTCGAACTCGCTCTTGGTGATGCGAGCGGCCTTAAGAGCGGCACCGTCGATCACAGCGCCGTCCTCGAACTTACGCTCGAGACGCTCAACGTTAACAGCGGTGTACTCGATACGACGGGGGTTACGGAAGCCCGGAAGCTTGGGCAGGCGCATAGCCAGCGGAGTCTGGCCACCCTCGAAGCCGGCACCCTTGGTGCCGCCAGAGCGGGAACCCTGGCCCTTCTGACCGCGGCCAGAAGTGGTGCCGTGACCCGAAGAATTGCCACGGCCGACGCGCTTGCGGTTCTTGGTGGAACCGGGCGCGGGAGTAAGATCGTGAAGCTGCATTTGCTACTCCTCTACAATCTCGACAAGGTGCTTGACCTTGAAGATCATGCCGCGGACGGACTCGTTGTCAGCAATCTCGCGAACCTCGCGGATCCTGTGGAGACCGAGGGCACGGACAGTACGGACCTGGTCCTGCTTGCAACCGTTGGTGCTGCGGACCTGCTTGATCTTGATGGTGTCAGCCATGCTTAGTTCTCCTTACCGACGAACATCTCGGAGACCGTCAGGCCACGGCGAGCCGCGACGTCCTCAGGGCTGGAGAGCTCCTTGAGGCCCTCGACGGCAGCCTTGATGATGTTGAGGCCGTTGTCGGTACCGAGGGACTTGGACAGGACGTTCTTGATGCCAGCAAGCTCAAAGAGGGGACGCACAGCGCCGCCGGCGATAACGCCGGTACCCTCGACAGCGGGCTTGATGATGATGCGGCCGGCACCAAAGTGGCCGAGAACCTCGTGCGGGATGGTGCCCTGCTCGGTCACCGGCACGTGGAACATGTTCTTCTTGGCATCGAGAGATGCCTTGGAGATGGCCATGGGCACCTCAGCGGACTTGCCCATGCCAACGCCGACGTTGCCCTTGCCGTCGCCAACGACGACGAGAGCGACGAGGCTCATGCGACGACCACCCTTGACGGTCTTCGACACGCGGTTGATGTAAACGACGCGCTCCTCGAACTCGGAGGCCTCGCGCTGCTGCTTCTGATTACGAGCCATGTGCTACATACCTCCTAGAACTCGAGACCGGCGGCACGAGCACCGTCGGCGAGGGCCTTGACGCGGCCATGGTAGATACGGCCACCGCGATCGAAGGCGACCTTGGTGATGCCGGCCTCGATGGCACGCTTGCCAACGAGCTGACCGACCTTCTCCGCAGCCTCCTTGTTCGAGGTGTGGGTGCCCTTGAACTCGGCCTCGAGGGTCGAGGCAGAGACGAGCGTCAGGCTGGAGCCCTTGCTGTCGTCGATGATCTGGGCATAGATGTTGGCGTTAGTACGGGTCACGCGAAGACGCGGACGCTCGGAGGTACCCGAGACCTTGCCGCGAACACGACGCTGACGACGCTTGAGGCCTTCCAGCTTCGCCTTATGCTTGTTCATACGTAAACTCCTAAAAAGGTTGATCTTGCCAGCACCTGACGGGGTGCTGGTCTTATGCGAGTGAGTCGGTTACGACTACTTGGCGGCCTTACCCAGCTTGCGGCGGATGTGCTCGCCAACGTAGTGGATACCCTTGCCCTTGTAAGGCTCGGGAGGACGATGGCCGCGGATCTCAGCGGCGATCTGACCGACCTGCTGCTTGTTGATACCCTTGACGTTCACGTGGGTGTTGTCGGGAACCTCGAAGGTGATGCCCTCGGGAGCCTCGACGATCACGGGGTGCGAGAAGCCCAGGGAGAACTCGAGGTTCTTGCCCTTCTGCTGCACGCGGTAACCGACGCCGGCGAGCTCGAGCTTCTTCTCGAAGCCCTCGGAAACGCCAACAACCATGTTGTGGATGAGGGCGCGGGTGAGGCCGTGGCGGGCACGGGTCTCACGCTCGTCGTCGGGACGGGAAACGGTGAGGACGTTGTCCTCGACGTTGATAGCGAGCTTCTCAAAGACATCGAGCTCGAGCTGGCCCTTGGGGCCCTTGACGACAACGTTGTTGCCGTTGACTGCCACTTCGACTCCGGCGGGAATCTGGACAGGCTTATTACCGATACGAGACACGGTGATCTCCTTTCCTTCTACCTACCGAGCGAATTACCAGACGTAAGCGATGATCTCGCCGCCGACGTTGTGCTTGCGAGCATCGCGGTCGGTCATGACGCCATGGCTGGTGGAAATAATGGCGGTACCAAGGCCACCGCGGACGCGGGGCATGTCGGCAACGCCGGTGTACTTACGCAGGCCCGGCTTGGAAATGCGGCGGATGCCGTTGATGACCTTAGCCTTCTTGGGACCATACTTAAGCGTGATGTGCAGAGTCTTCTGGGGAACGGTGTCCTCGACATCGTAGCCCTCGATGTAGCCCTCCTCGTGCAGAACACGAGCGATCTCGACGAGCTTCTTGCTGCTCGGCATGGAGACCGTGGCCTTGTTCACAGAGTTAGCGTTACGGATGCGCGTAAGCATATCTGCGATCGGGTCTGTAAGGTTCATACAGATTCTCCTTCGTTCTTGATGAACACGTGCTCTTGGTTCTTCGCCGCCCTTAACGGCAAAGCCTTTTTAGCGCGTTTTCCCTGTTCCAAACTGATGCTTGAAACGCTGGTAGTGACTTACCAGCTGGCCTTCTTAACGCCGGGAAGCTCGCCCTTGAGTGCAAGCTCGCGGAAGCAGACACGGCACAGGCCGAACTTGCGGTACACAGAGTGCGGACGGCCGCAGCGCTGGCAGCGCGTGTACTCACGAGTAGAGAACTTCTGCTTGCGATTGCACTTGACGATCATCGATGTCTTAGCCACTTATATCCTCCTCACATAGAGTATTGTTCGCCCCAAGCGCCGCCCCCTTGTGGGAACGGCGCTTATAGGGCAGGTGAACCTATTTCTTGAACGGGAAACCGAAGGCGTCCAGAAGGGCCTTGGCCTCCTCATCGGTATTGGCGGTGGTCACGAAAGTGATGTCCATACCGCGCTGGTGATCGACGGAGTCGAAGTCGATCTCGGGGAAGATGAGCTGCTCGGTGACGCCCATGGAGAAGTTACCACGGCCGTCGAAGCTCTTGGCGGAGATGCCGCGGAAGTCGCGGATACGGGGGATCGCGACGGAGGTCAGACGATCGAAGAACTCCCACATACGGTCGCCACGCAGGGTAACCTTGCAGCCGATCGGCATACCAGCGCGCAGGCGGAAGGTAGCGATGGACTTGCGGGCACGGGTGATCATCGGCTGCTGGCCGGTGATGGCGCGCAGGTCGCGCACGGCACCGTCGATGGCCTTGGAATCGGTAGCGGCCTCGCCGACACCCATGTTCACGACGATCTTCTCAAACTTGGGGATCATCATGACGTTCTCGTACTGGAACTTGTCCTGAAGCTGCTGCTTGACCTCGTTGTTGTACTTGGTCTTCAGACGCGGCACATACTTCTCTTCTGCCATTGTTCACTCCTTCTTGGGGTTTTAAGCACGGGGCGTGGCCACGATGGGTTGTCCTCGTGCCTCCTGGCTGCATCCGCGCCGCTCATGGCATTTCGCGGTTTGGACTCGACGCAGCAGGAGCCGACAAAACAATCGGTACTATACGCGCATTGGGTGCGTATTTCCAGAAAAACCTCGTCTGCCTGCACAACTCCACAACTCCCCCGCACATAGTGATCCCCAAAAAGCAGTTGCGGTGAAATAGGGACTGTTGGGCGGCCTAACAGGCTTAAACAATCCGTATTTCACCGCAACTTATTGGTGGGGATGCGATTAGCGCTTGCGGGGGACGAGCTTGGTGCGGCGCAGGTGGATCATCTCGGCGGCTATGGAGATGGCGATCTCCTCGGGGTCCTCGGCCTCGATGGCAACGCCGATCGGCAGGTGCAGCTCGTCGATCTGGTCCTGCGTAAAGCCCTCCTGCTCCAGGCGGGCGCGCACAAAGGCCGTCTTGCGACGCGAGCCCAAGCAGCCCAGATAGGCGGGTTTGGCACGCATGGCCTGAATCACCACGTCGATATCGGACTTGTGACCCGCCGTGGCGACGACCACCAGGTCGCGCGGGCCGATGGGGCACTGCTTGCTCAGGCTCTTGTAGTCGACCAGACGACGGTCGTAGACACCGGGCACCCAATCGGGGGTCAGCGTGCCGGGGCGGTCGTCGCACGCCACGACGGCAAAGCCCGCCGCCGTAAGCACCCGCGCCGTCGCGGCGCCCACGTGGCCGCAGCCAAAGATATAGGTCAGGCCCTCGGGGCAGAGCGTCTCGATGTGCGCCGCGGGAATCTCAGAGGCCGCGTTGGTGTAGGCAACCTTACTCCCCTCCTCCACCAGCGAAAGCTCGGGGCAGCCGGCAATGGTATGGCGCGATGCCTCGCCATGGTACTCGGCCACATCGCCCTCGAGCGCGCTCGCGATAAACGGTTCAAAGTCGATGACGAAGTCGCCGATGTGCCGAAAGGCCAAGACGTCGGCAATTTCCTGGAACAACGGTGCCTGGGTCGCATCCAGATGCAGATAGCACAGGCAAATGGCTCCGCCGCAGATCATGCCGGTATCGGAGTTCTCGCCGCCCATGGTGTAGCGGACCAGACGCGACTGTCCCGCGCTCAGGAGTTCGCGCGCCTCATCCAGCGCAAAGAGCTCAATCTTGCCGCCGCCGATAGTGCCCGCCTGGCTGCCGTCGGCAAAGACGGCCATCCAGGCGCCCACGCCGCGCGGCGACGACCCCGCCGTGCCGGCCACGACCACGAGCTCGCACGTCTCGCCAGCACGCAGGGCGGCAAGCGCCGCATTCACAACATCGAGCTTTTCCATTGCCGCCTTCTATCCTCTAAAGATATCGGTGAGCATAGCGAGTGCCTCGAGCACGCCGCCGCCGACCGACGTCGCCTTGTCCGAAATGTAGTTGATATAGCTGGCATCGCCGCGCGGATCGACATCGGCGCATTTAAAGCCCTCGGTCACCTGCACGCCGTTCGCCAAAAGCCCGCGCAGACAGCCATCGATCTGCGTGCGCATGGGCGTATCGCCCGCGTAGCCAATCACGTCTCCGGCGCGCACGATGTCGCCGATTGCGCGGTCGGACCGAAACACGCCGGCGGCGGGGCTGTGGATAACACGCTCTTTGCCATAGCCAGCGATAATGCCCGGCACGCCCGTGTTGGGCTGGGGTGAACCTTGGGTAATGACACGGCCCAGGAAATGCCCGCGCATGGTCTCGACCACGGCGTCGCAATCGACCGGCGCGGTAAAGCCCGGCCCCACGGCGATGACGGTAGGCGCCATGTCGCGCGTGGTGCCCAGGTTGCGCTTGGCCAGAATCGCGTCGACCACAGCCGCGGGTTTAAGCTCATCGAGCATCTTGGCCTGAGGGTCCACCACGACGGCAACATCCCCCGCTTGGGTAATCTCGAGCGCCTCTGCCGGCGTCTGCGCCAAGCGAGCGCGAATGCCCTCGACCTGGACCTCGCCCAGGCGAATAGCCTCGCAAAAACTGATTGTGCGGCGGATGCACGTGGGAACCGCGATATCGGCCATAACGACCGACACGCCGGCGCGCACCAAGCGAGCGGCGACACCCGTGGCGATATCGCCGGCGCCGCGAACATAAACGAGCATTCCCGGGGCACCTCCCTGTGCTACGGTTTGAGCAGAGCAAAAGCGGTTCGACCGCTACTCTGATGATTATTTATTATCACAGTATTATACGGCGGTGAACAGATGGAAACGACGAGCGGAAACCTTGCCTCCGCGCTCAAGATCGAGCCGGGCATTACCGCAATTATCGGCAGTGGAGGCAAGTCGACCTTGCTGAAGACGCTCGGCCTTGAGCTTATGCGCGCTGGCGGCAGGGTGCTTCTCTGTACCGCCACGCGCATGTTCCCCGTCGCCGGCGTGCCGTGGGACGGGTCGAGCCGTCGCCTGGACGCCGCGCCTTGGAAGCCGGGGGGCCTGCATGTTCCCGGCTGCACCTGCGAGGCATGCGCTGGCATGAGCCACGGAAGCATCTGCCAGGCGGGCGTTTTGGACCCGGAGACAGGCAAGCTCTCTGCCCCCGCCGAGCCGCTCAACGAGCTGGCACAGCGCTTTGACTACGTCCTGGCCGAGGCAGATGGCAGCAAGCGACTCCCGCTCAAGGCGCACGCCGCCTGGGAGCCGGTAATTCCCTCTGGCACGGCCAACATCGTCTGGATCGTCGGCGCCTCGGGGCTGGGCAAGCCCGTCGCCGAGGTTGTCCACCGCCCCGAGCTCTTCTGCGAGCGCTGCGGCTGCGAGCCCACCGACATCGCCACACCCGAGCGCGTCGCCCAGGTGCTCAATGCCGAGATGCAGGCGCTGGGACTCAGCACCGCACGCGTCATGCTCAACCAAGTCGACACGCTCAGCGACCCCACGATGGCCGACCGCTTCGAGGCAGCCCTCGGCCGCCCCGTCGTCGCCAGCAGCCTCAAGTAGCCGGCCCCATCTCCTCAGTTGCGGTGAAATACGGACTGTTTGGCCGCCCGACGGCCGCAAACAGTCCGTATTTCACCGCAACTGAGGAGGGGACACGGCATCTTTGCTGCTAGCGGGGGACGTAGCGGCCGGGCTGGGCTCCGGTGGGCTCGCCGTCGCGTGCCGCCAGCACGCCGTTCACAAACACGGCCTTGGCGCGACCATGCGCCTCAAAGCCCTCGAGCGGCGTGTAGTCCACGGCCTGATGCTGCGTCGCCGCGCGAATGGTCCAGCGCGCCTTGGGATCCCACACGCACACGTCGGCATCGGCACCCTCGGCAAGACAGCCCTTGCGCGGATACATGCCAAAGACGCGCGCCGGGTTCTCGCTCATCAAGCGGCACAGATCCTCGGGTCCCAGCTGGCCCTCAAAGCTCGTGGCAATCGCGACGGGACGATGCTCCACGCCGGGCCCGCCGTTGGGAATCGCGCGGAAATCATCGCGTCCGCGGTCCTTTTGCCCGTGCAGGTTAAAGCTGCAATGATCGGTCGCAATAGTATCGATCTCGCCGGCCACAAGCGCCTCGCGCAGCGCGGCACGGTCGCCGGCATGGCGCAGTGGCGGGCTCATCACATACTTGGCACCCGCAAAGCCGTCCTCGCCCTGCTCCAAGTAGCAAGTATCGTCGAGCATCAGATACTGAGGGCAGGTCTCGACATAGATGTTCTTCTGCCCGCGCGCTTTGGCAGCGCGAATGGCCTCGAGCCCCAGCTTGGTCGAAAGGTGCACCACATTGACTGGAGCGTCCCCGGCTAAGTGCGCCAGATACAGCAGACGACTCACGGCCTCGGCCTCGCACACGTCCGGACGGCTGAGTGCATGCCCCTCGGGCCCATGAATCCCCTGCTCGTACACGCGCTTCTGCAGTTCATTCACCAGCGTACCGTTCTCGCAATGCACGCAGAGCATGCCGCCCACGCGCTTGAGTTCCTCCAGCACCTCGAGCGTCTCGGCGTCGTTCAGGCGCAGGTGGTCATAGGCAAAGTAGGTCTTAAACGACGACACGCCCGCCTCGCGCATAGCCGAAAGATCGGCGCGGTTGCGCTCATTCCACTCGGCGAGTGCCATATGAAACGCGTAGTTGGCCGTGCAGGTTCCGTCGGCGCGATGATGCCACTCGGCAAGGGCATCGGGCATGGTCACGCCGCGATCGGCCGTCGCGTAGTCCACGATGGTCGTCGTACCGCCGCAGGCAGCCGCACGCGTACCGGTCTCAAAGCTATCGGCCGTCCAATCCATGCCAGTCCAGCACTGCATGTGCGTGTGGCCGTCGATAAAGCCGGGGAACACCCAACAGTCGGTGGCGTCCTGGACGGTATCGCCCTCGCCCGGCTCAATCGCCGCGGCAATCCGCACGATCTTATCGCCCTCCATGGCAAGATCGGCGCGGCGAAGCCCCTGTGGCGTCACGAGCGCGCCGTTTTTGATGATGATCATGTTGCTCCTTATCGATTCATACAGTTGGCCACGCGATCAAAATACGAGCAGGCGGCAATATGCTCCGCTATGCGTCGCTGTCCCTTGGCGGTATCGACATCCCACAGCTCGTAGGCACGCGCTTCGACCAGCGTGACGTCGACGCGACCTTTGAGAATCGAACCGCCGCCGTCCTTGCCCTCAAGACACATAAGTGCATCGAACAGTTCCGCCGGAAAGAGCACCGGACTCGAAGGCTCACCGCTGCACGCCAAGCGCACCGGATGTTTGCGGCCACGCTCGTCAAACGCGTGAACCATGGCATCAAAAGAATCCGCGCTCACAAGCGGCTGGTCGCCCGGCAAAAAGAGGCAACCTTTCCAGTTGCGTTCGACTCCCCACGAAAGGCCCGCACGGACGCTTTCGCTGCGCAGCTCGCCATCGTGCAGCACGCACGGGCAATGCTTGTCCTCGCAAATCTGGGCGACCTCGGGCCAACGCGTCGAGACCACAACGTCAAAGCCCCGGGGAACCGAATCGATGGTCCGGGCAATCAGCGGCTCGCCATAGATATCGGCAAGCATCTTGTTAGAGCCAAACCGCTTGCCCTCGCCCGAGGCCATAATGACGCATCCAAGTTTCATGGTGATACCTCCCCCGAAACCATCGTACCCATAACTCGCGCCGCGGGCATCCACATCGAAAGCGCTTATCCCGCACGCCCGCGATGCAAAAAAGGGCACCCCGCCGGTTGGCAGAGCGCCCCCTTTACATGGCTTACCTCAACCCGGCTTTAGGCCTGGAGCCAACGGGCGGTGTTGCGCTCGTCGAGGGCCTTGAGGGTAGCGGCGGGATCGGCAACCTTCTGCAGGAACATCATGGCAGCGATGGCGTACGGCTTGTAGCTGGCCTCCTTGTACATGCCCACGCGGTGCATGTCGAAGACGTCGGCGTTAACCTCGCCGTGCTCACAGGAAACACCGGAGATGTCGGCGGGCAGCGGGTGCATAAAGATGGTGTCTTGGCCGTTGGCAGTCTTCTCCATGAGCTCGGTCGTGGAGCACCAGTCCTGATGGGTGGCGTTCTGGGCGAGCAGCTCCTTCTCGAGCGCTGCGATGCCGGCGTCGTCGCCCTCGGCGTACAGGTTGGTGCGCTTCTCCATGGCGGCAAACGGAGCCCAGCTCTTGGGGATCACGATGTCGGCGCCCTCGAAGGCCTCGGCCATGGTGTTGACCTGCTTAAAGGTGGTGCCGGACTCGGCGGCGTAGCCCTTGGCGCGCTCGACGACCTCGGGCATGAGGTCATAGCCCTCGGGGTGAGCCAGGGTGACGTCCATGCCAAAGCGGGGCAGCAGGCTGATCAGCGACTGCGGGCAGGACAGCGGCTTGCCGTAAGAGGGCGAATAGGCCCAGGTGACGGCAACCTTCTTGCCCTTGAGGTTCTCGAGGCCGCCAAACTCGTTGATGAGGTAGAGCATGTCGGCAGAGGACTGCGTGGGGTGGTCGGAATCGGACTGCAGGGAGATGAGCGTGGGACGGTGATCCAGAACGCCGTCCTCGTAGGCCTGCTGCACGGACTCAGAGACCTCGGCCATGTAGGCGTCGCCCTTGCCGATGTACATGTCATCGCGGATGCCGATGACGTCGGCCATGAAGGAGATCATGGTAGCGGTCTCGCGGACGGTCTCGCCGTGAGCGATCTGGGACTTCTTCTCGTCCAGGTCCTGCAGCTCAAGGCCGAGCAGGTTGGCGGCCTTAGAGAAGGAGAAGCGCGTACGGGTGGAGTTGTCGCGGAACAGGGAGACGGCCAGACCCGAGTCGAAGATCTTGGACGAGACGTTGTTCTCGCGCAGCTCGCGCAGGGCGTCGGCGACGATGTAGAGAGCCTTGAGCTCATCGGTAGTCTTGTCCCAGGTGTGCAGGAAGTCGCTGCCGTACATACCCTTAAAATCGAGGCCGTTCAGCTGCTCGACGAGCTCGGTAAACTTAGCGTCCATGGAAATGTCCTTTCTAAAGATGAAACGATCGCAATGAGTAGATGTGCTCCGGCATGCGCGTGTGGCTAGAACATGCAGAGCACCATGACGAGGACCCGCCACCGTTGAGGAAGCATGGGAGATAACGACCGCGGGCCCCAAGTCAACAGGGGGTGCCGGGGACACGAGCAGCCCCCGGCTCAACAAAATCGAGGAATGGGACTAATCAATCTTGTTGTTGGTCAGACCGGCGCGGAACACGGTGGCGTCGCCATCGGCCTTGCTCGGATCGTAGAGGTTCAGGGCAGCCACGTACATGGCAGCAGCGGTGACCAGGTCGTCCTTGTAGGTGACCTCGTTGGGAGCGTGAGCCTGAGACTCGGCACCCGGGCCAAAGCCGACGCAGGGGATGCCATAGCGGCCCTGGATGGAAACGCAGTTCGTGGAGAAGGTCCACTTGTCGCACAGCGGACGACCGGTGCGCTTGTCCATGCTGGGCTCGCAGCCGATGCGCTCGTCACCAAACATGGCCTTGTGGGCGTCGACGAGGGCCTTGACGTGCGGAGCGGTCTCCTTGTTGATCCACGTGGGGAAGTAAGCCTCGGTCTCGTAGACCTCGCCGGTCCAGGACGGACGGTCGTACATGTACATGGAGACCTTCACGTCGTCGCCGTACTTCTTGGCGGCCGGCAGGTTGCGGATCTCGTCCAGGCAGGACTCCCAGGTCTCACCGGCGGTCATACGACGGTCGATGGAGATGGCGCAGGAGTCGGCCACGGCGCAGCGGCTGGGGCTGGTGTAGAAGATCTGGCTGACGGTGCAGGTGCCGCGGCCCAGGAAGCGGGCATCCTCGAAGTGCTCGGGATTGTACTTGGGGTCGAGCATCTTGACGAGACCCTTGATGTCGGTCGACTCGTCGCAGCCGTTGTTGTTGAGGGCGCGGACGTCGGCGATGATGTCGGCCATCTTGTAGATGGCGTTGTCGCCGCGGTCGGGAG
The DNA here is from genome assembly GCA_048430825.1 of Collinsella sp. Taxonomy (GTDB): domain Bacteria; phylum Actinomycetota; class Coriobacteriia; order Coriobacteriales; family Coriobacteriaceae; genus Collinsella. The sequence goes on from DBFOLV010000029.1 coordinate 28,899, forward strand.
CGGAGCCGTGGCAGGAGGTACCGTGAACGTCGACGCGGATCTCCATGCGGCCGCGGTGACCGCGATAGATGCCGCCGTCGGTGGGCTCGGTGGAAATGACGAACTCGGGCTTAATGCCGTCCTTGTTGTAGATGTACTGCCAGCACATGCCGTCGCAGTCCTCTTCCTGGACGGTGCCGACGACCATGATCTTGTAGCCCTCGGGGATGAGGCCCATGTCCTTCATCATCTTGGCAGCGTAGGTAGCAGAAGCCATGCCGCCCTCCTGGTCGGAGCCGCCGCGGCCGTAGATGATCTCGTCGGTCTCGTAGCCCTCATAGGGATCGGCGTCCCAGTTCTCGATGTTGCCGATGCCGACGGTGTCGATATGGGAGTCGATGGCGATGATCTTGTCGCCCTCGCCCATAAAGCCCATGACGTTGCCCAGGCCGTCGACCTTGACCTCGTCATAGCCAAGGTTCTCCATCTCGGCCTTGATGCAGGCAACAACCTCACCCTCCTCGCAGGACTCAGAGGGGTGGGAGATCATAGCGCGCAGGAAGCGAGACATATCAGCACGATGAGACTCAGCAGCAGCCTTGATAGCGTCGAAATCGAGTTCTTTAGCCATTGTTCATAACCTTTCAAACGAAGGAATCTACCTGTGAGGTGGCGGAGCGATACCTATTTACTCCGCCCCAACGATTAGCAAGTGGGATATTCGCCTTCCCAAACAATGCGGCGATACTGGTCGGGGTCCGTGTCACCTTCCGTGGAGAAGCAGAGCACGGAGCTCGTCTTGTCCAGGCCGATGAGCTCCTTGAGCTCGGCGTACTCGGGATCGAGCATGAGGGTCTCGACCAGGCCGGTGGTCACAGCGCCGGACTCGCCGGAGATGACGCGCGGGTCGCCCTTCTCGGGAGCGCCCAGGGTGCGCATGCCGCGAGCGGTGACCCAGTCGGGGCAGGACACAAAGGCAGTGACGTGGTTGCGCAGGATATCCCAGCCCAGGATGTTGGGCTCGCCGCAGCACAGGCCGGCCATGATGGAGGGCATGTCGCCGTCCACGATGCGCGGGTCGCCGTCGCCGGCGGCAGCGCCCTTGTACAGGCAGGCGGCAGGAGCGCACTCGACCACGACAAAGGTGGGCGGGTTATCGGGATACAGATTGGTGAAGTAGCCCACCACGGCGCCGGCGAGCGAACCCACGCCAGCCTGGACAAACACGTGCGTCGGGCGGTTGATGGCCATCTCGCGCAGCTGCTCGGCAGCCTCAGAAGCCATGGTGCCGTAACCCTCCATGATCCAGGACGGGATCTTCTCGTAGCCCTCCCAGGCGGTGTCCTGAACGATGACGCCGCGCTCGCAGGCGTCGGCCTCGGCGGCGGCCATGCGCACGCACTCGTCGTAGTTGACCTCTTCGATGGTCACCGTGGCGCCCTCGGCGGCGATGTTATCGAAGCGGGGCTTGGTGGAACCCTTGGGCATGTGCACGACGGCCTTCTGGCCGAGCTTGTTGGCAGCCCATGCCACGCCGCGGCCATGGTTGCCGTCGGTGGCGGTAAAGAAGGTGGCCTGGCCAAAGTCCTTGGCAAGCTGATCGGAGGTCAGGTAATCGAAGGTGCACTCGGCAACGTCCTTGCCGGTCTCGTCGGCAATGTAGTTGGCCATGGCAAACGAGCCGCCCAGGACCTTAAAGGCGTTGAGGCCAAAGCGATAGCTCTCGTCCTTAACGCACAGGTTGGACAGGCCCAGGCGCGCAGCCTGACCGTCCAGACGGGCAAGCGGAGTGACGGTATATTGAGGGAACGACTGGTGGAAGGCACGGGCCTTCTTCACGTGGTCGAGACTCATGATTCCCAAGTGCTTGTCATCGCTCTTGGGCATCGTGTTGCCCGCCCACTGGATCTTATCGGCCATACGGTGAACTCCTTAAGTCCTCTCTTGCCGGCCTCCGCATACGCGTTTCAGCCCATTCCCATTCATGCGACTGAACTTTTATGTGGATGCCAAACAAAAAGTTTGTTAGCACTGTTCTATCACACTTTTTGATTGGCAAACCTAACAAATTGTTTGTTGCCGCAATCGGTACCTTTTCGCCGACGAACGGTCATGAATTGCCTTGTTGATGGATTTGTTTGCGGTCATGTGTGGTTTATGGCACAGTGAGCCCAAACTAATTTTTAGGAAGGCACCCATGACCCCCGCACAGATTGAGTTTTACAAGCGCCTCGCACACGGTCTGGCGCTCCAATTTGGCCCCAACTGCGAAGTCGTCGTCCACGATCTGGAGACCGAGGACGTGGACCACTCCATCGTAGTGATCGAAAACGGCCACGTCAGCGGGCGCAAACTGGGTGACGGCCCCAGCCATATTGTGTTTGAGTCCATGCACGAGGGCACCACCGACGTGCACGACCGCGAGCCATACCTCACCAAAACCACCGATGGCAAGCTGCTCAAGTCCTCGACCATCTTTATCCGCAACGACGAGGGCAAGCCCGTCGGCATTTTGGGCATCAACTTTGACATTACGCTTATGAAGGCTTTTGAGCGCTCGCTCGACGCTTTCACCGGCACCGGCGGCACGGGCTATACCGAGCCCGAGCCCATTACCAAGAACATCGGCGACCTGCTCGAGGACCTGCTGCACGAGTGCGAGCAGTTTGTGGGCAAGCCCGCGGCACTCATGACCAAAGACGAGCGCATTCGTGCCATTGGCTACCTCGACCGTCGCGGTGCCTTCCTCATTTCCAAGTCGAGCGAGCGCGCCTGCGAGTTCTTTGGCATCTCCAAGTACAGCTTCTATAGCTACCTCAATGAGGCCAAGGCGGCGGCCGGCGACAAGTAGGCACTCGCCTGGATTGCCCCTCCCCTTTTGGGCGCGAGTTCTGGAAAGCACGAATCCAAGACCGAGCCGCTTGGGAAGTTCCATATAATCGATGTCATTAGTATTTCGAAAGGATGGGACAGAATGGCGTTGAGCAAGGCATCATGCACCGGTCGCGGATTGATTCCGGCAATTGGTGGACATGTGCACCGCATGTTCGATGAGGGTGAAGACGACCTGTTTTCGCTGAGCCTTGACGACGTGATGGATGATCGCCCGTGGACCGCCGACGAACTCATGGGCGGCGGGGCTCGCCCGTCAAACCCCAATCCCGCACTTGCGCCTAAGCCCGCATCTGCGCCGACTCCTGCGCAGTCGCCTGTTTCGGCGCCCGCGCCTACGCCCGCACCCACTTCGGCGCCCACGCCCGCTCCCCGCCCCGCAAGCGACCCGTCCGAGACGGCGGCATTTCTCGCTGCAGCGATGCAGGGCAAATCGGCCGACAGCACTGTTATGTACAGCGCCCAGCAGTTGCCTGTTCCTGCGGCACGCAAGCCTCCGGTCGCAAGGCTCGATGAGCCCGTTGCCCATCAAGTTGCCTACGATTCCTGGGCTGCAGCCGATCTGGACAAGACCTCTACCGGCATGCCGGCGCTCGATGTTCCAGTTAACCCGCTTTTTGCCGCCAACACGAGCGCCGCGGACTATGAGGGCGGTGCGGCATATTCCGATTATTCCGATGGCTATGCTGGCAACGGTCGCATCGAGACCGAGGATTATGGCACCGCATCGAGCGATTATCTCAACGATCCGTACGCTGCCACGCCCGCACCGGAATATGACCCGGAGGCCGCGTCCGCACCGGCTTATACCAAAAGCACGGGCGAAGAGCGCTTCGCCGATTATTACGCCAAGGAAAAGGCGCTGCGTTTCTCGGAATTTCCGCAGGCAGTCAAGGTTGCCTTTATCGCCATTGTCATTGCCCTGCTCGGCGTCATTGCGTTTGAGGGATTCCAGCTGTTCCGCGGCCCCACCCAAGCGGAGTCGGAAACCCAGCAAAAAGAGGACGATAACCAGTACCTGGACATCAACACCCTCAAGGGCGACCCCAACGACGGAGACGACGAGTAGCGAGAGCTGAAGGCGGCCGCTGGATCCCGCATCCAGCACCGGCTTCTAAGTGCTGTTTTGTCATCCAGCTACACTTTTCCGGATAATTTGCCTATCGAATTTGACACTTTTCCGAAGTTTGGGGGTGCCTATTTCGACACTTTTCCGGATTTTATACTCTGTCCCTCCAGATGCGCTTTACGGTGCAGGCGTTGGAAGAAGGGCCATGTGCCGCTGGCAGCCCACTTGTTCTGCAGATCAAGTTGTTCGGAGACGACTTGCGTGAGCCGTCTAGTTGGAAGCTCTTTGCCGACAGCGCGTGTGTCGCAAGCGGCTCGGGCGACTTTGCCCGCGAGTGCTTCTGTGAGGGAGCTGAGGTGTTCCTGGACCTGTGCCGCGACGCCGTACGCGCGTCCGAGCTGCACCAGTGGAGCCAGAGGGAGTACGAGCTGCTGAGTGCGGCACGCGGGATTGCGGGGGTGTAGACGGGCAGATAAGCCATCGGCAATTCCGAGATGGCAAGGGCCGAGAATTAGATTCCCGGCCCTTGCCTAGCACTGCTTTATAAGATCGAGTACCGCGGGAATGTCATCGGCATTCCGAAGGGCAACATAGGTTGGTAGGCCCGGGCCAAATCCACCCTGTGTGCGTTTGTCCTGGCATATGTCCTCTGGATCCGTTAGATCATCCACACTCTTTGCCAGGCCGACGGCAATCCAACCACCGTTGCTGGTCCTGCCTTCTAGCACGGCATGCAGTTTTCGCTTGCCCGACCTGAAGCCTACATAGTACTTGGCTATATAGGACTCCCACGAAGGGTTACCACTCAGAACGGACTCGCGTACCTCATCGAAAAGTTTCTGGTTGAGTCCGCCTTCAGCAAAAGTGGGGTGATTCTCCTGCAAAGTCCAGACAGGAGCCTCGTCAGACTCCCCACGAGAAGGACGGTACTTGTCGACGACATCTGCCGGAAGGTCGGGATATTTCCATATCTCACATGCCTCTTTCGCCAGCTCGTCCGCGCGCTGCCCAATCTCCGCCTCGCCCCATTTTTCATGCGAGGCGATCGACTTGTTCAGGTGGAGCGGACTGCACTTAAGCCCCACGCCAGGAAGATTGAGCTTGTCCGAGAACGACCGGTTTGAGTACTCCTGGTTGTAGCCCGTCAGCGTTAGATTTCCCAAGTTATTGCACAGCCTGTCGTGGACGTCTTCCCAGTTCTCGCCAAGCGATTCCTTCCAGCCGTGCTCATCATCAATCGTCTGGGGCATGACGTGCTCGATCTGGTAATCGTCAGCCGAGATGGACTCCTTCGGGTGGTGCCAGTTCTCCATGCGCTCCAGGTAATAGCGCTTTTTGGAGAAGCGGTTGTAGCAGTCACGCGTCTTAAACTCCTCGACAAAATGCTCGTCTGTCGGGAAGTACGCAGTCATACCGCTACTGTGGATAAGGAGCATCGCCGTAACGTACTCCTCTATATCGTCCTGTTGCTCAAGATTGCGATACATGCCGGCAAAGAAATTATTTAGACCCGTGGTAAGCCTGCCGCAAACCGCCCGCCTGAACAGAAACGACTCGATGGTCTCGCAGATACGGAGAAACGCATTGCGGTTCAACATATTTCCCTCGTAAACCGAGTAAAGCAGCATCAAAAGAGGCCTGATCTGCTTCACATCAAGGCTTACGATTCTGCCGAATACTTGGTGCAGGCCATCGTCTTTCTCCTTGCCAAGGAACAACCTGGCATATCTTTGCGCATATTCGCGGAGTTCCTTCAGCAGGTCCTCGGTATCCCCATCGTAGTCGTCGGCGAAATAGCGTTTGAACTCATGGTAGGCTTCGTTCTCCTTTGGCATCCTATTGGGAACCTTGAGCCACAGCCAGTACCAGATAAATGCATTGAACTCTTCCTCGCCGCCCTTTCCGAACAAACGCTCGAGCGGATGCCAGTAACCCTCGTAAAGCTTGGTCTGCTCGTCGTTGGGAAGCGACATAAGAACGTAGTTACGAATGAGGTCAATAGGCGTGAGCGGCTTACCCTTGGAGTTCATGGACTCAAATATGAGCTGGGCATTATCAACGCCAGCGGTGAGCTTAGTGTCGATGACCTGCACACGGTTTAGTCCCGCCCAAAGCCTTGCAGGGTCGAATGATTTCCCGTGCATCTTTTCACGGAAGAACGCATGATTCTCGACAATGCGATCCGATTTTTCATCTGGCACGGGAGACCCAGACACGATGGAGAACAGCGTCTCTTTATCGTCCTGCGAGAGCACCAACTTGTAGCGCGCCAGACCGTTGTAGTCATCATCGTTAAAGAGGTAGTTCTTCCGCAGCGCTGAGATCTTGAGATCGCCAAGGAAGCCGGCCTTGTCGGGATTACCCTCCAGATAGTCAGCCAAGGCAGCAATCATCAACGAAAACGTCGTCATGCGCTGCTGCCCGTCAATCAGAAGCACGCGCGAAATGCTCGTGGCAGAACTCTCGGACTCGGGGATATAGAGCATCGACCCCACGAAGTGCGATACGCCATCACGACCCGCTCGCATGACGTCATCCCAAAGCACCTCGCACTCTTTTACACTCCACGAGTAAACTCGCTGGTACACGGGAATGACGAACTGCATCTTCGCCACACCCATAAGGTCGAGCAGATTTGCCTCGGTTGCTTTCATTTACGCTTGTCCCCTTTCTTGTTTACGCCGCTTGCGGTCAGTCCCCCACTGAACGAAAGGCGCTAAAGACCAGAGCATCGAAGCGCTGGAGCAACCGGGATGCTCGTCTCACTAGATTTTACAACGCTTGTCGCGAATACAGTTGAAAGCCAATCCGGTTCCGATGGCTCCCCCTATGAGAAGAGGGTGGATGCCA
>DBFOLV010000030.1:0-29386 GCA_048430825.1 Collinsella sp.
GGGCCTGGACGACGACTTCCGCGTCATCGTGTCGCCCTGGATCCTGTCCGTGCTGACCACCGACCGCCTCGCGCGCAACTACGAGCTGGTCACCAAGCACAACCTCAAGTACCGCCGCTACTACCACCAGTTCGACTACTAGGAGCTGGTCACGGGTCCGATATCTTGGCTGGTTGATATCTCGGCCCTACACAAGGGCGCCCGCATTCGCGCGGGCGCCCTTTTTGCGTTGTGACAAGAGATTGTTGCTAACCGCTCGCCCTATGTTTCCAAATGAATACGGTGTGAGCCGAGGAGGACGATTCTCCCCGCAAACACTCTAGTATGCTAAAGTACCCAGAAGACCGGCGGAGCTATGCCGGTCTTCTGCTCTATATGAAACACAGCATGAGGAGGCTCACCAGATGACGGCCACACCGTGGGGATTCCGGGACATATTGCCCGAGGAGGCTCAGGCGCGCGAGGAGATCGCGCTGACGGTGAAGGGCTGCTTTAGGGAGCATCATTACCTTCCGGTCGAGACGCCGCTGCTCGAGGACAAGGGTTCGCTCGAGGAAGGCGGCCGCATTGCGGACACGCCGTTTAAGCTCTTTGACGATGATGGCCGCCTGCTGGTGGTCCGTCCCGACAACACACTGCCGATCGTTCGCCTGGTTTCGACTCGCATGCGCGCGGCCGATCTGCCGCTGCGCCTGCGCTACGAGGCGCCGGTGGTCCGCGAGTGCCAGCGCAATGCCGGCGGCTCGCGTCAGTTTACGCAACTGGGTTTTGAGCTCATCGGCGCGGGCGACACCGCGGGCGATGTCGAGATTGTCTCACTGGTCGCCGAGGCCGTGCGTAAGCTGGCACTGCCCGATGCGCGCATTATCGCGGGTAGCGTGCGTCCGTTTAAGGAACTGCTCGCGGCGTGCGAGGATCGCGAGCTGGCCGCTGAGGCCCTGCGCTGCGTGCACGCCAACGACTTTGTGGGCCTCGATGCCCGCGTGGCTGCAAGCGCCGAGCCCGATGCCGTCAAGGCCGCCATTAGCGAGCTGCCGCGCCTGCACGGCGGTGCCGAGGTGCTCGACCGCGTGGACGCGCTGCTGGAGGCTGCCGGTATCGTCGCGCCGCTGACGCGCGAGCTGCGTGCCCTGGTCGAGGGCCTGGCACCCGAGGACGCCCAGGTGCTGTCGTTCGACTTCTCTATCATGAACTCTTTCGATTACTACACGGGCCTGGTCTTTAAGGCTTATGCGGGCGGACTGCCCGATCCGGTCGGTTCGGGCGGACGCTATGACTCCATCTTCACCGGCGCATTTGGCGACGGTATCGAGGTGCCGGCGGCGGGCTTCGCCTTTTCGCTCGAGCGCCTGGAGGCCGCGCGCACCTCGGCCGAGGATGCCGCTTCCGATGGCGATCACGCCGCGGGCCGTGGCGCCGAGGGTCCGCTGCGCATTGCCGTGCCCAAGGGCTCGCTCAAGGCCGACACGCTCGACGTGCTTGAGTCCGCGGGCTTGGATGTCTCTGAGCTGCGTGACCCCGGCCGTCACCTGATCGTGCGCGGCCGCGACACGCGTGCCGGCGAGGGCGCGGTCGGCGATATCGAGTTTGTCATCGTGCGTCCCAGCGATGCGCCTGCCTTTGTGGGCTGCGGTGGTGCCGATTGCGGCATCTGCGGTTGGGACTCGCTCATCGAGGCGGACCTCAACCTGCTGCAGCTGGTAGACCTGGGCTATGGCCTGTGCACCTTTATCGAGGCGGAGCCCGCGTGGCGCGCCGGCCAGGCCGAGCGCAACTATGCCCGCCGCGGTTCGCTTCGCGTGGCAACCAAGTACCCGCGCATCGCGAGTGCCTGGTATGCCGAGCGCGGCGTGAACGCCGACATCGTTTCGCTGCACGGTAACATCGAGCTGGGCCCCATTGTCGGCATGACCGATCGCATCGTGGACATCACCGCCACGGGCGCCACGCTGCGCGACAACGACCTGGTCATCACCGGTCGCATCATGGACTGCACGGCCCGCTTCTTTGTCAACCCGGGTGCCGCGCGCCTCGATCCGCGTGTGCGCAACCTGGCCGATCGCCTGGCGGCTGCCGTGAAGGGCAAGCATTTTGAGCCCGTCGCGGGCTCGGCACAATAGCGCGAGCGCGCACGGGCGCCCCAACGTACGGGCTGCGGGCCGACTGGTGCCGCCGCCCGGTCTCTCGTTTTTCGAACACAACCTCGACCGATAGGGGATACCGATATGAAGACCATCAAGCTTGCTCCCGGTGAGCGCCTCGTTACCAACCAGCTCAACCGCAAGGGCGTGCTGCCGCAAAACATCGTCGACGCCGCCCGCGATATCGTGGCCAACGTGCGCGCCAATGGCGATGCCGCGGTGCGCGACTACTGTCGGCGTTTTGACGGCGTCGAGCTGCAGAGCTTCCGTCTGCCGCAAGAGCAGGTCGATGCCGCGCTCGAAGGCCTCGATCCGGCCTTTGTCGCCGCGCTCGAGAAGGCCGCGCGCCAGATTCGCGAGTTCCACCAGCGCGAGGTCGAGCAGAGCTGGTTTACCACGCGCCCGGACGGCACGATGCTCGGCGTTAAGGTGACCCCGCTTGTCGCTGCCGGCATCTATGTGCCGGGCGGTCGCGCGCAGTATCCCTCCACGGTGCTCATGAACGCCATTCCCGCCAAGGTTGCCGGCGTCAAGCGCGTGGTCATGGTGACCCCGCCGCAAAAAGACGGCCTGATCAGCCCCTACACGCTCGCCGCGGCAAAGCTCGGCGGCGTGGACGAGATCTATATGGTGGGCGGCGCTCAGGCCGTGGCCGCGCTGGCGTACGGTACCGAGACCATTCCGCGCGTCGACAAAATCACCGGCCCGGGCAACGCTTTTGTTGCCGCGGCTAAGCAGATTGTCTCGGGCGACGTCGGAATCGACATGGTCGCTGGCCCGTCCGAGGTCTGCGTGCTGGCCGATGCCACGGCCAAGCCCATGGTGGTCGCGGCCGACCTGATGGCCCAGGCCGAGCACGATCCGCTGGCAGCCTGCTATCTGGTGACCTGCGACGAGCAGTTTGCGCGCGAGGTCGAGGCGGGTATCGACATTCTGGTAGCGCAGTCGCCACGCGCCGAGATCACGCGCGCCTCGCTCGACAACGAAGGCACCATCGTGGTGGCCGCCGACATGGCTGCCGCCGTCGAGGCCGTGAACACCGTGGCGCCTGAGCACCTTGAGCTGCACTGCAAGGATGCGATGGGCCTGCTCGGCGGCATTCGCAACGCCGGCGCCATCTTTGTGGGCGCTTGGAGCTCCGAGCCGCTCGGCGATTACGTTGCCGGTCCCAACCACACGCTGCCGACTGGCGGCACGGCCATGTTCTCCAACCCGCTTTCGGTCGAAGAGTTCGTTAAGCGCTCGAGCGTCATTTGCTATACACCCGAGGGCCTGCTCTCCGACGCTCCCGCCACGCAGCGCCTGGCCGAGGCCGAGGGCCTGTGGGCGCATGCGCTATCCGCCGCCCTGCGTCGCCGTGTGCTGGAGCAGGGCGAGGATGCCGTGAGTGCCGAGTCGCTGGCTGCGGCCGACCTGACCAAGGTCGCCTGGCCGGGCGATGCGACCGCGACGGTCGCCGAGGGTGTGGACCTGGCGGCGGCTGCGGGCGGTGCCGCTGGCGCGGTCGTCGAGGAGGCCTAATATGGCCGAACTCACGCCGCGCATGAAGGAGCTCGTCCAGCCCTACTTGGCCGGTATCGAGCCCTACGATCCCAACTTTACGCCCACGCGCATCAACCTTTCGGCCAACGAGAACACCTATCCCGTGCCGGCCGGCGTGCGCGAAGCGGTCGACGCCGCTCTGGCTGCTACACCGCTCAACCGCTATCCCGATCCCATGTCTTGTGACCTGCGCGACGAGCTTGCCGCTTGGCATGGTGTGGCGCGCGAGAATGTCTGCGTGGGAAACGGTGGCGACGAGCTGCTCTATAACTACCTGCTGGCGTTTGGCGGCGCGGGACGGACCCTGCTCAACTGCCCGCCGTGCTTTAGCGAGTACGCGTTCTTTGCGTCGCTCTGCCAGACCGAGGTGCGCGATGTGTGGCGCGACCCGGCGACCTTTGAGCTCGACCAAGCGGCTGTGCTCGCAGCGGCGCCCGAGTGCAATCTGGCGATCGTGACCTCGCCCAATAACCCCACGGGCGATGTGACGCCGCTCGACTTTGTCGCGGCCCTGTGCGATGCGTGCCCCGGCATGGTCATGGTCGACGAGGCCTACGTTGAGTTTGCGGACGATTCGTTTGGCGCGGCCACCACGGCGCAGGGGCTTATCGCCGAGCATCCCAACCTGGCGATTCTGCATACGCTGTCCAAGGCGTTCGGCGCCGCCGGCACGCGCCTGGGCTATGTGATCGCGGCGCCCGAGGTCATCGATGTGTTTGCGGCGATTCGCCAGATCTACTCGGTTAACGTGCTGAGCCAGGCCGCCGCGCTTGCCTGCGTGCGTGCCCGTGATGCCTACGCACCTGTGGTGGCGCAGGTCGCATCCGAGCGCGAGCGCGAGTTGTGCGCCCTGCGTGCAATGGCTGCCGAGGGTCTGCCCGTGGAGGTGTGGCCGAGCGCGGCGAACTTTGTGCTCGTGCGCACACCGCATGCCACGCGCGTTCGTGAGCGTCTGCGCGATGAGTATTCGATTTTGGTGCGCGACTTTAGCTACGCGCCGGGGCTCGCGGACTGCCTACGCATTACCGTGGGTACCCCGCAGGAAAACGACGAGGTGTTGGCTGCGTTTGCCGCGCTGGTGAAGGAGGAGATGTAGATGGACCGTTATGCCGAGGTGACCCGCAAGACGGGGGAGACCGACATTGTCGTAAAGCTCGACCTGGACGGATGCGGCGTGTGTGATATCTCGACCGGCGTACCGTTTTTCGACCACATGCTCAACGCTTTTGGCCGCCATGGCCTGTTCGATTTGACGGTGCACGCGGTGGGCGACGTCGAGGTCGATGCGCATCATACCGTCGAGGACACGGGCATTGTGCTGGGCGAGGCGTTTTGCCAGGCGCTGGGCGACAAGGCGGGCATTACGCGCTTTGCCGACGCGGCGATCGCCATGGACGAGACGCTCGTGATGGCCGCCGTGGATATTTCGGGCCGCGGGCAGGCCTATTGCGAGCTGCCCGTGCCGACCGAGCGCGTGGGCAGCTTTGATACCGAGCTGGCCGTCGAGTTTTTCTATGCCTTTGCGCGCGATGCCAAGCTCACGCTGCACGTGCGCGAACTGGCGGGCGGTAACTCGCATCACATCATCGAGGCCGCCTTTAAGGCCGTGGGCCGCACGATGCGCCACGCCTGCGAGCTCGATCCCCGCGTGCAAGGCATCCCCAGCACCAAGGGCTCACTGTAACCTGTCCCTTTTTGGCAGGTTTTGAATGGGAAAGGGAGGGTCGCGTGGGCGAACCGAAGATCGTGGTGGTCGACTACCACAAGGGCAACTTGTCGAGCGTCGTGCGCGGGCTTGCGCGCGCCGGTGCCGCCGCTTGCACGTCGGACGATCCGGAGCAGATCCGCAGCGCCGACGGCCTGGTCATTCCGGGTGTGGGCGCGTTCTATGACGCGATCGCCTTTATGCGCGAGAGCGGCGAGGCGGACGCGGTGCTCGACGCCGTTGCCGCCGGAACTCCGCTGCTCGGCATCTGCCTGGGCCTTCAGCTATTTTTTGAGCGCGGCAACGAGGGCGTGCCTGCGGACGAGAGCGTGGTCGTGCACGACAGCGCTTCCGAGCAGGCTGGCGGTCCCTGGGTCGATGGCCTGGGTATTATGCGCGGCTCGTGCACGCGCCTGGAGTCGAGCCGCCTGAAGGTGCCGCACGTGGGCTGGGACCAGGTGCACATGACGCCCGCCGGTGCGGCCGATCCGCTGCTTGCCGGTTTTGCCGAGGGCGCCAACATGTACTTCACCCACAGCTACGCGGTGGCCGACGACGCCGATACCGCCGATGTGTTGGCGCGCACGCACTATACACGGAGTTTCCCGTGCATCGTGCGCCACGGCAACGTGTGGGGCTGCCAGTTCCATCCCGAGAAATCCTCCGCGCTGGGCCAGCGCATCCTTAAGAACTTCGTCAACATCGTCGAGGAGGTTGGCCGATGATCCTGTTTCCCGCAATCGATCTGATCGGCGGCAAGGTCGTGCGCCTGGAGCGCGGCGACCGCAGCCGCTGCAAGGTATATTCCGACGACCCCGTGGCCGTCGCCCGCTCGTTTGCCGAGCAGGGCGCAAGCTGGGTGCACGTCGTCGATCTGTCCGCTGCCTTTGGCGAGGACGAGGACATGTGCGCTGCCAACTCAGCGGCGATTAAGGCCATCTGCGGCGTCGACGGTCTGTCCGTGGACGTGGGCGGCGGCGTCCGCTCGCTCGCGCGCATCGACGAGTTGGCCGGCTACGGTGCGCGCCGCATTGCGCTGGGCACCGTGCTGGTGACCGAGCCGGGTTTTGCCGAGGTGGCAGCCCAAGGTTTTGGCGAGCTGTTGGTGGCCGACATTGCCGCACACGACGGCCAGGTCAAGGTGAACGGTTGGCGTGACGGCGCGGGCATGGCGCTCGACGACGCCGTGGCGCAGCTTTCCGAGCTGGGCTTTAAGCATCTGGTGTATACCGACATCGCGCGTGATGGCATGCAGACGGGCATCGATGTGGCGGCGTATCGCCATGTGGCCGAGGTCGCGGGTTTTCCCGTCGTGGCTTCGGGCGGTATCTCGACGCTCGACGACATCCGTGCGCTGGCTGCGGTGGGTGAGGGCGCGATTGAAGGTGCCATTACCGGTCGCGCGCTCTACGAGGGCAACTTTACGCTGGTGCAGGCGCTGGCCGCCGCCCGAGGGGAGGAGTAGCCCATGCTTACCAAACGCGTGATTCCCTGCTTGGATGTCAAGGACGGCCGCGTGGTCAAGGGCGTCAACTTTGTGAGCCTGCGCGATGCGGGCGACCCGGTGGAGCTGGCGCGTGCCTACGACCGCGAGGGTGCGGACGAGGTCGTCTTCTTGGACATTACCGCCACGAGCGACAACCGTGCGACGACTATCGAGATGGCGGCGCATGCAGCCGAGGAGCTCGCTATTCCCTATACCGTGGGCGGCGGCTTTCGCGACCTTGCGGGCATGCGCACCATGGTTGCCGCCGGTGCCGACAAGGTGTCGCTCAACTCGGCGGCCGTGCGCGACCCGTCGTTGATCAGCCAAGCTGCCGCGGCGTTTGGCAGCCAGGCCGTGGTCGTGGCGATCGATGCCAAGCGCGTCGGTTTGCCCGGCGCATCCGGTGCCGACAAGTGGGAAGTCTTTACCGCAGGAGGCCGCAACGCCACGGGTATCGACGCGTTGGCGTGGGCCGAGGAGGCGGCCCGTCGCGGCGCCGGCGAGATCCTGCTGACCAGCATGGATCGCGACGGCACCAAGTCTGGCTTTGACCTGGCGCTCACCCGCACCGTGGCGCGTGCGGTGCCGATTCCCGTCATCGCGAGCGGCGGCGTGGGTACGCTCGAGCATTTTGCCGAGGGCGTGATCGAGGGCGAAGCCGATGCCGTGCTGGCGGCCAGCGTCTTTCACTTTGGGACGTTCAGCATTCGCGAAGTCAAAGAGTATATGGCCTCTCAAGGTATTCCTGTGAGGTTGGACTTCTAATGCTGCGGGCTTCGCTGCGGCTTGTCCAGGCACCGCATCTTGCCGCTCAAACCGTCGCTCGCGTGCCAAAGTACGCGTCGCTCCTCTTTCGCGGCAACCTGCGGCACCTGGACAACCCTCGCTGACCTGTGGGGTTTACGGTAATTACTTGGGAGAAATGATGACTGAGGTAGTAGAAGCGGCGGATCTTACGTACGACGCCCGCGGGCTGATTCCTTGTGTTGTTCAGCAGTATGACACCGGCGAGGTGCTTATGGTTGCTTGGATGAACGAGGAGTCGGTGGGGCTGACGCTCAAGACCGGTACCACGTGGTTTTGGAGCCGCAGCCGTCAGGAGCTCTGGAACAAGGGCGCGACGAGCGGCAATATGCAAGAGGTCAAGGAGCTTTGGGCCGACTGCGATAGCGATACGCTGCTGGTCAAGGTCGACTCGCCGGGCCCGGCCTGCCATACCGGCAACCGTACCTGCTTCTTTAAGAAACTCGCGTAGGGCGGGCGCTCGATTAGACGCTCGGCCACCAGAAAGGATTGAACCATGGGTGTGCGCACCGCAAACGTTCAGGATGGAAATATCGGTGAGACGCTGACAGGTCTGGCCGAGGTGATTCACGGTCGTCGCGACGCGTCGCCGCAGGAGAGCTATACCGCTCGCCTGCTGACCGACGTCGAGGACGAGCTGCTCAAGAAGCTTGCCGAGGAGGCGAGCGAGGTCATCATGGCCTGCAAGGATAACGACCACGATCACATTCGCTACGAGGCCGGCGACCTGATCTACCACCTGCTCGTAACCCTTGAGCGCTACGGTATCACCCTCGACGAGCTTGCCGGCGAACTCAACGCCCGCCGCCACTAGTCGTTTGGGACAGTCTTTGTTGGTGTAACGGGGTCATGGAAGTTGCGGTGAAATAGGGACTGTTTAAGCGCTTCATCAGGCAAAACAATCCCTATTCCACCGCAACTTATGAAGGGATGGCTAGTCGAGGGGTGTGGGTTCCCATTCGCCGGTGGGGTGGGGGATGTCGAAGGTTCGGTAGCCGCAGTCGTAGGCGTGGGCTTGTGCCTCGCGGATATTCCAGCAGATGTCGCAGGCGCGGTGCGCGTCCGAGCCAAAGGTGATGGGTACCTCGGCGTGGGCAAAGCAACGCAACAGCCCCGTCGAGGGGTAATAGTCGTCGAGGCCCTTGCGCGGCGCGGCGGTCGAAACTTCAACGCGGCGGCCTGTATCGTGTGCGCACTCTGCCATCTGCTCCCAAAACGGTGCCGTATCAAAATCGGGCGCAAAGCCTTCCTTCGAAAAGCGCATGAACAGGTCGGGGTGAGCCATCACATCAAAGTTAAGCGGGCTTTCGCAAGCGCGGCACCAGTCGTCGACGTAGCGCTCCCATACGCCGCGTACCCCCAGGTTTTCCCAAACGTGCAGGTCGGTGTCATCGTCGATCCAACCGCAAAGGGAATCGGGTGTATCGGGGCGAGCGACGTTTTCCGTTCCCGCCATACCCGCGGCACCGGCCATGATATCGCCTGGGTTGCCAATCCAATGCACGCTGCCCAGGCGTACCACGGCGCTCTGGGACCAGCGCTCAACCAAAGGCTCGCAGCCCTCGTACCAATCGCATTCAAAGCCATAGATAAGCTCGAGCTCCGGCGCAATCTGCGCGGCGAGTTTGCGGGCGTCCTCAAAGGCCAGACGATGTGCCGGCAGGTCGCCCTCAGTAACCTGCACTTCGCAGTTGGCATCCATGCTGGCGGGCAGGGTGAGATGGTCGGTCGAGACCATGACGCGGCAGCCGGCCGCAGCAGCGGCGCGAACGTTGTCCTCAAACGAGGCATGTCCGTCCGAAAACGAGGTGTGGGTATGGCAATCGACCAGCGGGCAGGCAGACATGGCGACTCCTTTGCATTTGGCGAATCCGCTCCATTGTAATGGTGCAGCTTTCAACACGCCGGGCATGCCGGAGCTCGAAATCGATTGGAAAGGCTGCGCGGCGCGTGGTGCGGCCTCGCTTGCGCTTTCAAAACATGTACATCAGCCTCCAAAAGCTGCAAAAAATGACATGTTTGGAGGCTGACGTACACGTTTGAGTGGAGCGGGCCGTCGTTGGAGCGCGCCAGCACTTGCGCCCAGCAAAAGTCGCACCTATCCCATGACGCCGCCCCTGCGCCGCCCGCGATGTGCTAGCGTTTGGATGAACAAAACGAGCCCGCGCGGAAAGGATCCGGACCGTATGCAATGCGATAGCACATCCCCACTGTCCCGCGAGACCGATGCACCCGAAACCATCGTCAAGCTGGAATGCGACATCGACGACGCGTCGCCCGAGGTGCTCGCCTACGCTGCCGACCGCCTGCGCGAGGCGGGTGCGCGCGAGGTGCATTGGCTGCCCCTCTATTGCAAGAAAGGCCGCCCCAGCTGGCAGCTACAGGTAATCTGTGCTCACGAGGATATCGAGCGTCTGCAGACGATCATCTTTTTGGAAACCACGACCAATGGTATCCGTCGCCAGGTTATGGAGCGCGTTTGCCTGCCACGCCGCTTTGAGCGCGTAACGACGCCATGGGGCGAGGTGTCCGTCAAGGTGGCCACCCTGCCCGACGGCAGTGAGCGTGCGGCACCCGAGTACGAGGACTGCGCCCGCCTTGCCCGTGAGCACAACGTGCCGCTCCAGCGCGTGATGCAGGCGGCGCAAGCCGTGGCACTGCGATTTGAGTAACGCGGCCGGTGGCGACATCCTGCGCCCAGCCATATCAACCCCATTCGAAAGGATCTCCCCATGAAATACCTCATCGCTTCCGATATCCACGGCTCGGCATACTGGACCGAGCGCCTGTGCGCCGCCATCGAGCGCGAGAACCCCGACCGCATCGTGCTGCTGGGCGACCTGCTCTACCACGGTCCGCGCAACGACCTGCCGCGCGATTACGCCCCCAAGCGCGTAATCCCGCTGCTCAACGCCCTGGCCGACCGCATCATCGCGGTGCGCGGCAACTGCGACGCCGAGGTCGACCAGATGGTGCTCGACTTCCCCATCATGGCCGACTACGCCACGCTGTTCGACGAGACCGGCCGCGAGCTGTTCCTGACGCACGGCCATGTCTTTGGCGCCGGCATGCACAACAGCGTCGACCACGCGCCCGCGCTGCCCGAGGGCTCCGCGCTCGTCTACGGCCATACGCACATCAAGGTCAACGAGGAAAGCGCCGCACACCCGGGCCTGTGGCTCTTCAACCCCGGCAGCGTGAGCATCCCCAAGGACGGCACGCATAGCTACGGCATCTACGAGGGCGGAGCGTTCCGCCACGTGATCCTGGAGGAGGACTAACCATGGCGCAGCACATGGCTCAGCAAAATGCCGAGGGCTCGCGCGATTTGTCCACGCTGGTCGACGCGTCGGCCGAGCTACAACATCTGGTGCAGACCGTCTGGCGCTTGCGTCAGCCCGACGGCTGCCCGTGGGACCGCGAGCAGACGCACCGCAGCATTGGCAAGAACATGATCGAGGAGGCCTACGAGGCGCTCGACTGCATCGAGGCGGACGACGCGGTTCACCTGCGCGAGGAGCTGGGTGACGTGCTCATGCAGGTCGTGCTGCATGCGCAGATCGCGGCGGACGCCGGCGAGTTTACGCTGGCCGACGTGGCGCGCGATATCGACGCCAAACTCATTCGCCGCCACCCACACGTATTTGGCGATGCGGATGCCGAGAGCTCCGACGAGGTGCTCAAGATCTGGGACGAGGTCAAGCTTGCCGAGAAGGCCGCCAAGGACAAGGCTGTGGCAGCAGGCGAGACCGCGCCCGAGGGTCTGCTCGATGGCGTGCCCACGCATCTGCCGGCGCTGATGCAGGCCCAGAAGGTGTCGCGCAAGGCGGCTGCCGTGGGCTTTGAGTGGGAGACGGTCCAGGATGTGTGGGACGAGGTCGCCGAGGAACGTGCCGAGTTTGAGGCCGAGGCCCCTGGCTCGCCCGAGCGCGAGATGGAGTTTGGCGACCTGCTCTTTGCCCTGGTCAACGTTGCGCGCAAGGAGGGCATTGACGCCGAGAGCGCCCTTCGTGCCAGCACGGCAAAGTTCCGCCGTCGCTGGGCCGCGATGGAGCAGATGGCGGCCGATGCCCATGTTGATCTTGCCGAGCTTTCGACCCACGGCCTCAACGACCTGTGGGACGCCGCAAAGGCGGAGGAGTAAGACTGCGGGAATGACGGGCTGACATGCCTCATCGTTCCCGTTAAATTTTTCGAAAATCAAGTGTATCCCACGGCTAACTTAGGGCATAATGCAAAAAGTGCGACATGGCTAACTTACGGAGGCGCACCGATGGTGCACATTCGGCCAGTCGCTTGCATCAACTACGTTTCCAAGTGAGAGGGAGACAACATGAGCGATATTTTGGACGTTTACGGTCGCGAGGTGCTCGACAGCCGCGGCAATCCCACCGTCGAGGTCGAGGTCGTGCTCGAGGACGGCAGCTTTGGCCGCGCAATGGTGCCTTCGGGTGCTTCGACCGGCGCCTTTGAAGCCTGCGAGCTGCGCGATGGCGACAAGGGCCGCTACCTGGGCAAGGGCGTTTCGCAGGCCGTCGAGCATGTCAACAACGAGTGCGCTAACGCCGTCGTGGGCCTCGATGCCTTCGACCAGCGCGCCGTCGATGCCGCGCTGATTGCCGCGGACGGTACCCCCAACAAGACCAAGCTCGGTGCCAACGCCATCCTGGGCGTGTCGCTGGCCGTTGCCCGCGCCGCTGCCGAGTCGGCGGGCCTGTCGCTGTACCAGTACCTGGGCGGCGTCAACGCTCACCTGCTGCCCACGCCCATGATGAACATTCTCAACGGCGGCGTGCATGCCGACAATAACGTTGACTTCCAGGAGTTCATGATCATGCCGGTGGGCGCCCCGAGCTTTACCGAGGGCCTGCGTTGGTGCGCCGAGGTATACCACACCCTCAAGGGCGTGCTGCACGAGGCAGGCCTGGGCGGCGGCGTGGGCGACGAGGGTGGCTTTGCCCCCAACCTCAAGACCAACGCCGAGCCGTTCGAGTACATCACCAAGGCCGTGGAGAAGGCCGGCTTTAAGCCCGGCGTCGACTTCATGTACGCCATGGACCCGGCCTCGACCGAGTTCTACAACGCCGAGACCGGCATGTACGAACTCAAGGGCGAGGGCGTGGAGTACACGAGTGCCCAGATGGTCGATTACTGGGAGAAGCTCGTCGACACCTATCCCATCATCTCCATCGAGGACGGCATGGCCGAGGAGGACTGGGACGGCTGGGTCGAGCTGACCCGCCGCATTGGCAACAAGGTGCAGCTGGTGGGCGACGACCTGTTCGTCACCAACACCGAGCGCCTCAAGAAGGGCATCAAGCTGGGCGCCGCCAACGCGATCCTGGTCAAGGTCAACCAGATCGGCACACTCACCGAGTCGCTCGAGGCCATCGAGACCGCCAAGGAGGCCGGCTATGCTTGCATCGTGAGCCACCGCTCCGGCGAGACCGAGGATTCCACGATCGCCGACCTGGTCGTGGGCGTCAATGCCGGCCAGATCAAGTCGGGCGCCCCGTGCCGCAGCGACCGTATCGCCAAGTACAATCAGCTCATCCGCATCGAGGACGAGCTCGAGGGCAGCGCGCGCTACGCCGGTAAGACCGCGTTCTACAACATTCGCTAAACGGGCGAATTTGGCGAGGGGGAGGCTGACTCGGTTCCGTCCCGCCTTGACTGGATGCTGCAAAGCGCCATGGGCGCTGGGCCATACGGCTCAGCGCCTTTTTTATGTCGAGCAAAGGCCGGCGAAGGCGGTGCAGGCGCTCGTGCTATAACTAAAGGACTTAGCGCAAACAAACCTCAACCGCACAAGGCGCACATGGATCAGATTTACGACAACAGGTACTATTCCGCCGGTTCGCGCGAGCCGTCGCCTCGCCGTGCGCGCACGGTGCAGCTCGGTGGGTCCGCTTATGCCGGCGCCGACCGCTCCACGCAGCGCCCGGCAAGTACCTCGCGCCCCAATGCTCAATCAAATACCTTGGCAGATGGACCGGTGCGCCCGGCACGTTCGTCGCATGCGTCGCGTCCCTCGACTCAAGCACACGACAAATCGAGTAGGCCCTCGAACCGTCTTTCGGGCTCGGACTTTATGCATTACGCCAACGACAACGCGGTTGTCAAGGCGATCTATGACTTTACGCATGGCCCTCTGCGTCCGCTGTTTATCGGTATCGTGGTGGCGCTGGTGCTCGTGAGCCTGTATTTCCCCGTGCGCGATCTGTACGTGGCAAAGCGTTCGAGCGATATCTTGGCCAAGCAGGTCGAGATTCGCCAGCAATACAATGATGAGCTGCAAAAAAGCGTCGACAAGCTGCTCTCGGAGGAGGGTATCAAGGACGCGGCGTCCGAGGACCTGGGCCTGGTGATGCCCGGCGAGAAGAAGATTGACGTGCTAGGCTTGGACGACGATTCGGACTCGTCGTCGAGCAAAAAGTCCTCAAACGTCAAGAAGGCCAGCGAAGTGGCCAAGGAAATCGAAGAAGTCGGCAAGGACGCGCCGTGGTACATCCAGGCGCTCGACATGCTGTTTGGGTTTAACGGCGTCGAGGGTCAGACGGTCGTGTCCAACGGCAAATAGCGCCCGGAGGGGAGCCCGCAATGACAAATTGCAAACGCTATAAGGTAGCCGCGATCGACCTGGGAACGGTGTCGTCGCGACTGGTGTTGGCCCAGGTCGAGGGCGGAGCGATTGTGGAATCGTCCAAGCATACCGAGATTACCGACCTGGGCGAGGGCGTGGACACGACGGGGCGCTTTTGCAAGGCGGCTGTCGAGCGTGTGCTCGCTGCGTGTCACATGTTTGTGGACGAGGCCCGTGCCTTTGGGGCCGTGTGCGTCTGCACCACGTGTACGAGTGCCGCGCGCGATGCGTCCAATGCCGCGCTGCTGTTGGACGGCCTGCGCGATCTGGGGCTTGAGCCACAGGTGATTCCGGGCGAGGTCGAGGCGCGCCTGACGTTTTTCGGCGTGGCGCACGACTTTGCCGGCGAGCGCATCATTGTTGCCGATTCGGGCGGCGGATCCACGGAGCTCGCGACTGGCGTGTACGCGCCGGAGCGCGGCGTCTTTGCGCTGGAGGGAACGCGCTCGCTGGACATCGGTTGTCGCCGCGTGACGGAGCGCTTTTTCTCCGCGTTGCCGCCCGCGGATGGCGAGCTTGCTGCCGCTGCCGCGTGGGCAGGCGAGCAGTTTGCCGCCTATTTTGAAGGCCTGCCCAGCGACTTTGAGCGCGCCGAACGCCTCGTTGCGGTGGGCGGCACCGTCACCACGCTCGTGGCACTCGTTCACGAGCTGGAGCCGTATGATTCGAGCTTTGTGCACCTGCGCGAGCTTTCGATGGAGCAGGTTTCGGCTGCCATCGAGCGTATGTCCGCGCTGGATGTGGAGGGTATCGCCGCGCTACCGGGTGTACAGCCCAAACGCGCGGGCGTGATTCTGGCCGGCGCCGTGGTGATTCGCGAGCTCATGCGAGCCGGCGGCTACAAGACGCTCACCGTAAGTGAGAACAGCCTCCTCGCCGGCATGGCCGCCACCATCAACGAGGTTCTCGACGGCGCGACCCCCACCATCGCCTGGACCCCGAGCCTGAGCACCCTTTAAAAGTAGTCAAAAAAGCTCTGTCCCAAATGAGCTGCTCTGCAGTTGACGGCACCTAAAAGAAACGAGCCCGCATCCCTGGGGGACACGGGCTCGTAAGCACTACATGGTAGGGGCGGTGGGACTCGAACCCACAATCCTTGCGGCGAGAGATTTTAAGTCTCCTGCGTATGCCAATTCCGCCACGCCCCCGTGAGACTAGAAGTCTAGCACAAGCCGTCCGTTACGCGTTGACGGCCATCGAGTGCTGGCCTGACTTTTCCAAGTACTCGGCAAACTTGGCTTCGTCGCCCTTGTTCTGGTACTGCAGGGCCAGCAGGTACTCCAAGCGGCAGCGCTTGACCGGGTCGTCGCCGACATCCTCGAGCATGCGCTCCAGCTCGGGAATGTCGTTGTGACGCTTGAGGATCATCGTGTCGTACATCAGCTGGCACTCGTGCGCGACCGCCTCGGCCTGACCGCCCTCAAAGCCCTTGATTTCGTGCAGCAGCTCCTTGGACTTTTTGCGGTCCTCCTGGCCAACGTAGTAGTTAAAGGCCTTGATCACCAGGTCGACGCGCTGCATCTTGGGCAGGTTGAGTCCCAGCAGCAGGTCGAACATCTCGCCGGCGCGCTCGTGGTCCTCGCGCAGCAGATAGGAGTTCAGACGCAGGTAGTCGCGGTTGTAGCGCGGGTACAGCATGCTGGTGAGTTTGCCGTCGAGCAAACGATCGAACTCGGCCCACTGTTTGGCGGCCATCAACTGTTGCAGGCGTTTAAACGTAGTGCGTTTTTTGACGCTAAAGAACACCGACACGGCGATACAGATGATAACGACGGCGGTCCAGAGTGTGCGGGAATCGGGCATGTTAGGATCCTTAGTCGCTCATAAAGCGAGCGGTATGACAACACGTACTAGATGTATTATACGCAGCGCACAAGCAAACTGGCATAAAAGCTCATCGAGGCTGAGTGCCATCGCTCGCTGCGGTACACTTACCTAAAGTAAACCATGAAGGGAGACATTACCTATGAAGAAGATCGTTTTGGCTTGCGGCGCTGGCGCTGCTACTTCCACGCTCGTTGCCCAGAAGGTCGCCACCATGCTCGACGCCAACGGTTACGCCGGCAAGTATGAGATCGTGCAGTGCGCCATCTCCGAGGCCAAGGACGCTTGCGACGAGGGCGCCGACCTGCTGATCGCCACCACCGTTGCCCCCGAGGGCCTCACCTGCCCGTACGTGAGCGGCGTGCCCTTCATGACCGGCATGAACCGCGTCGCTGCCGAGAAGGCCGTTCTCGACGTTATGGCTCAGTAGGCGCTGCCTGTATGAATGAGCAGAACGCCAACCCGGTCGAGCTCTTTGGCATGCGCGTCGCCCACGTGGGCATTAACGCCACCGACCCGGCCGATGCCCTGGAGATCGCGGAGCTGTTCTCGACGATGATGGGCCTACCTGTCATCGAGACCCCGGTTTCGTACTTTAACGATTCGCTGATCGAGGTCATGAAGCAGAACGGTCGTGGCACCAAGGGCCACATTGGCTTTGCCGTCAACGACATCGATGCGGCCGAGAAGTGGTTTGCCGAGCGCGGACTCGAGGTCAACGAGGAGTCGCGCGTGCTGCTGCCCGACGGCGGCACCAAACTCGTGTACTTTAAGCGCGAGTTCGCCGGCTTCGCCGTGCATCTGTGCCGCGAGTAGCGCACAAGCTGCTATAGCTAGCAAAAAGGGATAGGGCCGCATGGCCTTATCCCTTTATTTATGCCGAGGGGCTTTCTATCGTGGCAGGCGAATCGTAAAGCGGCTGCCGACGCCCTCGACTGAGGTCACACCGATGACGCCGCCGTGGCTGTCGACGATCCACTTGGCGATGGCGAGCCCCAGACCCGAGCCCTGCGCGCCGGCATCGCGCGCGTTGTCGGCGCGGTAGAACCGTTCGAATGCGTGAGCTGCGGATTTCTGGTTCATGCCGATGCCCTCGTCCTCAACACTTATGTCGATCGTGCCCGCGCCCGCATCCGGCGTCACGCCAAACGAGATGGATGTGCCCGCGTCCGAATACTTGGCGGCGTTTTGCACGATCACGCGCAGAGCCTGCTTCACGAGCGCCACGTCGACGGGCGCGTCGCAGCGCGGGTCGCTGGCAAGCAAGGCGTCAAAAGCCAGCCGATACGTGTGCTCGGCATCGATCATCTGTGACTCCTCGCATACCTCGCCGACCAGTGCGGCCAGGTTGGTATTCGCACGCCGCAGGACCGTGCGCCCGGCATCGCCGCGCGCCAAAAACAGCAGCTGCTCCACGAGCTCCTGCATATGCTCGCTTTCGGCCTTGAGGGACGCGATGGATTCCGCCAGCACGTCCGGGTCATCTTTGCCCCAGCGGTCGAGCATGTTTACGTAACCCTGAATCACCGCGATGGGCGTTCGTAGCTCGTGGCTTGCATCGTTGACAAAGCGCATCTGCTGCAGCTTTGCCTCTTGCATCTGGCGCAGCAGGCGGTTGAGCGCGACCTCGATGCTCGCCAGGTCGGCGTCGCCGGTGGTTACGCTCGGCGAGTCGACGCTTGCGCGCTCGATGGCCTGCTCCAGCGTTTCCATCTTGCCGCCGGAGAGCTGCATACGGCTGAGCTCGTCTACGCGCAGGGCCAGGTCGTTGAGCGGTGCCATGGTGCGGCGCACGCGGCGGGCGCCGCCGAGCATGTTGAGCACGCTGATGACCTGCCCACCTGCAACGACAAGATAGAGGGGCCACAGCGCGATGAGGTCCTGCGCGAGGGGGAAGGTCTTGGTGGTGCGCGCAAGCTCGACGGTATAGGTGAGCGTGGCGGGGTCCCAGCCGTGCGCGGGCGTCAGCGACATGCCGTGGACGGCGGCACCGGGGATCCATCCCGCGGTAAACGCGCCGTTGGGCAGCGTCTGGTTGTATCCATAGACGAGGATCGCCGCCGCAATAACCAACAGTAACAGATCGAGCCAGATGTGGCTCATCAAGCGGCGCCACATATAGCTCCAGTTGATGGCGCGGGCGATGGAGGTGACGCGCTTGACCTCGGCGTTACGCACGGCAGACATAGCCCACCCCGCGCACGGTCTGGATGATGCGGGCGCCGCCGGCGTCCTCGATCTTGGCGCGCAGGTGCGCGATGTGCACGTCGACGTTGTTGGTGTCGCCTACGTAGTCGTAGCCTAGCGCCTCGTGCGCGATGCGCTCGCGCGTGAGTACGGTCTCGGCATGCGCCATAAGCAGGGCGAGGACATCGAACTCGCGGGCCGTGAGCGCGATGGGCGAGCCGCCGACCGTGACTTCGCGGCGGTCGGGGTCGAGCGCAACCGAGTCAACGGTAAGCGCGGCGTGGGAGGGCGTGGCAGCGGTCTGGGCCGTGTCGGTTGCCGGGGGCATTGTGGCGATACCGGCGCCCGCGCCGCCTGCCGCGCCCGCCCCAGTACCGGCGCCTCCAATGCCCGAAGCCGCCCGCACGGCCTCCGAGCGCTTCAGCGCCACGCGGATCCGTGCGAACAGCTCCTCAATCGCAAATGGCTTGGTCAGGTAATCGTCGGCGCCGGCATCGAGCCCGGCCACCTTGTCCATCACGGCATCGCGCGCGGTGACCATAATCACCGGCACATCCTTGTGCTTGCGGACACGCCGCAGGACCTCCATACCGTTGAGCTGCGGCAACAGCACATCGAGCAGAATCAGATCGTAGTCGCGCTCCAGCGCCAGGTTCACGGCGGTGCGACCGTCGGCGGCGTGCTCCACCTGGTAGCCTTCGTGCTCCAGCTCGAGCGTCACAAAGCGGGCGATTTTCTCCTCGTCCTCTACGATCAGAATCCGTGCCATGCGTGCCCCCGTCTGCGATTACTTGTCGTCGTTCAGATTTTGCTTGATGTCATCCACGGCGTTAGCAGCGCTATCCATAAGGTTGTTGATGCTGCCGGGCACGTCGCCGTCGCTGTCGATGCGGTAGCGCATGCCAAAGAACAGGCCAATCAGCATCAGCCATATCGTGGCGCCCCAGGCAAACAGCGCGACGATGGGAATCAGGATGGGGATGTTGAGGATGATCGCATCGCGGCGCGTGGCGATAAACTTGGTGTCCAGACTCAGGCGGAAGAGCTTTTTGAGGTACTCCCACACGCTGTCCATCTTCTTGGAGAAGTCGGTCTTTTCACTCGACTTTTCGTAGGCTGCCTGCGCGGCGACCATCTCGGCCGAGGGCTCATCGACTGGCGCGGACTCGGTGGCGGCATGCGCCGACGTGGTCTGGGTCTTGCCCTGCGACTCGAGCCAAATGATGGCATCCAAAACGTTGCCGTCGGCAGCGTCGAGCGCCGCCTTGGCATCGGTGTAACTCACGTTGCACTTGGTGCGGATGGTTTCAACTTTTTCGAGGTCGTCCATGACCTGTCCTTTCGTTCGATGGGCGCGACGCCGGGCAATTTGCTCGGGCGCGAGCGTTGCGTTCGGCGGTCTGCGTTGCGCCGCCCCGCCCTTGGTCGAACTCTATAGTGCAGGTTATAGATTAAGCGATTCTTGAGCCAAGATTAATGTTGGATGAGTTTTTGGGTGGCAGTGGGAAAAGTATTAGACCTCGATAGCGGGAGATGGTGGGCCGGTATCAAGCCGGCGTCAGAAATGGGATAAGCAAGGCGTATGGATCGCACGGATCAAAAACACGTTGCAAAAGTATGAAAATATCCTACAATTGCAACATGAAGTACTTTAGCAACATAACGGCGATAAGCGAGCTTTCCGAGAGTGAGGGCGTGTTTACCACAGCCCAGGCGGCTCGCATGGACATTTCTCGAGATGCGCTGGCGCACTCATGCCGCGTGGGGCGTCTTGAGCGGATATGCCACGGCGCCTACCGGATGTCGGGCACGCAGCGCCGAGGCACCGATGAGCTCAACGCTCTTTGGAAGCTCACCAATCCCTCCCTTTGTGCGTGGGAGAGAAAGCGCCAGTGGGATGGCATCGCTGTGAGCGGTACGACGGCGGCGAACCTTCAGCAAATCGGCGATTTCTTTCTGTCCCCCTACAGGATGACCGCGCCCATGCGCATCAATACGAGAAACGAATCCCTTTCTTTTGTAAAGCGCGAGATTGCGGAGCAGGATATCGTCTGGCTCGACGGCCTGCCGGTAACCAAACCCGAGCGCACGCTTGTCGATCTTTGCCTCGATTGCGAGGACCCCTCATTAATTATCGATGCCTATAACGACGCGCTTGGGCAAGGGCTCGATATGCAGTGGCTGAAAGATCTTGTAGAAGAGAACTCTAAAACCGCCAAACGACGCGAACTAATGAGGCCTTTGCTGATAGCTCTAGGTTGTGACTGAATACGCAGGCCTGATGTTGGCTAGTTGCAAGTTGGGGCAATTGTTTGTCCGTGCGGCACGTTAATCTAAGTTACCGTTGAAAGGCGTTGCAACAAAGTGTTGCAACTGCCATGCATCGCGTTTAATCTTGATAACGCTGTGTCAATTAGCGGACAGTTCGTCCGTAGTTTGTTCCGATTGGATAGCATGAAAGACGTTAGGGAAGAGATAACTGCCAAACGCAAGGAGCTCGCGCTGACTCAGAAGGAGTTCGCCGCCGCTCTTGGCATGGGACCTAATGGTGATAGAACCGTCCGGCGTTGGGAGACTGGCGAGACCAGTCCATCTGCTACGGAGCTCACGTTTATACGCTCCCTAGGTTATCAGGCGCCCTTTGCGCAGGGTGATCGGGAGGACGCTCCTTTCACTTACATTGACCTATTTGCTGGTATCGGTGGCATTCGCTTGCCGTTCCAAGAACTTGGTGGCAAGTGCGTTTTTTCTTGCGAGTGGGATAAATATGCACAGAAGACGTACCGCATGAATTACGGTGATCAGCCAGCTGGGGACATTCATGACGTTCGTTCGGACGACATTCCAAAATTTAACGTTTTATTGGCGGGATTTCCGTGCCAGCCATTCTCGCTCGCGGGCGTTTCAAAGAAAAAATCGATGGGACGTGCTACTGGCTTTGAAGACAAGACGCAGGGGACATTATTTTTCGAAGTAGCTCGTATTATTCGCGACAAAAAACCTGATGCTTTCCTGCTGGAAAACGTTAAAAACCTAACGAGTCACGATCGCGGCAAGACCTTCAGGATTATTATGCAGACCCTTAAGGACGAGCTTGGTTACGATGTGCACTACAAGGTTCTTGATAGCAAGAATTGGACTTGCCAGCATCGTGAGCGCATTTACATTGTTGGCTTTAAGAAAAAAACTAATTTTGATTGGGACCAACTAGAGCTTGGGGACGGTGGGCACACCGTCGGGGAGATTCTTGAAGATGCTCCTGATGATCGATACGTTCTTTCCGACAAACTGTGGGCTTATTTGCGTGCATATAAGGAAAAGCATCAGGCGGCAGGCAATGGCTTTGGCTATAGCACGGTTGGCCCCAATGACACGACAAGGACGCTTTCAGCACGCTATCACAAGGACGGAAGTGAGATTCTTGTTTCACGTGGCGAGGGGAAGAACCCTCGCAAGCTGACTCCGCGTGAATGCGCCCGACTTCAAGGGTTCCCCGATCAATTCATTATTCCGGTTTCGGATACGCAGGCATATCATCAATTTGGTAATTCTGTCACCGTACCGGCTGTGCGAGCAGTGGCCAAGCTGATGATGGGAGCGTATTTCGATGGACTACGGAGTTCTGAGTAGCTATTTTGACGGCGCGGTTGCGAAGAAACTCGTTGCTGTTGATATTGATAGAAAACGCAGCAACCAGCATGAATTCAACGGAACTGCGGAGCTCCGTTCCCTGTTTGGCGACGATGATATAAGAAATATACCGACGACCTTCGTATTTCTTTGCGACGATGCAGACCCTTTGTTTGATCACGGGTTTACGACTTGGTACGACGCGCGCAGGAAGCATCCGACTAGGACAGAATACAGGCTCTATTACAACGATAGCGAAGCGATACGAGCCTCGAGAATCGGTGACCTGATGGTCATTGCACCTTCAGACGAGCATGGTCTTCTGATTGTATTTGCTAGACAAGGATCAAATGCCGAGTGCCAATTAAGATGGCTTTTCGGTTTGAACGAAGTTGACGACAGTGGTTTTTCGCGGTCAACCGCAGATGACAGGCGAATAGACTCAATCGCCGCATCCATTCTTGAAGCGATTGGCATCGAAGTTTCGCTTCCCACGTCGGCTGTTACGTATTTGGATGAAATGGTCGATAAGTTCGGTGATTCTTTTCCCAAAGGGATTGAATTCACGAGGTATTCCATCTCGACTTTGGGTGTGCTTGATTGGAGGAGCAACCCCGACAAGTGCCTTCTTGACTGCTATGAGCGAGAAGAGATTCTCTTTAAGGTATTCGAGAGGCATCTGCTTGAGCGCGATTTGGCTCCCTATCTAAGAGGCGATCTCGATGTTGATGGAGTGTTACGGACCACGATGTCAGCTTTCCAGCGGAGGAAATCGCGCGCGGGAACTGCTTTTGAGCATCAACTTGAGTACCTGTTTAAGGGATGGGGCATAAGTTATTCCGCTCAGCCGTATACAGAGGGCAAATCAAAGCCAGATTTCATTATGCCGTCGATTGAGGCTTATAGAAATCCTTTGTATCCTGCCGAGAAGCTGACCATGCTTGGCGCAAAGACGACCGTTAAAGAGCGCTGGCGCCAAGTGTTGGAAGAAGCGGATAGAATTGAAAATAAGCACTTGATTACACTTGATGTGGCGGTAAGCACTGAGTACACGGACTCGATGCGCAGGCATAGTCTCCAACTGGTTGTGCCTCGTCCTGTATTTGGTTCATATACGGCTGAACAGCAAAGCTGGCTGATGGACGTAGGGGAGTTTTGCCAACTACTGGTCGATAAAGAACGACAATAGTTCATTTCTATACCGGAGTTTTACATAGCCAGCTTAATAATAAGCGCGCAAGTGCGTCGGGCATAAATGACGTCCTTGCGCGCCGATGCTTTGCCTAAGTATCCGCTAGCCCATAAGAACTGCGAGTTTCATCGAGTTTTCAACGGCGGTGTAGCTCATAGCGCCCTTGCCGACCTTTTGCGGATCGTAGTCAGATTGCTGAATGACACCGCTGTATTGAGCGACGACATTTTCAAATGCCGGGCTATCGAGGAACTTGTGAGGATCAGTTTTCCAATACACCTTCCCCTGATCATCTGCTTCCATCAATGCGCGGAGGCCACAGACTAGGGGGTAGATAAAGCCATCAGGAACAGGATTGTCCGTTGCCTTTTCAAAGAAGGGAGTTTTGTATTCATTGCGACTATTCTTAAGGCTCTTAACGGCGCCGATTTTTCCGTAGCTTCCTGTTTTGTTGTAGTGCTTGGGGAAACGCGAATAGATTTCATCGTATAGACCGGGAAGGTCCGTAGCCACTTTGAGCGCGCTAAGAACTTGCGGATTCTTGAGTTCGCGGCGCGCTGAACCAGCAGCTTTGCTTACTCGGTCATCCCTCATAAGCTGCAAGAACTTTTCCTGGCACTTCTCCTTGCCGCTATAGACTAGGGGAAGTTGTGGCGCTTCGATGTCGCCAGAGGTGACGTTACTCGAGATGAGCGATAACGGGATCCAAGAGAGTGCGACAAGCTTTCTGGATTCAATGGGGTTGCCGTCGTTGGTTTTCCAGCTGATTTTGGCTGCAAATTCAGGATATTTTTCGGCATAAAGAGCCTTAAAGGAATCGAAAAGACCTTCCTGATTGCCCTTGGTGCCTTGTGTGAGTTGAGCGTTATTGTTGCGAGCGTCGCAGATTTCCAAAAGTGAGGTGCGGAAGTTCTCAACGCAGAGCGCATCGTTTGGGTCGGTCGGAACGAGCAATTCGACAGGAATCGAGAAGTCTAGAGTGCTTATGCCTTTCTCTTTGAGGGCTGCTTTTTCTTCACGGAGAAGTGATAGATACTCTTCAATATCGGTTCGACGGTTCATCCATGTTTGCTTGAATGAATCCCAGATTGTGACTTCGTTCTTTTTGGGAGGTCGATTGCCAAGTGCATGTTCGGCTTCGCTGAGAATGTAGCTGCCGATTGCGAGTGTGTTGTGGCCGCCGTCAAGAATTCCCTCAACTTCGTCGTGAGAAGCAAAGCTTAGACGATAACGCCCGCGATCAAGGGGCTCGTAGCTCGAGGACGCAAGCAGAATTCCCTTTGATTTAAAAGGGAAGAGCTTTTGCGTGTGAGAAAGTTCATCAGCGCGAATGGATGCCTAGATAGCATCGGTCACTGAGCCCAAACGGGAATTGCGGGGGTTGGCATCGAGATCGAGCGTGTCGATAATTTTGATAATGGATTTGGGGGACATCAGCCCGACGATCTTTTTAATGTCTCCAACTTTTTGCTCGTAGCTGTCGGTAAAACGAACAATAATGTCGGTGCTCATAGCGAAACCCTTTCGTCTAAAGTAGTCAAAACAACAGGCCTGCGCTCTTGGAGTGCCGGAGATTGAAAGGGAGCATCGCTAACAAAAAAGCTGGTCTCCCAGCTCTAGACGAAAGCCATAACGGTGATCGGGCGTTATGGCTTTCGTCTAGAGACATCCGTCTCATCTTCCAGCCCCTATCCAGGAAGCTTGATCGAAGGATCTCACTGACCGAGGAAGAGATCAAGATCCTCGGGGAAATAAATCGGACTGCTTTTTGTGAACGGTAGGCAAGTGACGGCGATCGGCATTTGTGTCCGCACGACATGTGACACTTACCCTGCCGCCCTGCTCTGCCGCGGCGGCATGTACCCAAACAACGGTCCTCTAAGGAGTTCGATATTGATGAGTGATAACACCAAGCATCTCGCAAAGAAGTGCGTCAAGGACGCGGGACCGTGCCTCGCACTGTGTTTTGCCGGCGCAGCGGTCGCGCTGCTGGCCGTTCTGGGGCCATTCGACGTGCTTCGCAGCGCAAGCTCTCTGCATGTTTGCATTGCCCTCGCTGGCGCCATGGCGACCGGCGGCGTGTTCGATCTGATTTTTTGGGTGCTCGACCCGTTTGGATGGAAGAACGAGGGGTAAGCCCTAAGAGATGGAAGGGCTGGAACGGTTGGCCTAGTGATCGTGCAGAATGCGGGCTAGCGACTTACAGGGAAGTGGTAATCCGATGACGGTCTATGTGACGGGCGATATTCACGGCGGCCTCGACATGCAAAAGCTGCGCGACTGGGATCTTGGGGATAGTTTGACGAGCGACGACTACCTGATTGTCGCGGGCGACTTTGGCTTTCCGTGGGATTTCTCTGCCGAGGAATGTGCCGATATCGCCTGGCTGGAATCGCGTTCCTATACCGTGCTGTTCGTCGACGGCAATCACGAGCGTTTCGATCACTGGGCGGAGCGTCCCATGGAGTTGTGGCACGGTGGGCTGACGCAGCGCCTGTCGGATACCTCCCCCATACGGCGCCTGACGCGCGGCGAGGTTTTTGAGTTCGACGGCTCAACGATCTTTACCATGGGCGGCGCCACGAGCGTGGACAAGGAATACCGCATTCCGTATTCCAGCTGGTGGCCGCAGGAATTGCCGGACGAGCGCAACTTTGAGGAGGCACGGACAAAGCTCGACAGCGTGGGCTGGAAGGTCGACTACGTGATTACCCACACCTGCGCTACGCGCATGCTCTCGCCCACGCTCTATCCGGCACCCGGCTGGAATTGCCCCGCCGTCGATCGGCTCACGGCATTTTTCGGTGAGCTGGAAGATCGCTTGGACTACAAGCGCTGGTACTACGGGCATTTTCATCGTGATGCCAACCCAGCCGAGCGCCATACCGTGCTCTACGACTGCATCGTCCGCCTGGGCGACGAACTCCAACCCTGGGATGTTGCGTAGGGGCGCGGAGGCATGAGCTTCGTGACGAACCAAAACCGATTTGTTAAGGGATTTACTCCCAAGCTGGCTTGCGCTCGAGCAACGTTTTCGCAGCTTTAGGCGTGGGAGAGTCAAGTATTTCGCAGAACGCATCGAACCCCTCTGGCGAAAGATGGGTTGTTGATACTTTGGCAATGTCGCTATCGAGGTGCTCGTCAGGGTGGGCTGTCGTCTGTTGCATGCCTGTCCTTTCATCCATAACGATGTTCTCGCGGTGCGCGCGGATGACATTCCAGCTAAAGTGCTCGACCAACTGCTCGGCAGAGCGCGGCGTGGTGTCCGGCGCGATGCCCGTTTGACCGGCGAGCCAGCCCAGCAGTGCCTCGGGTGTGCCAAAGCGGGCGCGTAGTTCGCCTAGGTCCAGATCGCGGTCGCGCTTGGAAAGGCGGCGGCCGTCCGGCGACATGAGCAGCGGAATGTGCGCGTAGTGCGGCGTGGGCAGTCCCAGCAGATGCTGCAGATAGATTTGGCGCGGCGTAGAACCCA
Source organism: Collinsella sp. (assembly GCA_048430825.1). Taxonomy (GTDB): domain Bacteria; phylum Actinomycetota; class Coriobacteriia; order Coriobacteriales; family Coriobacteriaceae; genus Collinsella. The sequence goes on from DBFOLV010000030.1 coordinate 26,627, forward strand.
GCAGGTCGCATCCGCGTACGACCTCGGTGATGCCCATGGCGGCATCGTCGACCACCACGGCCAGCTGGTAGGCAAACACGCCGTCGCTGCGGCGCACCAAAAAGTCGCCGCACTCGGTGGCGAGCGCCTCGCATTGGGCGCCGTACGTGCGGTCCACAAACTCGACCACGTCGTCCGCGAGGTCGTCGACGGCGGGCACGCGCAGGCGTGTGGCCGGGGCGCGCAGGGCGCTGCGGCGGGCGACCTCTTTGGCAGAAAGACCTCGACAGGCGCCGAGGTAGATGGGCGTGCCGTCGCTGGCGTGCGGCGCGCTTGCGGCGTGGAGCTCGGCGCGCGTGCAAAAGCAGGGGTAGGTGAGGCCGGCGTCTTGCAACTGGTGCAGCGCGGTCTCGTATAGATCCAGGCGATCGTGCTGGTAGTAGGGGCCTTCGTCCCACTCGAGCCCCAGCCAAGCGAGGTCGTCGATGAGCTGGGCGGCAAGCTCCGGTCGCTTGCAGCGATCGTCCAGGTCCTCGATGCGCAGCACGATGCGGCCGCCCTGACTGCGGGCTGAAAGCCAAGCGCACAGGCAACTGAACACGTTGCCCAGGTGTATGCGGCCCGAGGGCGACGGGGCAAAGCGGCCCACGATGGGGACGGACTCTGCCGTTGCCGGTGCGTCCGCGGAGTGTGTTGCTATGTTGCATGCGTTGATATCCATGCGGACGAGTATAGCGCGGGAGGTGGGGGAGGCACCGAGTCGACAGCTCGATCGTGCCCGCCAGCCCAACCCCTCAAACGACAGAAACCCCGGCAGCTCTTCGCAACTGCCGGGGTTTCCGCGGAAAAGGGGGACATGATCCTCGAGCGGACGGCAAAGGGGCAAACCGTTTTCGCTCAACTGCTTTATGCCCCTCGCTCGCCGGCTTAATCGGCTCACGCCGCGCCCACACAAAGCCGCTACACCTGTGATGGAGCTATGAAGTGGTATCTATTGCCGGAGCGGGCTATGCCAAGGAGTGTCCCAGATTGCCGGCAGATAAGGAACGTCCCCAGGTGCCGGCCGCGGGCGTGACTTTCGTCCCGTTTTGACGCTCCGCTGACCTAGATGTTCGTCACATGAACCCGCAAACGTGGGACAATGACGCTACTGGTACCACAGACAAAGGATGTGCCTATGAACACCCTCGTTGCCAAAGTCAGTCGGCAGCGCTGCCTGTTTGCGCGATTCGCTTCCGTCTGCGTGCTCGTCGCGCTCGCGTTGTTGCTACTGCCTGTCGCCGCGCACGCCGACGGCTACTCCATGACCCAAACCTATATCGGCGCCACGGTCGAGGCCGACGGCTCGCTGACCGTTGTCGAGGGACGCCAGTTCGATTTCGACGACGACATCAACGGCGTGTATTGGGATATCAATACAGGCTCTAACCAGCAAGGCGGCTCGGTGGTCGTCAATGTGCTGAGCGTCGAGGAAGACGACACTGCGTTTAACAAGGTCGACAGCGCAAACAAAGGCGACGACGGCGTTTACACGGTGGAGCAGTCCGACGACGGCGTAAAGATTAAGGTGTTCAGCCCTCACGAGAGCGGCGACAGCGCAATCTACTACGTGAGTTATTCCATGACCGGTGCGGTTATGAACTGGGCCGATACCGCCGAGCTCTACTGGAAATTCGTCGGCGACGGCTGGTCGGCGGATTCCGATGACGTCGAGATGGAAGTGTACTTCGCAAATGCCGCTGCCGGGACGGCTGCCGTCAAGGGCGATAACTTCCGCGCATGGGGCCACGGCCCGCTGACGGGCGACGTGTCGCTCGATGCGGACGAGCCCATGGTCACCTATACCATTCCCTGCGTGCATGAGGGCGAATTCGCCGAGGCACGCATCGCCTTCCCCAGCGACTGGGTGCCGCAGCTTGCCGTCTCGGGCGAAAAGCGCATGTCGACGATTCTGAGCGAAGAGAAGGAATGGGCCGACGAGGCCAACGCTCGCCGTGAGCACGCGCGTGCGGTTGCCGGCGCGATTGCCGTGGTGTGTGTTGTCGTGGCGGTTGCCTATACCGGTGTGATCGTGATGCTTAAGCTGCGCAGGCCCAAGCCCAAGCCGCTCTTCCAGGACGAGTACTTCCGCGATGTGCCATCGGCCGACCATCCCGCGGTGCTTGCAGCTCTCATGAGCTGGAACGACGTGCCCGATCAGGCATATATCGCCACGCTTATGAAGCTCACCGACGACCGCGTGATCAAGCTGGAAGAAGCGACCGAGACCAAGAAGAAGGGTCTGCTCCGTCGCGAAAAAGAGGAGCAGACGTATCGCATCACAGTGACCGACGAGGCCTGGAAGGCTGCCAAGAAGGACGGCATCGATCGCGATGTGCTCAAGGTCTTCTTCGCCGGCGTTAAGCCCGATAAAGACGGCGTCCGTTCGCGCACGTTTAGCGAGCTGGAGGAGTATGCCAGCGAGCGCACCACATCTGTTGGCGACAAGCTCGAGGACTATCAGAGCACGGTTAAGGGCAAGCTGGAGGCGCGCGAGTTTATCGCATCGGATGGCACTATCGCGATGGTGGCCGGCCTGGTTCTCGGCATCATCATTGTCTTTGGCATTCTGGGCTCTCTGATCTATACCGACTTTGCGGACGCCAACGTCGGCGCCGCTATGATCTCGATTCCCGTCACGATCGTGGGCTTTGTCCTGAGCTGCACCTTCCGCCGTTACACGCCGGAGGGCGCCGAGGTGGCGGCTCGCTGCAAGGCGCTCAAGCATTGGCTCGAGGACTT